>JAFUUX010000261.1 GCA_017471325.1 Lachnospiraceae bacterium | reverse complement strand
CTATTCACAGCCCTTCGTGCTGTGATAGTAACGGGTTTTGCCAATGAAAATCGCCTGCGGCGATGGGCAAAACCCATCTCGCTCGGAATATTTGGGTCGTAATCGCGCAGCAAGTGCGCGATTCGACTGTGAATAGTAACCGCTTTCCCCGTTGCTTTTCACGCCGCTTCATCCTGTGACGGCAACCTTTGCTGCTGCCGCAGGCGCTTATCCCTCCGCAGCACGTGCCTCTTCCAGGTACTCCTGCTGGAATATCTTCCTGTACTTATTGTAATTCCACACGCTGGAAACGGTCTTGTCATGATACACCCAGGGGACTTTTTGCTCCGGAACAACCAGCCTGTATCCCCGCCTGCGGAATTCCATGCTCTGTGAAATATCATACAGATCCCAGCCGTCAAAAAGATCCTCCCGCCAGCGGACATCCACGCGGCTTGCCATCAGAAGCCCGTCGAGCGCCGCCACATCCGTCAGGCCATCCGCCGGCTCATATGCATACGCTGCATAATCCGCATGCCCCGTTTCGCTGCCGTAGAGACTGCCCACCCGCGGCACGCCCCAAAGCATCATGTTCTGCGGCAGTTCACGTATGCCGCTTACGCCAACCATACCGATGGCCGGATCCATGCCAAATACCGTCAGCAGGTCAAACAGGAAATGCCTGTTTAAGATAAATACATCCTGATGCATATAGATCTTATATCCGGCATCCGTGACACGCATGGCCGCGTTATAGGCAGCAGCCATTCCCGCAGCCCCGCGGATGGGCACGCACTCCACGGCATACCCCTCCGGCACCTGCAGGCTGCCGATATAATACATGCACTCACTGTAAAACTCTTCTTTATTTGTTGCGATCAGAAAGCAAAACTTTTTTCCGTTCATATCCATCATCCAAGCGCCTGCAGCCTGCGGCGTTCTTCCTCGATCAAAGCTGCCTCTTGCGCTGTGCAGTGATCCAGCATCACGTTCAGCAGATACAGTGCCTCTTTGCGGTAACCGGCCGCATCATACAGACCCGCCAGTATGGCCGTCACCTTCCCCTTTTCCCCCAGTTCGCATTCCTGCAGCATCTGTATCGTAAAGTGTACCGTCAGCCCCCACTCCTGCAGCCACATCATGCAGTCCGAATAATCCATACCAAACTGCATCCGGCGCAAAAAGAACATCATCTGCGCATACAACCTGCGGTAATCATCCACATACTCGATCTTGTCATAGATCGTCTGCTTTTCGCTGTCGGCTTCCATGCGATAGATGGTGCCCGTGCTTTTAAACGCGGTCAGTTCCTCATCATACTGCGCGATCCTGTCGTACTGCGGCTCGTTTAAGATGGCCGCGATCGCATCATAACCGGCCGCGGAACGCTCCTGCAGTTTTTCATTGATCCTGCCTTTATAGACAACGATCCCCGCCGTTACGGCCCTTTTGGCATCCGTCAGTTCCTGAAAATAGCGGTCGATCCGCTCTTCTTCCGATATGCTCTCCGGTTCTTCCGCCGCATCGTTTTGCGTCTGCGCCGCCTCTGCCACATCCGCCTGTGCTTCCGTCTGCCCCGGCATTTCGTTATCCGTTGCTACCGGCATCCCTGCACTCCCGGTCTGCGCCAATGCCTCCTGCGATGGCGCCGTCCCTTCTGTCTGCTGCAAAGCCTCCGCTTTCTGCTCCATATTCATTTGATCTGCCACAGACGCATCCATCTGTTATCTCATCCTCCGGGATACCTGCTCAAAAATAAAAATCAAGTAGATATTTTAACACAACAATCATCACTTGTCATCACCTGAATACTTCCCATACCGTCTGCAGCATGGTCTTCAGATCATTCCACAGACTGAATTCCCGCAATGCTTTGAGGTTGTATTCCATTTTGGCCGGCAGGATCCGTGCTGTGTATACCGCATCGGGATCCTCTGCCCCCTCCAGCAGTTCCGCCTCGTCTTTATACGCGATGCTGGCCTGCGAAGTGATCCCGGCAGGCAGCAGCAATGTGGCACGCATTTCCCTGGTATACTTTCTCACGTATTCCGGCACCTCCGGTCTGGTCCCCACAAAGGACATATCCCCGGCCAGCACGTCCAGCAGCTGCGGCAGTTCATCCAGACGGTATTTTCGCAAAAACGCCCCGATCTTTGTGATCCTCGCGTCCCCGGATACCGTTACGGCACTGCCTTTTTTATCTGCATCCCTGCACATCGTCCGGAACTTGTGTATCCGGAAGATCCGTCCACAAGCCGTCACTCTCTTCTGGCGGAAAAATACCCCGCCCGGGGAATCCAGCGCGATCAATACCGCGATCACCGCCATGGGCAGCGCCAGGAAAAACAGCAGCACAACAGCCGCGCACACATCAAAAAGCCGCTTGAGTGCCAATTGCCCCCGCTTCCGTGCCAATATGTCATAATATGCTTTTACTTCCGCATGCCGCAATCCCCGCGGCAGTTTCTCAAACCTGCGCAGCATCCTCTTCTCTCTTAATCTCCTCTTTATATCACTTATGCCTGCGGCATTCATGAATGTTAACCGGTATGCTTCGTTGCCGACAGCACTTCCTGATAATTCTTCGCGATATATGCCACATCTTCATCCGAAAGAAGCGTGTGCAGCGGCAGTGTCACCTCATTCGCAAAATGCGCATAGGCATTGGGATAGTCTTTGATGTCAAAGCCAAGCGCCCGATACGCCGTCATCATCGGCAGCGGTTTATAATGCACATTGCAGGGAATGCCCCTTTCCGCCATCTTTACGATCACTTCCCGCCGCAGCGCGTCATCCGCCCAGGGGATCCGTGATAAATACAAGTGCCGGCTGGATGCATATTCCTCCGTATCATGGATCAGGTGCTCCACCCCCATCGCGTCACAGGCTGCGTCATACTGCGCGATGATCTGTTTTCTGCGTTCCAGAAGCGCAGGATAGCGTTCCATCTGCTTTAAACCGATGGCAGCCGCCACATCCGTCATGTTGCACTTATACAGCGGTGCCACGATATCGTATTCCCAGGATCCCAGCTGCGTTTTCGCCAGCGCGTCCTTTGACTGCCCGTGCAGGCTGTAAAGCTGGTACCAGCGGTACAGTTCCTCATCATCGATCCCCGGAAGGGGGTTCCACACAGCCGCGCCGCCCTCTGCGGTAGTGAAGTTCTTAACGGCATGGAACGAAAACGAGGAAAAATCCGCCAGTGTCCCGGCCATCTTTTCCTTCCGGCTGGCCCCGAAAGAATGCGCGCTGTCGGAAACCACCGCCACGCGCCCCAATGCTTTCTGAATCCGCTGTCCCAGTTCCGTATTCCCTCCCGGCACAAACAACCCCTTTTTCCGTTCTGCGATCTCATAAATCTTCTCATAATCGCAGGGGATACCGCCCAGATCCACCGGGATCACAGCCTTTGTCTTTTCCGTGATGGCATTCTCCATCTGTTCATAATCCATCTCCAGGCTGTTTTCCTGGCAGTCGATAAAGCGTATGTCCGCGCCCACATGCAATGCCGCTGCTGCCGTGGCCGTGTAGGTATACGCCGGCACCAGCACCTCATCCCCTTCACCGATCCCCAAAATGCGCAGGTTCAACTCCTCTGCCGCCGTAGCCGAGTTCAGCGCCACCGCTTTGGGCGTATGCAGGTATTCCGCGATCTGCCGCTCCAGTTCTTTGGTCCTCGGCCCTGTTGTAAGCCAGCCGGAACGCAGCGCCGCGCATACCTCCTCAATCTCCGCTTCCGAAATGTCCGGCGGACTGAATATGATCTTTTTCTGCTCCATCTTTTCCATCTTTCCTGTCCTTTCTGCCATTCCTGCTGATGCTTCCCGCATCCGATATGCCGCAACGCTGCTTACTCTGCCACGGTATAAGTCCCCACGATCTCCGCTACCTGCTGCCGGATATCCCCCTTTCCGTCATAAGCCGCCTGCATCAGCAATTCCAGCTGCTTCAGGAAACGGTCTTCATCAAACGCAATGGGATTCCCGATATGGATCAGATGGTTGGGCGTGGTCTGCATCCCTTCCTCTTCCATCAGTTTTTCTTCATACATTTTTTCTCCGGGACGCAGGCCGGTATATACGATCTGGATATCCACGTCCGGACGCAGGCCGGAGAGTTTGATCAGGTTGCGCGCCAGCGTGTCTATCTTCACCGGACTGCCCATATCCAGCACAAAGATCTCGCCGCCCCTCGCGTAGGTGCCCGCCTGCAGCACCAGGCTCACCGCCTCCGGGATCGTCATGAAATAGCGGATGATGTCCGGATGCGTCACGGTCACCGGCCCCCCCTGGGCGATCTGCTCTTTAAACAGCGGCACCACGCTTCCGTTCGAGCCCAGCACATTTCCGAAACGCACTGCCACAAATTCTGTATGCGGCACATCCCGCAGCGGTTCCTCCGCCCCCGTATGCATATGGGAATAAAGTTCTTTTAAGTCATCCGCCTTCCCCGCTTTGATCTTGGCATCAAAGGTCTGCACCACCATCTCGCATAAGCGCTTGCTCGCTCCCATCACATTCGTCGGATTGACCGCCTTATCCGTGCTGATCAGCACAAAACGCTGCGTGCCGTGCGTCATGGCTGCATATGCGGTTTTGTACGTGCCGATGGCATTATTCTTCACAGCCTCCGCCGGGCTCATCTCCATCAGCGGCACGTGCTTATGCGCCGCCGCATGATAGACCACATCCGGCCGGTATTTCGCAAACACCTCATTCAGACGCCTGGAATCCCGCACCGAACCGATCAGCACGCTTAAGTGCAGATCCGGATGGTTCCGCAGCAGTTCCTGCTGGATCTCATAGGCATTGTTCTCATATACATCAAAAATGACCAGTTCCTTCGGATTATGCTTTGCCACCTGCCGGCACAGTTCCGAGCCGATCGAGCCTCCGCCCCCCGTCACCAGGATCACCTTGTCATTTAGAAACCCGTAGATCTCCGACATCTCCACCCTGATCGGCTCTCTGCCCAGCAGATCCTCAATGGACACATCCTTTAGATCACGGACCGTGATATTCTCCTCTTCCACGATCTGGTACATCCCCCGCAGAAGTTTCAAACTGCAGTCCGTTTCCTTGCAGATATTCAGGATATCCCGTATCGCTTCCGCCGATGCCGAAGGGATCGCGATATAGATTTTTTCGATCTGGTATTTTTTGCAGTTCGTCAGGATATCATCCCGGCCGCCCACGATCGGTACCCCGTCGATGGACCTGCTCCAGGTATTGGCGTCATCATCGATGATGCAGGCCACTCTGTCGTTGCCCGCCGCAAAACGGTTCATGTCATGCAGGATCGCCCGTCCCGCGCTGCCGGCCCCGATCAGCATGACCGGATGGAAGTCCGCGCCATTCTTCACTTTATGCCCCTTCGCCAGCAGCATGAAGCGATAGGAAAACCGCGCCGCCAGCACCATCAGGAACTGTATCATGGTGCCCACAAAATAATAGGACCATGGCATACGCCAGAACTCATCGGAATTAGCATAAGTAAAGATACTGACGCCGATGGAATGCACCACGAAACTGATGATCGTAGCCAGTACGATCCTCTCAAGTTCCACAAAACTCGCATAGCGCCACATCGCCTTGTACAGGCCACACTTCCAAAAGATGAGCACTGCAAGCACCATGTAGATCAGGGTAAACTCCATATAGGCCAGCAGATAATCCACCTCGATCATGCTCACCCGGCAGTCAAAGCGCAGCCACAATGCCAGAAAATAGGACAGATTCACCACTGCCGCGTCATACACGACAAGCAATACGGCTACAAACTGCCAATGTTGTATTTTTCTATGTGTACGGTTTTCCATTAAAACCCTTTTCATATCTTATATGATATAAAACCAGCTGCCGTCATTATCCAGATTCTCGCTGCGCGCCCCCTGCCCGTCCGCGTATTTATATACCAGTTCCTGGCTGCGGATATAGACCTTGGCTCCTGCCGGAATGGACTTTGTAATAAAGCAGTTGCCGCCGATCACGGCATTTTCCCCGATCACGGTATCGCCGCCCAGGATCGATGCCCCGGAATAGATCGTCACATTGCTCTTTATGGTCGGATGGCGCTTCTTGTTGTTCAGGCTGCGCCCGCCATGTGTCGAAAGCGCGCCCAGTGTCACGCCCTGGTATACCTTTACATTATCCCCGATCTCCGTGGTCTCGCCGATCACGATGCCTGTTCCGTGGTCGATAAAGAAGTATTTCCCGATCGTCGCCCCGGGATTGATATCGATACCGGTCACGGAATGCGCATGCTCCGTCATGATACGCGGGATCAGCGGCACATTCAGAACATACAGTTCATGTGCGATCCGGTTTACAAAGATCGCGTACAGACCGGGATAAGTATAAATGATCTCATCTTTATAAAACGCCGCCGGATCCCCGTCAAAGGCCGCCTGTACATCCGTTTCGATATAGGCACGCACTTTCGGTATCTGATTTAAAAACGCAAAAGCCACTTCCTCTGCCTTATCGTTCAGTTCTTCCGCAGAAAGACCGGCAAACGTTTCCCCGTAAGGCAGCACCACCACCAACTGCCGGATCAGATGGAACAGGATGTCCTCCAGCTGCATGGAAATATCATTCCGCACGGTATATACTTTAAAGGTACGGTTCTTGAAAAAACCCGGAAATACGATGCGCTGCAGCTTATCCAGAATGGCCACGATCGTTTCCCGGTCCGGATGATCAAAGGTATCCACCCTGTCGATATCCTTCCCCCCGCTGTAATCTGCCAGATACGCATCCACCAGCGCATTGATCCGGCCTTCCAGTTTATGTGCCATTCCTTTCGCCTCCCTGTTCAAACACAATGATCCCGGTCTTTTCCAAAACCGCTCCAAAACAAATCGATATATTATACCACATCATTTTCCATAAAACAATCAGACGGATCTATTCGGGCATGTTTGATTGTTGCTGTCCCGCCTTGTGCCATACGCTTGCAGCCCGGCCGGGCAGCCGCTGCCCGCAGCACATGATCCGTTTCATCCCTCGATCAGTTCCCGCCACTGCGCTATGATGCGTTCTTCCGAAAATGCTGCTGCCGCCTCCGCGCAGCTGCTTAGATATTTCTGCCGTATCTCTTGCCGATACAGCATCTCCTCCAATGCCCGGGCCAGTTTGCCTTCCGCCCACGTATCCGTCCTTTCTGCCTCCGCATTTTCCGCGCTGTCCTGCGGCACCTCCCGATATGGCGGTGTCAGTATCCCGTACTTTGCGTATTCGATCTCCTGCGCGGTCTGCGTCACATCCGTATCCGGCGCCAGGATCTCCCGTGCTCCGGAAGGCATATCCAGGCTCACCACCGGACAGCCGCAGGCAAGCGCCTCGATCAGCACCATAGGCAGCCCCTCATAAACGGAACAGAGTGCGAATACATCCGCGTGCTTAAAATACGGAAAGGGATTGCGCACTTCCCCGGGCATCAGCACGTGGTCTTCCACGCCCGTCTTCCGGACACATTCCTCCAGTTTCCCTCGTTCCTCACCTTCGCCCAGCAGCACCAGGCTCACATTTTTTCCCTGCGCACGGAAACCACCCAGGATACGGATCAGCCGCTGCTGCGCCTTCAACGGGATCAGCCGCCCCGCATGTACGATCACTTTATCGTGTCTTTGATAAAAATCCACTGTTTCCTGCGGCAGTGCCTCCGCCATCATCTGATGCGCTTTCGGAATATCCACAAAATTATAAATGCACTGCAGTTTATCCAACGGCACGCCAAAGTTCCGGTGCATGTCCTGCAGTGCCGGCCCGGACACCACCAGATAGCGGTCGCTGCAATGCCCGATGGCACGCTGCAGCATCCGGTCTGCAAAAGCATCTGTGGTTTCAAAGGAAGGCATACTGTGATAAACCGAAATGCGCCTGTCTCCCATATCCGATAAGATATTCACCAGATTGGCACCGTCCATGTGGCTGATGGTCGCGTCGATCTTTAAGCGCTTTTTCAGATAACGCAGTTTACGTATCCTGGATAAACTGTTCCAGACCCGCTGCGGCACGCTGCCCTCCTGCAGGGGCGGCACTTTCAGATCGATCAGTTTCCCGCCATACGGGTAGATGGCATCCGCCGCGTCAAAAACGATCAGGTAAACCTCGTAATACTTCGCCAGTTCTGCCGACAGATTAGCAGCCATACGCTCCGCGCCGCCGTTATGCAGGTTCTGCACCACGATAGCGATATGTTTTTTTGTATGATTTTTATGCATGTTTCAGCAGCTCCAGTTCCTCCAGGTAAGCCTTCACCACGATATCCCGTGAAAAGTGCTTTTCCATGCGCTTCCTTCCGGCAAGCCCCATCTCACGGCGCTTTGCGTTTGGCAAGGCCAGAAAACGCTTGATGGCCGCCACCAGCGCATCCACATCCCCGCCCGGGTAGATAAAGCCGCTCACCTCTGCCCTGCAGGTCTCCCGGCAACCCGGATTGTCCGTGGTGATCACCGGCCGGCCGCTCGATGCATTTTCCAGCAGCACGTTGCTCATGCCCTCCCCATAAGTGGACGGGTGAATGATGGCGTGCGCCCGTTCGATAAAAGGATGCACATCCTTCTGGCTGCCGCGGTAATGCACGATCCCGGCCTCTTCCAGTTCTGCCAGGTCCTTTTCGTAATGGCTTTCTGTAGGCTCGATAAAACCCAGCATGTTAAACTCCGTTTTGGGATATTCCGCGCGGATGCGCCGTGCCGCTTCGATATAGTCATCCACCCCTTTATCGTGCAGCACGCGCCCGATATAGTTAAACACCACCGTCTCACCATGCTTTCCGTCCCCGCCCTCCGGATAGGGCAGCAGCGGAAAACGCTCCGTATCCACGCCGGATCCCGGGATCAGCCTGCCTTTGCCCCTGATCATGCGCAGGCGCTTTGCCAGCCTCATGTTTACCTCGTTCTGAAACATGATGCAGGCACTCCCCCGGTAAGCCGCCTGAAACAGACGCACGATCAGCCCCCGCTTCAGCCTCCCGCCATCCAGCGCGGAGCCAAAGCCGGTCAGGTTGTTCAGCACCGGTATCCCCAGGGACCGTGCCGCCAGGCTGCCATACACATTCGGCTTGGCCGTATAAGCCAGCACCGCAAACGGCCGGTGCTCACGGAACAACTTCCGGTAATGCAGCAGCAGTTTCCCGTCTGCTATGGGATCTGTCCCCCGCCGGTCGATCACCGGATCATCATACAGGAAGGGGATGTCTGTCATCAACTCAAATTTCTCGCCGTATGGACAGGAAACCAGCACCCGGTATCCGTTTTTCAGCAGTGCCTCGATCAGTTCCTTGCGGAAACAATAGATATCATCATCATTATTTGTCAGGATCGCCACCAATGGCTGCTTTGTATTTTTTTCTTTCATATCATAACCTTCTTTTATCAAAGCTTATATTTATGATCACCCAATACTGTATATTGTACCAAATCCCCCTGCAATGTCAAATACCGCATTATAAACAGCATAAGAAACCGCATTAAAACTGCACTAAAAACTGCATCAAAAACTGCATCAAAAACTGCATTAAAAAAAAAACGGAACCGCAGGCTCCGCTTTTTCCTGTAAAACATATCAAAATCCAATGCTCTCTATCGCGAAGGATCATCGCCGGTAACTGTTCAGAACCCCGGGTTCTGACCGTTACGCTTTTCCGCACGATGTCAATCACATGTATCCGTTAAACAGCATCCCGCTGTACGCACTCGTGATATACGGGTTTGCATAATGCGGCTTTGTCGGGTTTTTGTAGGCAACAATCCGCTTATCCACGTAGTCCATCGGATTTAACTGCACCTGGTTTGCCTTGCGCAACGCCGATTTCGTAAAGTCTTTCAGCGTATCGATCTCGCCTTCCCCATCCTCACTCTTAAGCGTTTCCGCCAGTTTCTCCTCATCCACCGAAAGCGTTCCGTCCTGCTCCTGCGTCACGCCCAGTTTTGCCAGCCCCGCCGTATAATAAGCGCCCGTGGATTTCATATCCTTTACCAGGAGGCTGGTCCTGGGCTGCTGCTCCACATACTCTGCGGTCGCTTTGATAAAATTATTGTAAGAACCCGCCAGGGAAAGGATATTGTCCTTCATGGACTCCACATCCGGCTTATACCCGATGGTCACCGTCTGATCCGGTGCTTCCGCTTTCAGCTTCACATCATAGGTCTTGTTCAGCCGCACTTCATTCCCCGATGACGTCCTGGTCTCCCCGTTTACGATATAGATCGCATCCGTCCCCTCCTGGCTCGGTTTCCTGATCCCCAGATAATCCACGATCCCGCTCTTCTGGCTGGTGTTCTCATCCGAGATAGAGAAGTGACCGCCTTCCGACGTCTTATCACCTACGGCTTTGGAACGGATCACCAGCGCCGTGTTTCCGACATCATCCTCTTCTACATTTGCCTGCAGTCCCAGGTTAAAGTTGTTGATCAGCCTGGCCAGACGCCCCTGGATATCCTTATTGGTATCCCCTTCACTGATCGTAAACTGCAGTTCATAATTGGAAGTCAGTGTCGCCACATCAAAGGAATAGTTCCCTTCCTCTATGCCTGCCACGTCCGGACGCAGGAACTTTCCCATGTTCTCCTGCGGTTTTGCCAACTGGCGTACCGTCAGTTCCACAGCGTCAGCCCCGTCCTCCGTTTCTCCCGCATGGCCGCCGTGATCCACGACCTCCGCTATGGACGGCTCGGAAGAAAACGCTGTCTTCTGGTTAAAAATCGTTGCATCATCCAGCCCGCCGATCGCCCCCACATCACTGCGGAACTTCATGGCGTTCTCTTTCATGCTGATCGTGTACTTCTCAACATCTTTGGATCGATCCATCAAAAAGACCGGCTCATCTTTGCTGATCTTTACGATCGACTTATAAATAT
>JAFUUX010000260.1 GCA_017471325.1 Lachnospiraceae bacterium | reverse complement strand
TGCCTACCACCGCGTCCACCTCCGGAATCTCCTTATGGATCTCCTCGGCATAACGCTGCGCCAGGCAGCCCGTTGCGATCAACGCTTTGCATATTCCGTTTTCTTTCAGTCGCCCATATTCCAGCAGGGTATTGATGCTTTCTTCCTTTGCGTCCATGATGAAGCAGCAGGTATTGACGATCACGATCTCCGCTTCCGTTTCATCATCCACGATCTGATAACCTGCCTTTGCAAGCAATCCGAGCATCATCTCGGAATCCACCAGATTCTTATCACACCCCAGGGATACGAGCATGACCTTACGGCATGACTCCGTCATAAAACTTTAAGCCTCATCCCCCACGATATGGATCTTGGACTCATTCAGTTCCTCGACAGCGATCGACAGCGCCTTTTTCCCTCTGGATGGTACTAACGGCTGGCTTCCGGCAATGATCTGGCGCGCGCGTTTTGCTGTCGCCATCACGATGGAATAACGTGAATTGACGATCGGCGCATCTCCCTGCTCCGCATCGCTGTTGACTACCTCAAGCAAGTCTGTATAAGACGGATGTAGCATCATAATTTTCTTCCTCCATTTTGTTCTGCAGATGATCTGCTTTTTTATTCTTCACTCATCCGGCGCAGATCCTCCCGCACCGTCTGAATAAATTTCTCATTTCTGAACGGTTTTGCATGAGCTGCTTCAATGATCTCATGCGTCTTACGGATACATGCCCCGATCTGATCATTGACCACGATATAGTCATATTCCTCAATGCCTTCCGCCTCTTTTGCGGCCCGGTCCATACGCTGTTTTATGACCTCCGGCGTTTCGGTCCCGCGTCCCACCAGCCTGTTTCGCAGTTCCTCCGCACCGGGCGGCATTACGAAAAGCAGCAGCGCGGACGGATAAATTCTGCGGATCTTAAGCGCCCCCTGGATCTCGATCTCCAGGATCACATCCTTACCGGCTTTTAACTGCTCCTCCACATAGGCTTTGGGCGTACCGTAATAGTTATCACAGTAACTTGCGTATTCTACCAGCCCATCCTGCGCTATGGTCTTCTCAAATTCCTCTCTGCTGACAAAAAAATAAGAAACACCGTCTTCCTCTCCCGGCCTGGGCTTTCGTGTTGTCATGGAAACAGAAAGCGCATAATCGTCATACTCCGACAGCAAACCTTTGACCAGCGTACCCTTGCCGGTACCCGCAAACCCGGAAATGACTACCAGTATCCCTTCCCTGTTTTCCTTCATTCCGTTTCCTCCGCCATATCCATGCTCCTTCCGACGATCGTCTCCGGCAGCAATGCGGACAGCACCACCTGCTGTCCCTCCATAACGATCACCGCCTTGGTCTTTCTCCCCTGCGTCGCATCCACCGCCAGGTCATGCTCCCTGGCATGTGCCACCAGCCGTTTGATGGGCGCGGCCTCGGGGTGGACGATCGCAATGATCTTTTCCTCATTGACCACATTTCCAAAACCGATGTGCAAAAGTTTCGCCATATCCCTTATCCCTGCCGGAACCGGCGCTGTTCCTCACCTGCTCCCGTTTCTTATTCCAGATTCTGCACCTGCTCCCGGATCTTCTCTATGCCTGTCTTTAAGTCGATCGCGGCATCCGAAGTCTGCAGGTCATTTGCTTTTGAAAGTGTGGTATTGGCTTCCCGGTTCATCTCCTGTGCAATGAAATCCAGTTTCCTGCCCACGCTGCCGCCCGTTTCCAATTCCTTCCGCATCGCACCGATATGGCTTTTCAGGCGCACCATTTCCTCATCCACGCAGACCTTATCCGCAAAAAGCGTCACTTCCATCATCACGCGGCTTTCATCGAACTGCACGTCCCCGACCAGTTCCTTTACCTTGGCCATCAGTTTTTCTTTATACTCCGCGATTACCTGCGGGGAACGTTCTTCGATCTTGACAACATCCTGCTGCATTGCCGCCAGTTTATCCAGCAGATCCTTCTGCAGCATCCCGCCTTCCCGCTCCCGGCTGACGACAAACTGCTCTGCCGCGCTGCGCACCACTTTTTCCAGATCCTGCCAGATCTCTTCTTCATCCGGCGGAAGTTCCTCCATGGAAAACACCTCCGGATATCTGGACAAGGTAGAAACCCGTATATCATCCTCCAGTCCGAAATCCGCCGCCATCTGCCGCAGATACTGCAGATACTCCTCCGCAACGGCTTTATTATAACGGATCTGTAAGTTTTCCTCACTTAATTCCTCACAGGTGATATATACATCCACTTTTCCACGCTCTATATATTCTTTCAGAACATTCCGGATCTGCGCTTCAAACGGATTGAACTTTTTGGGCATCTTGATCGATGCATCCAGATAACGGTGATTCACTGCCTTGATCTCCACCGTGATCCTCCGCGCATGCTCTTCCAGTTCGCTGCGCCCAAAGCCCGTCATACTCCTGATCATATCAACCCCCCTGCATATTATTTTTCATTATAATTATCCGGCAATTCCGCGTCAAGCCTTCCCTCCCTCACGCATCTGCGCCTTAAAACGTCTGAAATCCCCCAGTGCTTTCCAGCCGATCCCAACGATCCGGGGGATATTGATGGAATTTTTGCCTGCCTTTCTTGGCCGGAATGTGATATCCATAAACTTCAGATTTTCCCCGTAATAAGTAAAATAAGTCGTCAGCATGATGTTCGGGATATTATAATCCTCCGGGATCCTGTCCAGATAACGCGCCAGCACCTCTGCCTTCATCAGGCGGAAAGGTGCGTTGGCATCCTTTACCTTCACGCCAAAATAAAGTTTTAGCAGGAAGCACACCACCTTTTCCACAAAGGCCCGGAACTTTCCGTCCCCGCGCACCGGCCGGTTGCCCAGAATGACGTCATATTTTTCCCGTTTTCTCCAAAACGCCGCAAACTCACCGGCTTTCGTCTGCCCATCCGAGTCTGTCTGAAACACATAATCCGCGCCCATTGAGACCGCATACCGATATAAGGCTATGAGTTTCGGTCCGTGCTGTTTATCTGTTCCCCCCAGGATCTCCAGTTTCGGATAGGTTCTCTGCATGGATCTCAGCAGTTTATGCGTTGCATCCGTTGAGCCGCTGTCAGCAATCACCAGCCGGGAATCCTCACTCTTTCCCTCCAGGCAGGGATACCAGTCCTTTACCACATCGCAGATGTTTGCCTCCTCATTATATGCCGGCATGACAATAAACAGTTTATCCATATCCGCCCTTCTTTTTTTCCACACAATATACGCCTCAAAAGAGGCGTATCACTGATGATTATTCATTTCCGATCCTGCAAATACACTTCCGTCCGCGGAAAAAGGGATTTACTGCACCACCTTTTCCCACATAAATCATTGTAATGATTTATCAACCTCTTGTCAATTAAAATTTGCCGCCGGCAACCGTATATCAAGAAAAGTGTTACTATTCACAGCCCTTCGTGCTGTGAATAGTAACGGGTTTTGCCAATGAAAATCGCCTGCGGCGATGGGCAAAACCCATCTCGCTCGGAATGTTTGGGTCGTAATCGCGCAGCAAGTGCGCGATTCGACTGTGAATAGTAACAGAAAAGTGCCGTTCTGATCTCCGGCACTTTTCTGTTACTCAAAGCCTTTTTTAATCAAAAACTGCAGCACTGGATCTCCTTATGCATACCTGCCAAAAACACCAGCCGATAAACTTTGTATGGTTTCAGCTCACTTCCTTTTCTGCAGTTGTTCCTCTAACTCCTGCACCTTTTTGTACGCTTCCTGAAGATCTGATCTCATTGCTGATAACTGCTGTCTCTGCTCCTCCAGCTGCTTCCTCTGCTGCTCCAGCTGGTTCCTCTGCTGTTCCATGATATTCTGCATCCCGCGCTGGCGGCGCAGATAGTCCTCCCTGGCCTCGCATTGCTGACGGATACGCTCATCCGCAGTCAACTGGTATATCGTCGTCGCAGCATCACCGATCACCTGATCCTTCACAGCCACCATTTTGATATCCTCCCATGTTTTCGCCTTGAACAGCCTTGCCCACTTATCTATATTATATTCCTGATCCTCAGGCGTGGCAAGGTCTATTCTTGTCAGATCCACCACCCCGATCTGCAGTTTATCCGTATAAAGATAGTGATCCTTTTCCTCCAGCAGTTTATACGTAGCGTAAAACTTTACATGCTTCTTAAACAAAGTGAAATCCAGCAGCCCGATATGTATGGACGGCATCGCATCCTGATAATTCCCGCCCTTCACCAGACCGGTGTAATTGCGGCAGGCATAATAAAGGGATCGCTCCGTCCAGTTCTTCTCATCCGCCACCTGCAGTTCCAGATCCAGCACCTTCTCATCATTTAAGCACACATTGACATCCAGTATGATGTCCTTCTCCTCCGCATATTCCCCCAGTACGATCGGGTTCAGCAGTTCTATCCTGCTGATCTCATCCGTCTTTAAGTGCAGCAGCGCACATACCAGTGCCTTTAATACCCTCTCATTCCTTTGCATCAGCGCCTTGAACAGATAATCATTTGTCATGCTGATCCGCACCGGTCCGCATGCCTGATGGTAATCATTGACCGCGGTCCTGTTCTGTTTCTTTTTCTTTGCCATACAATGTCCTCCTTTTCCCGACAGAAAGAGAAAACATTGCATCGCATCCCATATCCCTTTCACATCGGATGTTTCTTTGCTCGCTGTGAATTTTGACGGAACCGTCCCTGATAAAACAGAATTCACATACATTATGTTGTAACAGGTCACATGATAACAGATATCGATATCCGGCGTCAAGAAAAATTTACCCGCCTGTCAGAAAAGATTGTTACTATTCACAGCCCTTCGTGCTGTGAATAGTAACCCGGCATCCGTCCGTAAAAACAACGGTATTTTCCCGGCGCGCATTTTATGATATACTGAAGAACATGATGTTTGAACAGACAGCCAAAAAACGAGTCCTATCCCTCTTTCTGCTTCTGGGCATATCCTGTTTGATGCTGCTGACCTCCTGCACAAAACAGGCACAGCCCCTTGTCGTAAGCGGCTTTTATTTTGATACCTGTGTTTCACTCACGCTTTATGAGGATACCGAAGTTTCCCGGGATGCCGCTGCGGATTTTCTGGATCGGTGCGCGGCTTACGAGCAGCTCTTTTCCAAAAATATCGAGGGCAGCGACATCTGGCGTATCAATCATGCAAACGGCGCTGCCGTTACCGTCTCTGATGAAACCGCTGCTCTCTTAACACTCGCAAAACAATACGCCGCGCGCAGCGGCGGCGCTGCCCTTCCTACCATCGGCACCGTCAGTGCCCTTTGGGATTTTCACGCCGGCACTGCGCACATCCCCTCCAAAGAACGGATCGCAGACGCCCGGAACCATATCGATATCAGTTGTCTGCAGATCAACGGCCGGGAAGTGCGCCTGACGGATCCCGATATGCAGCTCGATCCCGGTTTTATCGCAAAAGGATATATCGCGGATCGTTTAAAAGACGACCTGCTGGCCCGGGGCATAGAAAGCGGCATCATCAATCTGGGCGGCAATGTGGCAGTCCTTGGCGAAAAACCGGACGGACAGGCTTACACCGTCGGCATCGAAAAGCCGTTTTCCCACGGTACACCGCTGTATACGCTGTCCGTGCGCGATACCGCTGTCGTCACTTCCGGCGTCTATGAAAGATATTTTTATGAGGATACCGTTCTGTACCATCATATCCTGGATCCCGCAACGGGCTTTCCGGTCGCTAACGACCTCTATAGCGTTACGATCGTTTGTAAAGATGCCGCTGCCGCTGATGCGTTGTCTACCGCCTGCTTTGTACTGGGGATCCAAAAAGGACTTGCCCTGATCGAAGAGACCGATGGCGCAGAGGCTCTTTTTCTGGATAACGAAATGAATCCCCATCCCTCTTCCGGTTTTCCGAAATACAGCATATTCCATTAACCCATCCCTCTTAAGCAGAATAAGCCCCCGGCAAAGTGTTCCTTGATAAGTACACCAGGATATGCTATATTGAAATCGGTATCTTACTAAACCCAAGGAGGTAACGCAGAATGTCATTTCTGAATGCAGCAACACAGAGGAAAAACGAAAACGGCGCTCCGGTCGCTTCTGCCCCGGTCCAAAAATCCGTGGATGAGATTGCAAAAGAAGTCATTGCCGGAAAATGGGGCGTAGGACAGGATCGTACCAGGAAACTGACCGATGCCGGTTATGATGCTTCGGCAGTCCAGAAACGCGTAAACGAGTTAATGAAAAAATAATGTAACTGTTTGGATCACGGTTTTGCGATCACTTTTTTCGGGCATTTTTCCGCGCAGGCACCGCATTTTTCACATTTTTCCGGATCGATCCGCGCCAGGAAATCCATGATCTCCACCGCATCTGCCGGACAGTTCTTTTTGCACAACCCGCAACCGATACAGCCTGCTTTGCACTTTTTCATCACTTCCGGACCTTTGTCTTTGGATGCACAGGCTACAGCGTAAGCGGCATGACAGGGGATGAGTTCGATCAGTTTTTTCGGACAGACTGCCACGCATCTGCCGCAGGCTTTGCAGGCCTCCCGATCCACAACCGCGATCCCGTTCCTGATATGGATCGCATCAAAAGGACACTCTTTCACGCAGCTTCCATATCCAAGACAGCCGTAATTACAGGACTTATCCCCGCCTCCGGGCAGCAGTGCCGCCATACGGCAGTCTGCTTCCCCATGATAATCATAGTCTTTCGCTGCTTTCTCACAGTCGCCAAGGCACTTGACAAAAGCCACCATGCGCTCGCTCCTGCCGGCATCCACACCCATGACCGCTGCCACCTTCGCAGCCACAGCCTCGCCGCCCACGGGACAGGCATTCACCGGTGCCTCTCCTTTCACCACCGCAGCCGCCAGCCCGGAACAGCCCGGATAACCGCAGCCGCCGCAGTTATTCCCCGGCAGTACCTCCAGGATCGCTTCTTCCCTGCTGTCACTCTCCACATGAAATATCTTTGCCGAGCAGCCTAAAAAAAGCCCCAGCACCAGCCCCAGTACGCCGATCATGATAACCGCTATCATAATTGCCTGCAGATCCATCCACATCTCCTCCCGCAAACTATGTGATCCCAAAAATAAATCCCCAAAATCAGAGCAGCCCCGAAAAACCGCAGAACGCGATCGCCATCAAGCCTGCCGTTACCAATACGATCGGCATGCCCTGAAATGCTTTGGGCACGTTATTGTAACGCATCTTTTCCCGGATGCCTGCCAGAATGCAGATCGCGATGGCAAAGCCTGCCGCCGTGGCAAAGCCGTTCACCACGCCGTACAGGATGCCGTATCCCTCCTGCACGTTGGTCAGTGCCGTGCCCAGCACGGCGCAGTTGGTCGTGATCAGCGGCAGATACACGCCCAGCGACTGATACAGGGACGGAATGGACCTTTTCAAAAACATCTCCACAAACTGCACCAAGGCGGCAATGACCAGGATGAATACGATCGTCTTTAGATACTCCAGCCCAAAAGGCTCCAGCAGAAACCGATAGATCATGCCTGCCACCAGACTGGCCAGTGTAATGACAAAAATGACCGCCACACCCATACCGCCTGCTGTCTTTAACTGCTTCGATACCCCCAGAAAGGGGCACAGTCCGTAAAACTGGCTCAGTACCACATTGCTCACCAATGCCGAGCCGACCGCTATGATCAGTAATTCCGATAATGTACTCATGTTTCCGCCTTTCTTTGCCATCCTGTCCCCTGACATTTTCATTCCGGGTATTTTTATTCCATTTTTTGTTCCAGGTATTTTCGTTCCGGGTATTTTTATTCCAGTTTTTTCATTCCAGGTATTTTCGTTCCGGGTATTTTCGTTCCAGTTTTTTCATTCCAGGTATTTTCGTTCCAGGTACTTTGCACCGGATCTGCAAGATCTCACTCTGCCTTTTTTCCGACCGCTGCATCTTTTCCTTTTTCATCATAAAAACGGTGCACGCAGCCATCCTCTCCGCAGGTGGTACACTCATGCGTGCAGCCTGCGCGGATCCTGCTCTCTTTCCCGGCAGCAATCTGCTTTTCCCGGACCACTCCCATCAGAGCGTTCAACGCCGCCAGCACAAAGAACGCGCCGGGTGCCATGACAAAGATCGCAGCCGGTGCCATGCCAATGTGTTCCAGCGGCGCCTTAAAACTGATCCCAAATACGGAAAAACTGCCCAGGATCTCCCGCACGCAGCCGATCAGCGTAAGGGCTATCGTAAATCCCAGCCCCATGCCGAGCCCGTCCATGCAGGAAGCCGCCATACCGTTTTTCGATGCAAATGCTTCCGCCCTGCCCAGGATGATGCAGTTTACCACGATCAGAGGGATAAACATCCCCAGCGCGCTGTTTAAGGCCGGCAGATATGCCTCCAGAAACTGCCCTACGATCGTTACAAATGAGGCAATGATCACGATAAACGCAGGGATGCGCACTTTATCCGGGATCACGTTGCGCAGCGCCGAGATGATGATATTGGACAGCGCCAGCACCACCGTTGTGGTAAGCCCCATTCCCAGCCCATTGATGGCGGATGTAGTCACTGCCAGTGTGGGGCACATCCCCAGCATCAGCACAAATGTCGGGTTCTCCGTGACCAGCCCGTTGATCAAAGGCTTCCATAAAGAATACTTTTGGGAAGATATTATTTTTGAAGAAGTCTTCTCTTCTTTTGCCTTCTGCTCCGTCGGTTCCTGCTCCTGATATCCGGCCGCATCCATAGGCATCCCTCCTTTTCTCTGCTCCCCTTTATTTTGCGCTGCCATAAACCGCGTGATAATACGCCATGCCCGCATTGACTCCGTTTACAAATGCCTTTGTTGTGATCGTTGCTGAGGAAATGGCATCCACTTCATTTTCCGCCGCAGCACCGCCGCCTTTTACAAGCACAAACTGCGCTTCCGGCTTTCGATCCGCAAACTGCGGCACCAGCACTTCTTCTGCCTGCAGCCCCAGCCCCGGTGTCTCTGCTGTTTCCAGGATCGCCACACCGTTCAGCGTACCGTCCGTGCGTATCCCCATGCTGAAACGGATATTCCCGCCATAGCCTTCTTTGTTCGTCACATTCAGCACATATCCCAGCGGTTCGCCTTCCGCATTCCTTGCGCTATAGACCTCATCCACCGTATCCCTGGGATATTCGCTCTGCCATGCGGCATATTCCGGTCGTTCCGCCGGTGCTGTTTCCGGCACAAACTCCGCCGCATCCGCAAAAACCGCCCGGCAGGCTGCGGAAACCTGCGCTTCCTTCTGCCTGGCGATCGGTTCCTTCGTCACTTCATTGACCACCGCCAGCAGCACGCCCGCCACTGCCGTAATGGCAAACAGGATCCACGCATCTTTCAGAATCGATTTCATATCCCTATCATCACCTCATTCACTGCTCTTTCTTTATCTCACCACCATGCGTCTGTTACGCTTTCTGCTGCTTACGATAGCCGAAATGCTTTGGCAATGTCACCCGTTCGATCAGCGGCACCAGCAGATTCCCTATGATGATGGCATAGGATACACCTTCCGCCCCGGGGGCGAACACGCGAAAGATCCCTGTCAGCACGCCCAGAAAGATCCCGTAGATCACCTGTCCTTTTCGGGTAATGGGTCTGGTCACATAGTCGGTTGCCATAAAGAACGCACCAAGCATCAGTCCGCCGCCGCAAAGCTGCGCCCCTAAGCAGGAAAGGTCGGCGCCGTGTCCGGAAAACAACAGCACAAACGCCAGCAGGCTCGCAATATAACATACGCTCACATGCCAGGTGATCACACCGCTCAGCAGCAAAAATATACCGCCGATCAGCAGCGCCAGTGCAGAAGTCTCCCCAATGGTGCCGCCTTCGTTCCCCAAAAACATCTGCATCAGGTCATAGGCCTCCCCGTTTTTTGCCGCTGCCAAAGGTGTTGCACCGGATACCACATCCGCCCCGCCCCATCCCGGCCGGTAACTGAAATCCGTCATATACTTTGAGAACGAAAGCACAAGAAAACAGCGCGCCCCCAATGCCGGATTCATAAAATTCTGTCCCAGTCCGCCAAAGAGCATCTTTACGACAATGATCGCAAAGCAACCGCCCAGTACCGGCATCCACCAGGGTACGGCTACCGGCAGGTTCATCCCCAGCAAAAGCCCGGTTACGACAGCAGACAGATCGCCTGCCGTATTCTTCTGCTTTGTCAGTTTTTCAAACCCCCACTCCGAGCCGACGCACGCCGCGATGCTCAGCACAAGAAGCAGCAAAGCCTTCGGTCCGAAATGCCAGATGCCGTACAGCGCCGCCGGCATCAGCGCGAGCACCACCATCCCCATGATGCCGCGCGTGGTGGCCTTGTCCCGTATATGCGGTGTGGGCGAAACACTGCGCAGTTTTTTCGCGCTCTTTTCCTGTTCCCCTGCTACATTGTTTTTTTCTTCCATCACGATATCTTCAGCCTCTCTATCGCTCTTTTTTTCGAAAGCACATCTGTCTATTCCTGTAACTGTTCAGCCCCCGGGTTCTGACCGTTACCTCTGAAACCAGTTACCCTATTTCTTTCTTTTTGCCAGCTGCAGTTTCCGCATGGTCCTGATCGACTGCGCCAGCTGGCGTTTTGCCGGGCATACATAGGAACAGCTGCCGCATTCCACGCATTCCATTCCGTAATACCTTAGAAACTCTTCTTCATTAAAATGTTCCGCATGGTCTGCCAGATGCGACGGCACCAGGCGGGACGGGCACACCTCCACGCACCTGCCGCAGTTGATGCAGGCCGAAGGCTCCCACTTTGCCACTTCATCCACGCTCATGCACAGCAGTGCCGAAGAAATCTTTGTCACCGGCACATGCAGGTCAAACAACGAAATTCCCATCATCGGACCGCCGGAAATGATCTTGGCCGGCTCTGTCACAAAGCCGCCTGCCGCTTCGATCAGTTCCGCATAATCCGTACCGGTGCGCACCTTAAAGTTCCTGGGATCTTTGACGGCATCACCTGTCACCGTAACGATACGGTGCATCAGCGGCTCACCTTCCGTCACGGCATTGCAGACCGCGATGACAGTGTCTACATTATTGACGATGCAGCCTGCATCCGCCGGAAGCATCGCCGCATTGATCTCACGGCCGGTCACCGCGTAGATGAGCTGCCGTTCCGAACCCTGCGGATATTTTGTCTTTAAAGCCACTACCGTAATATTGGGAATATCCTTTACTTTCTCCTTTAAAAGCGCGATACAGTCCGGTTTATTGTCTTCTACTGCCAGCACGCCTCTCGCGCCCGCAAACAGGCCTGTCTCGATCTGCAAGCCCTTTACCAGCCGGTCCGGTTCCTCCAGCATCTTGCGATAGTCGCTGGTCAGATAAGGCTCACATTCCGCGCAGTTTACGATCACGGTATCGATCTTTTCCGGTGCTTTCGGGCTTAATTTCACATGCGTCGGGAAACCCGCACCGCCCATGCCCACAATGCCGGCCTTTTGGATCACCTCCAGCACTTCCCCGCGGCTCATTTCTTCATACTTCCGCGCCGTCAGCGGGGCGGCTTTTTCATCCAGCCCGTCATTTTCTATGATGATACAGTCTGTCATGTCGCCACTGACCGTCCGGCGTTTTTCAATGGCTTTTACCGTACCGGACACGGAAGAATATACCGGTGCGGAAACAAAGCCTCCCGCCTCCGCGATGCACTCTCCCATAAGCACCCGCTGCCCTTTCTGTACGATCGGTTTTGCCGGTGCGCCGATATGCTGTGACACCGGATAGACCATCTCCCCCTTTGGCATTATCTCAGTGATCGCCTTCTCCCTGGAAAGTGCCTTTCCGTCATAGGGGTGAATGCCCCCGCGAAATGTAAATCCTGCCATAACCTTTTCCTTTTTCCTTATGTGAAACAATACATTCATCATATCATATTTTATGCAATAATACTATAAAAAGTTCCGTTTTGCGCACTTGTTTTGTTACTATTGTTAGTCATATGAAACTTAAATGTTTTTCAAAAAATACTACTTAAAATCAGCATAATGTGATATGATAAGGATAACTATTCAGAAGGTACCGCGAGGGCTCCCGAAGCGTAGTGTAGGATGCCCGAGTTTAACGGCATTTCCGTCATCGAGCGAAGCGAGATTATGCATGGCGGAAATGCGTAACTGTCAGAACCCGGGGGGGGTTCTGAACAGTTACTGATAAGGTTAATATCGTATCCAGAAAGGACGAATGGCATGAAAACGATCACCGGAATCTTCGATACTAAGCCGGACTATCCCGTGGAATCACTGCTTCCGGAAGGGCAGACATCGGCGGATATTCTTTTTCTCGATATTGAAACAACGGGCTTAAGTTCCCGCAATTCCAATCTTTATCTGGTCGGCTGCGTTTTTTTCAAGGATGAAAACTGGAATTACATCCAATGGCTCGCGGAAAATTATAACGAAGAACTTCAGGTGCTCACGGCTTTCTTTGAATTTGCCCATCCGTATAAATTTCTGATCCATTATAACGGCAACCACTTTGATCTGCCTTTTCTACTGCAAAAAGCAGAGCTGTATAAACTGCCCTATTCCTTTGACGGCATGGACGGTGTCGATATCTACCGCCGTATCTCAGGATACAAGGATATCATCGGCCTTCCGAACTTAAAACAGAAAACCGTTGAGGAATTTTTAGGGATCGACCGTGACGATCAATATACCGGCGGGCAGCTGATCAGCATTTACCATGATTATGTCTGTGAAAAAGATCCGGCCAACCTTGAACTGCTGCTGCTGCACAATGCCGACGATTTAAAAGGCATGCTTTCCGTCGTTTCCATGCTGGCATATCCGGATCTGTTTTTAAAACCGCTGCGCGTTATGAAAGTGCATGCCAATTATTTTAACGATCTCAACCGCAAGCGCGGCCAGGAGATCATATTGAAACTGCGCTTCAAAGCGCCGCTCCCCAAAAGGATCTCCTTCCGCGGGGCAGGCTGCTATTTCTCCGGCGAGGGAATCGACGGTTCTTTAAAAGTACCCCTGTTTGAAGAGGAAATGAAGTATTTCTATGCCAATTACCAGGACTATTATTATCTCCCTGCGGAAGATATGGCCATGCATAAAAACATTGCCTCTTTCGTCGATAAGGAACACCGGGTACAGGCTACCGCTTCCAACTGCTATACCAGAAAAAAGGCGCTGTTCCTGCCGCAGTGGGAAGTACTCTTTACGCCGTTTTTTAAGCGTGACTACAAATCCAAAGAATTATTCTTTGAACTGACGGACGAGTTCAAAAAAAGCCGCTCCGGCTTCAATATGTACGCCGAACATATCCTTACCAGCATGTATCAATACAGGGATTGAGCAGAAGCAGTTATTCAGAACATACCGCGGTGCCGGTTCCTGACGATCAAACGAAGTGTGATCAGCAGGGGCGGTTTTGCGGCGTTTTCGCCTGCCAGACCGCATTCCGGTAATTTCCCATCAAAAAAGCAGCCTGTACAGACTGCTTTTTTGCCGGTTAAACTTATTCATTGCCGATCGAGATCATACATACAGGTTCTGCTTGTCCATATAACTCTATACAGAGCAGAAGAGATCTGACACGGCAGTTCTTTCAGTCGAGTCTTTCATAAAAGAACGAGTTTTTCCTGCCATAGTTCATTTTCTGATAAGCGGTGATCTGTTCCGTACTGCCGATGAACAGGATGCCCTCATGCACCAGCACATCATGGAAACGCTTAAACACTTCATCCTTTGCGCCTTCCGTGAAATAGATCAGCACATTCCGGCAGACGATCATATGGTAATCTTTCGG
>JAFUUX010000259.1 GCA_017471325.1 Lachnospiraceae bacterium | reverse complement strand
TGCCATAGTGCTCCTCCATATCCTTTCTATATTCATTTTTATATTTTTCCATTATGCTGCCGGTTCCCGCAGATTCATACGCCACCGCACCAGCGCTGTTCCGATGATGATCACGTAGCCCGCAATACTTAAGGGCACCGGGATCTCATCAAAAAAGAGAAATCCCCAGAGCGCCGCAAAGATCACCTGCGTATAGTCAAATACGGAAATCTCCCTGGCCGGTGCAAACTTGTAAGCCGAGGTAATGCCAAACTGCCCGACCGACGCCGCTACGCCGGCCATGACCAGGCACAGCAGCTGCTCCGTCCGCATCGGATGGAAATGCAGGATCAGATACGGTGCGGTAACGATACAGGAAAATGCTGAAAAGCAGAACACGATCACCGGTGTCCGTTCTCCCTTCCGCCCCAGCCGGCGCACAAATACATATGCCGTGCCCGCCCCGAAGCCGCCATAGAGTCCGATCAGAGCCGGCACCATCGTCAAATCTGCCGATGGCCTGATGATAAACAGCGCGCCGATAAAAGCCACTACCGTTGCCAGCACATCTGTTTTGGACGGCACCTCCTTCAGGATCGGGATCGATAACAGTATCGCAAAAAACGGCGAAAGTTTGTTCAGCATATTGGCATCTGCGATATCCAGCCTGTCTATTGCATAAAAATTTGCGATCAGTCCGCTGGTTCCGAATGCGCAGCGCCAGAAGATATCCTTCCAACTCTCTTTTTTGACCTTAAACTTTTCCTCCGTCCCCAGCAGCATCACCACTGCCACTACTGCCGCAAACGCATTGCGGAAAAAGGCTTTCTGCATGGTCGGCACATCACCTGCCAGCCGCACAAAAAAAGTCATCAGTGAGAAGCCGAACGCCGCCGCCAGAATGCAAAGAATGCCCTTGATATGCTGATTTCCTTTGCGTGCTTCCTTTCCCATGGATACTGCCTCAGAGTTTCATCGTCAGTGAGATCCGTTTTTTCTTCAGATCCACTTCCAGCACTTTTACATCCACGATATCCCCTACTTTGACCACCTCCAGAGGATGCCTGATGTACTTATCCGAGATCCTTGAGATATGCACCAGACCGTCCTGGTGTACGCCGATGTCCACAAATACGCCAAAATCCACCGCATTGCGCACAGTCCCCTTCAGCACCATCCCGGGTTTTAAGTCCTCCATCTCCAGCACATCCTCCTTCAGGATCGGTGCCGGCATGTCCTCCCGCGGGTCGCGCCCGGGCTTTTCCAGTTCCTTCAGGATATCCGTCAGGGTGATCTCGCCGATCCCCAGTTCTGCCGCCATGGCTTTTTTGTCTTTTACTTTTTCGGATACCTTCACCGGCTGCGCCTTCTTCCAGCCCTCCCGGATCTGCTCCGTATCCAGCTGCAGTTTCTTTAACAGTTCCTGTGCCGCCGGATAGGATTCCGGATGCACCCCGGTTGCATCCAGCGGCTGCTCCCCTTCGCGGATCCGCAGAAATCCGGCACACTGTTCATATGCCTTCGGCCCCAGTTTGGGCACCTTTAACAGTTCCTTTCTGTTTTTAAAACTGCCATTTGCCTCGCGGTACTCCACGATATTTTTCGCCAGCGTCTTCGTGATGCCGGAAATATATGCCAGCAGCGGTGCCGATGCCGTGTTCAGGTCCACGCCCACACGGTTTACACTGCTCTCCACCACACCGCTCAGTGCCGCGTCAAGTTTCTTCTGGTTCATGTCATGCTGGTACTGCCCCACGCCGATGGATTTCGGATCGATCTTGACCAGTTCCGCCAAAGGATCCTGCAGACGCCTTGCAATCGAAGCAGCGCTGCGCTGCCCCACATCAAAATTCGGGAACTCCTCCGTTGCCAGTTTGCTGGCAGAATATACGGATGCCCCGGCCTCATTCACGATCACATAGGATACCGGCCGGTCCAGTTCCTTGAGCAGTCCCACGATCACCTGCTCCGACTCTCTCGATGCCGTGCCGTTTCCAAGAGAGATCAGATCCACTTTGTATTTTGAGATCAGTTTCTTTAATTCCGCTTTGGCCTCTGCCACCTTATTCTGCGGTGCCGTGGGATAGATCACTTTCGTGTCCAGCACCTTGCCCGTGGCATCTACCACCGCCAGTTTGCAGCCGGTACGAAAAGCCGGATCCCATCCCAGCACCACCTTCCCGGCAATCGGCTGCTGCATCAGTAATTGTTCCAGATTCCGTCCAAAGACGGAGATCGCCCCATCTTCCGCCTGCTCCGTGAGTTCCGTACGGATCTCCCGCTCGATCGACGGTGCGATCAGCCTGGCATAAGCGTCCTTATATGCATTCTCCAGATGCGGCGTGGTATAGGGATTGCTGCGTACGACCACCTGCTGCCCCAGATAATGCAGAATCTCCTCCTCCGGTGCCTGGATCTTCACCTGCAGTATTTTTTCACTCTCGCCGCGGTTCAATGCCAGCACGCGGTGGCCTGCCATCTTCTTTACCGGCTCGGAAAAGTCATAGTACATCTCATAGACACTCTCTGCCTCCGCGTCTTTTGCCGTGCTCTTTACCACGCCTTCATTCCAGGTCAGTTTACGGATATGCGTGCGGTAATCCGCATTATCCGATACGATCTCGGCAATGATATCCTCAGCGCCCTGCAAGGCTGCTGCCACATCCGGTACCTCATTTTCTGCCGATACATACCGCTGTGCCTCTTTCTCCAAAGGCTCCTTTGCCATCTGCAGAAGGATCGTATTTGCCAGTCCCTCCAGCCCCCGCTTCTTTGCGATCTGCGCCCTGGTCACGCGTTTCGGCTTATAGGGCCGGTACAGATCCTCCAATACCACCATCGTCTGCGCCGCCTCGATCTTTGCACGCAGTTCCTCATCCAGTTTGCCCTGTTCTTCTATGCTGGCCAGCACGGTAGTTTTCCGCTCCTCCAGCCCGCGCAGGTAGGTTAAACGTTCGGAAAGATTGCGCAGCACCTCATCATTCAGCGAGCCTGTCATCTCTTTCCTGTAACGCGCGATGAAGGGTATCGTATTCCCCTCATCGATCAGTTTTACCGTGGCTTCCACCTGGGAAAGCCGTATTTTTAATTCCTCTGCTATGATCTGTTCAATATTCATATATCAATTCCTGTTTCTTTTTTATCACTTATATTTCTTCTGCCGGATCATTTTCCGGCATCTTCCAGCCGTCTCGCATCCGCGTTCAGCGAAGATACCAGTCCGGTCACATTCTGCACGATGTCTGCATTCCGCTCGCTGACTTCAAGAGTTTCGCTCGCATGCGCCGATACTTCTTCGGAAATCGCCGATACCGTTTCTATGCTCTCCACGATGGAAGCATTTGCCTTTGCCAACTGGTCCACGGTCTTTTCCAGCGTGCCGGTCTGTGTGTTTGCCTCATTGGTGCTGGAGGTGATATGTATAAAATTCTCTGCCGCACGGTTTGCGCAGCTGCTCTGTTCCTCATTGTTTTCCATCAGCACTTCAATGGAATGCATCACTTCCTTCAGTTTTTCACTCAGATTGTCGATCAGATTAGTAATATCATCCGTCGCCTGCGTCGTCTGCTCCGCCAGTTTTGAGATCTCGCTTGCCACTACCGCAAACCCTCGCCCGCTGTCGCCGGCTCTTGCCGCCTCGATCGACGCATTCAATGCCAGCAGCGTAGTCTGTGTCGCCACTTCATTGATCAGATCCGTGATATTGTGCATCTGTGTTGTGTGCTCATTCAATTCCGAAAGTTCACCGACCACCTGCTTGCCGGCTTTGTCCGAAGTCTCTACATATTTCACCAGTTGTGCGATACTGTCCCGGCCGGTCTGGATCTCCCGCATTGCCGTACTCATACTCTCCGTGATCACCCCGGATACATGACGCACTTCATCCACCCTGCGCTGGATCTCCTGTGTCATTTCCAACTGGTTCTGTACAGCATCCGCTGTCTCTGTCGTTCCGCCTGCCACTTCCTTCATCGCATCGATCGTCTCACGGGAAGACTCTTCAAGCGTATCAATGGCGCTGTTCATTTCGGAAATCGAACTGTTCATGCTGCCTACGGTCTCTACAATCGCCGTAAGCATATGTTCTTCCTCCGCCTGGCGGCTTGCGATCATCGCTACCTTTTCCTTGCTGTTCTGCACGGCATTTTTATTCACCAGATAAGAGAAGATCACATACAAAAGCAGCAGCAGCACCTGGATCTCCGCTTCCTCCATTGCCTGTCCCTGCACGCCCTTTGTTGCAAACTTCACCGCCACGGATACCACATTCAGTACAAATACGATGCTGCCGGAAACCACTGTATATTTCGCATCATTAAAGATCGGCACCAATGCCAGGAACAGCAGTGCGTATGTAAAGATAAGCGGGTTTGCCGCTGTAAAAAGCACATATGCATACATGATTGAAAAACCGATCAGCCCCACGATGCGCAGTATCCCGCTCTCCTCATCCTGCCGGTTCACCACATTTTCCACCACCATCGTGAGGATCAGGATCAGTGCCAGCGGAATGTAGTACCCCCAGGTACGCGCCCCTTTGATCGGCTCGATCAGGTACGCCAGCAGGATCACCACCTGAAAGGCCATGTGCAGCGTCAGGAATACCGCATTGTCTCTTGCCTTTTCTGTTGCTTTCTTAAACATCTTTCTTCTCCTTTTCAGCCCTTTTTATGTTTGCCTCTGTATCCTTTTTTATTGCCCGTCCGGTGCAAAAGTTTTCACTCCCGCCACTGCATCCCTCGGCAGTATCCTTATCTCATCATTGTCCAGATCGATCAGTACATACCTGTCATTTCCCATGCCCAGTTCCTTCATATAGGATAACTGCCTGTGACCATGCCTTGTTTCCACACGTTCTGTCAGGTCATGATTGTACTCCTCCGGCATCGCATACAACAGATCCATGCATGCCTGATCCACCGCCAGGATATCCGTCGAACCCAGAATGCCCACATTCGGGGTGACCACCGGCGCCGCCGCCACTCCCTCACAGTCGCAGGAAACGGACATGTTGCGCATCACATTGATATAAGTCACCTGCCTGCCAAAGAAATCGATCGTCGCTTTCGTAGATTCCGAGATCCGCTCCATCAGTTCTTCCTCTGCGATAGACCACAGATCATCCGAGCCTTCTGCCGTATGGATCATCCCCTTGCCGATCCTGCCATCCGCGCAGCCGATACCGATATTCTTATTAGAGCCGCCAAAACCGCCCATCTGGTGTCCCTTAAAATGCGTCAGCGTCAGCATGGAATCATAATCCAGCATACTCTTTCCCACGGACATCTGCGTAAACCATTTGCCCCCCTTTACCGGCAGCATGGCAGTTCCGTTTTCATCCGTGATATCCACCGGTGAAAACGTCCACCCATTTACCTTCAGCGTCTCCCTGTGCTGCTCTGTAGTATAACGATCCCCCTCATAATAGGTATTGGTCTCAATGATCGTCGCATCCGGAATGCGCTGTTCAAAGAGTTCCTTCACCCAGGGACGCGGTATGATGTTCGGACCGTGCTGCTCGCCGGTATGCAGTTTTACGGCGATCTTTCCGCGCAGATTCCCGGACACCTTATCATATACCTTACACAGGCCTGCCGCATTCAGTTCCCGTGTAAAATAAACGATCGACTCATTGCCTGTACGTTCCTCATAAGGTACATACCTGCTTCCACCCACTCCCTGTGCCATTTTTAATCCAGCCAATTACCCTTCTCCTTTCCTTGCCACACTTATGCCCCCCGCCTATAGTTCCCTCATTGCACTGCGCTCTTTTTGTAATTCCGCAAACAGCCGCCTTGCACTCCACCTGCTGTTTACCGGTGTGACGACTGCTTTTAATGCAACCGGACGTATCCCTGCCTCCCTGACAGCCGCCAGAAAGGTATCCAAAGCCCTGCCGTCCAGCCCAAATAAGAGCAGCATCTCTTCCCCTATCCTTTGATCCGCATCTTCAGCCGCCCTTGCCGATACGCCGGGAATGCCGGCAATATGCCCTATGCTTAAGCAGTGCTTCTGTTCCGGCACAATGCAGGTTTCTATCCCCAATCCTTTGCATAACTGCAGGTACTCCGCATACCTGCTCTCATTCATATGAAAAAAATAGATGCGCTGCTCCATCGCTTCCGGTTTTATCTCCCTTTTCCGGCACCTGTCAGATCCGGATCTCTTTCGCATCCGGCACATGCTTTTTGGTATATAAGACCACTGCATCCCCGGCCTGCAGCCGCAGGTCACCTCTCGGGATCAAGGTCCTGCCGTCTCTGCGTACGATCACGATAAAGGTCTGTCTGGAAATATCCAGATCCCGGATCCTTTCCCCGTTCCATTCGTGCCGTTCTTTCAGTTCCACTTCCTTCAGTTTCAGACGCATGCCGTCCTTGGTGCCTTCCACACCCAGTACCAGTTGATCACCCTGCTCCAGCGTCACATTTCCTCTGGGCACCAGCACCTCTCCGTCCCTGTGCACCGCTGCTATGATGATGCCGCGCGGCAGCTTTAACTGCGCGATCTGCAGCCCTACCCAGTAGTCCTTCTCCGTCAAAGGCACTTTGATAAAATGAACCTCCGTCTCTGCCGCTTCCTCGCTCATGCTCTTCAGCAGTTCGTACTGTTCCACAAAGCCGGCGGAAATAATACCTGTAGGGATCGCCACCAGGCCTACCCCAAGCATAGTGATGAGAATGCCCAGCAGCTTCCCTGCTGCCGTGACCGGATAGATATCCCCGTATCCGACCGTCATCAGCGTAGCCGCCGCCCACCATAACCCGGACAGCGCATTATTGAACGCCTCCGGCTGCGCCGCATGTTCCAGGCTGTACATCCCCAGGCTGGCTGCAAGCATCAGCATCAATATGATAAATACCGAAGACGCCAGCAATTTGGCTTTGCTCTTGAGGACCGCCCCGATCACATTCAGAGAATCAAAATAGGCATTTAAACGGAAAATGCGGAAGATGCGCATCACACGGAAGATCCGAAACGCCGCCATGCCCGTTGGGAAAAATACCGGCAGGTAATACGGCAGACAGGAGAGAATGTCCACCAGGCCGTTAAAAGAAAAGATATATCTTAAGACAGCAACCAACTCACTGCTGTTCTGGTACAGCACGCCTGCCGTCCAGATCCGCAAGAGGCAATCAATGGCAAAAAAACCGACCGTCACCCGTTCGATCAGCAACAGCAGTTCACCGTAAGCAGCCATGGGCACATCAAAGGTCATCAGCACACTGACCACCAAATTGATCACGATCACAGAAAAATTCAGGACATCATATGCCCGTCCGACAAAATCCTCATCGTAGCCTACTTCTATGATCTCACATATGCGTGCACGTATCTTTTGATACTTATTCTTCTTCTGTCCCTCTGCGGTCTTTTCCGCCTGCATCCGTCCGTGAGCCTTTCCTTCCAGTTGATCTTATCTGATTTTACCACAAATCTATGAAAGATGCCATATCTCCGGATGGATTTCATTACAGCATTTGTTACTATCACAGCCCTTCGTGCTGTGATAGTAACGGGTTTTGCCAAAGAAAATCGCCTGCGGCGGTGGGCAAAACCCATCTCACTCGAAATATTTGGGTCGTAATCGCGCAGCAAGTGCGCGATTCGACTGTGAATAGTAACCAGCATTTCCCTACAGGTGATGTTCTTCCCGTATCCTTTGCAGCAGTGCTCTGCATCCCCGCAGGATGTCATTATAAGCAGTATCGAAATCACGGGTATACCATGGATCGTCGATCTCCCCACCTTCTCCCGTAAAATCCAGCAGTTTATATAGTTTCCCCTCCGGATCAGCACCTATGATGCGGCGGATATTACGCATATTCCAGTCATCCATCCCGATCAGATAGTCATATTCCGCATAATCGGCACGCCTGAGCTGTCGTGCCGTCTTTCCAGCACTGGAAATACCATGCTCCGCCAGTTTCGCACGCGCAGGCGGATAGACCGGATTTCCGATCTCCTCTGTACTGGTCGCTGCTGACGCGATCATAAACCGTTCTTCCCATCCGGCTTTTTGCACCAGATCCTTCATAATAAACTCCCCCATTGGGGAACGGCAGATGTTGCCGTGGCAGATGAATAATACTTTTATTGGCATTTCTTACCTCCAAAACCGCATCAATATGCTTTAAGTTTGCGCCAATTTGCCGAAAGCATTATTTTTCCCTTTAAATCCAACAAAAAGAATTCTCTCCATATTAATCTCCATTCCGCCGCCTTTGACTGGCGGCACAAATAGTAATGAAAGTGTTTCCACCATCACGTTTTCGTGTTACAATAGGCTCAATTAAGGCATCCCGGCATCAATATCAGATGCACCCACCCGTTTGGTTATTGATGTGCAGGTGCGCCTCTTTTATCAGGTGGGAATATCTCAAAATCGGTTCACTATGTGAGCCTTTTTCTTGTGTCTATTGCGCATTTTGGGCTTAATTTACTTTCTTTCACACTAAGTCTCTGCTCGCCTCTTCCATGAGGATCATACATGCCGTTCCGCCTATTACGGTATAATAATCTGTATACTCTCGGAATGTCTCACGAAATGACATAAGATTGTTCTTTAATTCTATATTATCTGCCAACTCCAGATTTCCTCCTTTACCTGTTCGAGACATTTATGAATTCTCTCGTCCCCGGCATCCGCAAACGTACAAATAAGAGAGACCGGGTCGATTTGCCCATTACATGAAAACAATAGCGGATCATATTTCCATTTTTGTATGCGGACAATATCAGTCTCATAAATCAGATCCGAATCCACAGAAGTTAACCCATTAAAGAATTGCGAGTCTTTGTATAAAGCATACTCAACATACTTTGGATAGCCCATGTCAGATCTCTGAGACAAACTGAATTCTCCGGATGCAGGAGTGCCGCGATCTACCCTACCGTTAGGCAAATACAAAAAACTTTGAACCGGATTAATAAGATATTTCTCTGCTTTACTGTACAGTTCTCTTCGATCCTTAACACTAGCCGTCATTACAATTTCAGTGCCCTGCTTCTTTTCCTCTATCAAGCCTTTTTCAAGCAATTGCTTTGATGCTCTGGATATGGTCATCGGTAAAACCTGCAGCCTTTTTGCCGCCTCTAGTTTTGTATAGCTATCGTTTTCATATAAAAACAGGAGGAAAAGAACCTGTGAACCCGGTGCAAAGTGTTCCTTGACGATATCCTCACCTTTGGCGCACTTCTCAAATAATACCCCCATAAACGGCAGATACATCTGCCCATTGCGAGATACAAAGGGTATTTCATTCTCTATCATGCTCTTACGCTGAAAAGTACTGATCTTATCAAAGCCATAAACAACGTCCGCTTTTATGACATTTTGATAGGATGTCATCTGCTTTTTCAAGGTTTTTATATTAAATCGCTCTTGTGTTTCGGAAAACACAACAACAAACTTCTTCCCTGAAACAGATATCCTGTAAAATTTCCTGCCGTCTTGTAAATAAAGAGGCAACGAATATTTAATTTCTTCAAAATAATCCAGTTTTCGCCCTTATACCTGCTCGAATAGTTTCTTCATTTAATCGCCTTCTAACATTTTTTATTTTATATTAACACACGGATTGTTAGTTTTCAATATTTATGTTAGTTATTTCCTTTGACCGCTACAATGGATCTATGACCATTGAAAGCAAGTGTTGTATTGGAGTCCGGATTTATTGGTTACTTAAGGGTGCAAGTAAGGTGCAAATTCACGATCAAAACAGCTCTCAAAGCTTGATATTTAAGGCTTTTCACTGCTCGGTTGGTAGAGTGCCGTGGCAGATAAACAATACTTTTATCGGCATTTCTTACCTCCAAAACCGCATCAAATTGCTCCAGTTTGCGCCGGTTTGCCAGGCTGCTGAAGTGATCGACTTCCTCAACACTTCCTACAGAGAAGGCTATATGAATATATCCTGTACGATTGATTGACTTTGCACTATTCTCCATAGAAGGTTTATTCATTATTTCAAGTCTTGCTCCATCATCAAAACTGATAAAGTATGATTTAAATCCCGTTGTTTTGTTGTTATATCCATCATTC
>JAFUUX010000258.1 GCA_017471325.1 Lachnospiraceae bacterium | reverse complement strand
CCTCTGAAAGATCGTCCTTCAGACTCTGAAAAAAACCCATATCACAACCTCCAAATTAAAATCCAGATTTATTTTGGATCGATGCCCCCCTCCAAACACGCCGGATCGTTCAGTCCTCTTCCGGCAGCACATGCTGTACCGGCTTCGTATCTTCATCAATAGGCACCAGCACGCTGCCTTCCATTGCCTGCAGTTTTTCTATCAGGATCGGCAATGCCTCCACCGTTGTCTCCTTGCCCGGCGCATCATGCAAAAGGATCACAATGGTATCCGTATCCAGCGCATTGATCTGGGATATCACGCTGTCCACGATCGCATTGACGCTTCTGGTATAGCCAAGCGCATCCCCGCCCGATACATTCCAGTCAAAATAAGTGATGCCCTTTGCATCCAGATAACGGATGCAGCTCTGCATGTCTACTTTATGCACCGTATTACTGCTGCCCCCCGGAAAACGGTAAAATATACTGTCCTCTCCCGTGACCTCCTTTAAGTAAGTCTGTATCTGGAAGAGATCATCCGCAAAACCGTCCAGATCGGCATAGACACTGCTGTATTCATGGCTGTAGGAATGCATCCCCAGCGTATGTCCCTCCGCAACGATCCTGCGATACTGATCCTCATATCCGGGATGGCCGTTGACGAAAAATGTCGCTTTCACATCATAGGAAGCCAGGATATCCAAAATCGTATCCGTATACCGGGACGGTCCGTCATCAAACGTTAAGCAGATCTTCACCATATCCTCATAGGGATCCTTCTCCACAACGGAAGTATCCCGTGCATCCTGCGGCTGGGCAGCATTGGGTGTGATCTCCACATTTTCGGTCTGCGCCATGCTCTCCTCTGCCAGCCTGCGCGCCTCTCCCACACGGCCATACAGATCCTCGATCACCTGTCTGCTCAGTGTCAACTGGCGGTCCAGCCTGCGGATCTGCGCAAGCGCCACGATCGAAAGAACCGTCGGCAGCACGCAAAGCAGCACTACAAAACCCACGATGGCATGTTTCATCCTCCGTATCCGCTTCTTATGGCGCAGTTTTTCCGTAATTGTCTCCGCTTTCTGCTCCGGCTCCTGCACGGCTGCTGCCTTTTCTGTTTTTTCCTCTTTTGTTTCCGTCATTTTCTGATATATAGCAGGTATCTCGTATTCAGTTCCATCCGGTCACGAAACAGCCCCGGTAAGAGGCACACCCGCTCTACTGTCACCCTCTCCATCATTTCCGCAGAAACTCCATGAAATTCTCTTTGTTTTCCTTCGCTGTTGTCGTAGGCCTGCCCAGATCATCCCGCGCGCCCAGTGCGCATCTGACTTCCACGAATGATAAACTGTCCCTTGCCTTTGCCTCTGCCAATGCCGCATCCAATGCGTCATAATCCTCTACACATACTGCGGAAGGATAGCCGCAGGCTTTGGCGATGGCACTCAGGTCGATATCGCCTGCCACGGTAGGCATGCCGCCCACCGTCTCATGCGCGCCATTGTTGATCACTACATGGATCATGTTGGCGGGCCTGTAAGAGCCGATCACTGCCATGGCGCCCATGTGCATCAGCGCCGCTCCGTCACCGTCAATACACCATACGGTACGCTGCGGCTGCTGCAGTGCGATCCCCAAGGCAATGGAAGATGCGTGCCCCATGGAACCCACCGTCAGGAAATCGTGTCCGTGCCCTGCGCCTGCAGCCTCGCGGATCTCAAACAGTTCCCTGCTGGCTTTGCCCGTCGTGGATACCACTGCATCGTCACCGCATGCCTGCGTGATATGGCGGATCGCCTCCTCACGGATCATGCTGTAATCATTAGCATAATTTACTTTTTCATCATATGAAAGGGCGCCCTTTTTGACCACAAAGGCCACATCCCCGCCTTTTGCCAATATTTCCCGATATCCCTGCATCACCTCTTTTAACTGCTCCGGTGTGGTCTCCTTATCCACCACCGTCGCTGCGATCTGCATATCTTCTAAAAGTCTGAGCGTCACCTCGCCCTGATAGATATGCTGCGGCTCATCATGCACTCCCGGCTCGCCCCGCCAGCCGACCACAAAGATCATCGGGATGCCGTACACTTTATCATGCAAAAGTGAAGCCACGGGATTGATGATATTGCCCTCGCCGCTGTTCTGCATATACACCACCGGCACTTTGCCGGTCGCCATATGATAACCGGCAGCCAGGGCTGTACAGTTGCCCTCATTTGCCGCGATCACATGGTGTTTCGCATCAATGCCATAGGTCTTCATCAGATAATTGCACAATGCTTTTAACTGCGAATCCGGTACTCCGGTATAAAAATCAGCGCCCAAAGCTGCTACAAACTGTTCTGCCTGCATATCCCAATTCCTCCACCCACGGCCGTGAACTGCCAAAAAGGCACAGACACAGCCTCTTTTCATGTCTTACCATTTTAGAGCCAAATCACCTTTTCGTCAAGTAATAAAGGGGTTTCAGCCATTTTATGTCACCTAAAAAAGTGATAAAAAATACAGCCCTGAGGCCGTATTTTTTGTCAGAGAGTATAAACTGTACCAGAAGTTCCCGCACAATGTCCATACCGGCAGGCCGCCTCATATTCCTCCACCGTATCGATCTCGGTGATCTGCCCTGCCGTGAACGGGTGTACATGCAGTTTAAACTCCGCAATATGCATATTCACAACGTCATCCCAGAAATAATCCT
>JAFUUX010000257.1 GCA_017471325.1 Lachnospiraceae bacterium | reverse complement strand
TTTATAGTAAATGACAAAACTATTTTCGTTTTGTCGTTTACTGCGCCGGATTTTGGCCGCTGAAAGCGGCATATTTCCTTACAAAATCCGTGCGCATCCTCGCGGAGCGTTATAGTAAGCGCAATTATTTATTGCGCTTACTATAAATATCTGACCATGTCCGGTTAACGCATGTGAGACGCTATGGACGTAAGCGGTTTTTAATGCTTCCGCTCATTCCTTCCGTTCGATATGCCGGTGTGTAAAAATATGCTCCTGACAATACTCATAATTGCCGGCACATTTGGAACAGAAACGGAACTCCAGGTCCGGATACTCCTCACTGGTACGTCCGCAGATCGCGCATTTGTGCTTGGCGATCACTTTATTCTTCACCTGCGCGTGCCGCATCTGCTGGCGGAACTGTTTCTGCCGCGCGCGCATCTGCGGTGAGGTAAAATGCCTTTTTCTGGTCGAGATAAAAAATATGACAAAATTCAGCAGGGACGCCCCGATGACAAACAGTCCCATAAACTTAAGCTGTACCGCCTCAAAAAGCAGCATGGCAGCATAGATGATACCAAGCACCTTCACCTTGATCGGGATAAAGAACATCAAGAGCACCTGCATATCCGGATAGGTGGCGGCAAACGCCAGAAAAATAGACATATTGATATAATATGTCGAAAAATACCTGGACAGCACCAGATAATAATAACTGCCGCCATACATACCGGCCAGTTCTCCGTAACGGGCGGCCATCTCTGCATCCTGCTGCAGGGAAACCCCGCTTTGAAACAGTTCTACAAAGCAATACATGCAGAAAGCGCCAAGTACGGTAAAAAACATACCTGAAAAAATATAGAAATTAAACTGAAATGCCCCCCAGGTACGCTCCAGCGTCATGCCGATGGAATAATAAAAATACAGCATGATCAGGACAAAAAACAGATTACTGCTCTCCGGCGGGATCAGGATCCAGGAAACCAGCCGCCATACCTGCCCATGCAGTATCGCGTAGGGATTTAAGGCTAATACATCAATGATATTTGGATTGATGACCTGCATCAGATATCCGATGGCATAGCAGATCAGCATATACATCGGCAGCCGCTCGATGGCATATTTTCCAAATTTCAGTTCCAGTTGATTCATCAGTCTGTTCATAGAAATCTCTCCTGCTTTCTCTCCCCCTGCACACAATAATCTATTTTACCAAAAAAATAATGAAAAGTAAACCGCGGGAACCGAAATCCCCGCGGCCATTTTAACGCGATCACATCCCTTTGCGCTGAAACAGTATCGTTTTTTGCCCATCGCACCCGAAGTGTTTTGGGCTCTTTTTTAAAGAAATACCGTTTTTTATGCTTCCTTTTATGATTCCTTCTTTTCCTCATCCATCTTCTTTTCCAGTTTTTCCAACTGGTCTGCCGCAAATTTACGTCCGCCTACACCAAAGGCAACCGCAAACGCGATGCCAAGCGCCGCCAGAATGATCACAAATGCCGCATTCACGATGGCTGCCGCGATCCCCAGCTGGTTCAGGATCATAAACACCGCCACGATGATCAGCGCCGCTTTTGCAAAAATGCTGTACTCCTTTAAGCCGCCTTTTGCCATGGCCTTTTCCACGGCAGCGATACAGAAGAATGCCGCTACCAGGATCAGCACTGCCGCCAGTACATTGGGCATATAGGAGATCAGCCGGTTGCCGATGCCCGAGAGCACCTGCAGGTTCAGCACGTTGATCCCCTCAATGATAAAGAAGATATCCAGCACGACCTGTACAACGATGCCGACTGTTTTGGAAAATTCAAACTTCGCTGCTTTCTCACCAACCAGTTTATGCACCCCTGCATCCGCACCGCTGGACGCCAGAAGCCGTTTTACGATCTGCCCCGCAAATCTGCCGATCAGAAGCCCTACCCAGATCAGGATGATCGCAATGGCGATATTCGGGATAAATACCAGTATATTTTCCAGAACACTGATCGCCGGATTGCTGATGGCTGAAATATTTAACGCCTGAATAGCCGCGATCACCACCGGGATCATGATCAGCACATAAACGATATAAGCCAGTGTCACCGAAAGTTTTCCTTCCGCATCCACCTGAATACCGGCCTTTTCCTGCAGTTTGTCCAGATTGATCTTCTGGAATACCGGCACCAGCAGTTCCCGCACCAGACGCGCGATCAGAGTGCCTACGATCAGGACGATGGCTGCCGCAAGGATGCGGGGCACATATCCCCATATACTGTTGAGCAGGTTGCGTATCGGATCCGCAATGGCACTTACCCCCAGTGCCGAGAAGATCCCCGGGATAAACAGCAGGAATACGAGCAGATAACAGAGTTTCCCGATGTAAGCGATCAGTCCCGCGCCATTGGTCAATTTTGGCGTCCCGTCCGGATTGAGCTGTCCGGGATTTAAAGTACGCAGCTTCGTCTTTTCCAGCAGCTTGGTAACGATGCTTTTGACAATGGAACTTACGACAAATGCCAGCAGCAGCAGTAACACCGCCCCCAGAACCCCGCCGAGCATGTTGACGATCTTCTGCCCCAGGTTTGCGAAATACTCACCAATATCCATCTTTACATTCCCTCCTTTATGGTTGATATTT
>JAFUUX010000256.1 GCA_017471325.1 Lachnospiraceae bacterium | reverse complement strand
ATGCAGGCTGCCAGATGTGCTGCCTCCTGCGCAGTCCAGTATGAGATGCCTGCCATATTATATACATCCGTGCCGCCCTTGCCCACACGCGTGATGATCCCCTCCCGGTCCCGTTCAAAGATCCAGTCATCCGAATAACCATCCTGCCACCTGCCAAAATAGCAGGCACCGGGAAACTCCGCGCAGAGCAGGTTCTCATCCCGTACCAGAAGATCCGCCTCGCAGATAAAGCAGGCTCCCTTCTTTAACACTTCCCGTGCCACATACACGGAAGAGATGTTGTTGATGGTCTCATACACGGTATTCTGCAAAAGGGTGATCCCTTCATATTTCGCCTGCAGAGCCGCAAACTGATCTCCCAGATAGCCTGTCACGATATAGATCTGCCGCACGCCGCGCTTTCGCAATGCGCGCAATACCGTTTCGATCAGCGCCGTCCCGCCCACCTGCAAAAGCGGCTTGGGCGTATCTGCCGTATAAGGGCGCAGCCTGGTTCCCATCCCTGCTGCCATTAAGATCGCATATTCTTCCGCCATGGTCAGATCTCCTCGATCAGCGAGATCACCTGCTTGATCGGCATCAGCCGGTCATCCACTTCCTTCGCGCGGTGATATTTCAGGATGTCCTTTGCCGTCTGCTCCATCGCCGGAAAAGCGCTGCGTGTCAGCTGGTTGGCATAGATCACGATATTCACGCCGTGTGCTGCGAGTTCCTCTTCGGTGATCACATTAAAAGAAGTCGGCACTACCACGATAGGCGTCTCCCTGTTTTCCGCACGGAATCGGTCGCAAAATTCCAGGATCTCCGCCGGATCCTTCCTGCGGCTGTGGATCATGATGCCATCCGCGCCTGCTTCCACAAAGGCACGTGCCCTGTTCAGCGCATCCTCCATCCCGCGCTCCAAGATCAGGCTCTCGATGCGCGCGATGATCATGAAATCATCCGTCAACTGTGCTTTCTTTGCTGCACGGATCTTTTCCTGAAAATGCGGGATATCATCCTGTGTCTGCTCCACCTCAGTCCCAAAAAGGGAATTTTTCTTTAATCCCGTCTTATCCTCAATGATGACTGCCGATACGCCCATGCGTTCCAAAGAACGCACCGTATACACAAAGTGCTCGGTCAGCCCGCCGGTATCCCCGTCAAAGATGATGGGTTTCGTGGTCACTTCCATGACGTCATCTATGGTCCGGAAACGGGAAGTCATATCCACCAGTTCGATATCCGGCTTGCCTTTGGCCGTGGAATCACAAAGCGAGGAGATCCACATCGCGTCAAACTGATCCAGTCCGCCATCCCGTTCCACCACCGTCTTTTCCGCGATCAGGCCGGTCAGTCCGCTGTGTACCTCGATGGCCTTCACCTGTCCCAATGCCAGCAACTGGCGCAGGCGTTTCCTGCGGTACTCCGGCATCATCAGTTTCTCACGGATCTTCGCATCCTCACGCTTCACATTTTCGTTATAGGTATAAGGCACGTCGATGATCTCACCGCCGTATTCCGCCAGCAGTTTTGCCACATTCTGGCGGATCACACTCTCGGGTTCCGCCTTCCAGTTGTCGCCATGGATCACATAGTCCGGTTTCAGTTCACGGATCACCTTGTCATAAAAGATCTCATCCTGTGTCACCACCTTTGCCACGCCCGGGATTGCTTCCACCATTGCCTTACGCTCTTCAAAACTCCTGGTCGGAAAACGGTTGTAACGCACGCTGGATTTATCATCCAGGATCCCCACCGTCAGTTCGCCGTATTTCTGCGCCTCGTTGATGATGTTCATGTGCCCTTCATGAATGATATCCGTGCAAAAACAGGTATACACACTCTTCAATGCCCTATCCTCCTAAATATCTTTTTATCAATCATTATATTTTGCCGGTATACTGATATTGCAGTGTTTCAGTGCCTCTTCAAATACCCGGAAGAAAGCCTCGATATCCTCTACATCGATCGTTCCCAGCGCGCATAAGCGGAATGTATCTGTTGTGGAAATCTTCCCCGGATAAATGGTGAAGCCCCGCTCATAGCAGTAATCATGCACTTTGGTAAAATCCCAGTTGGGATCGTCCGGATATTTCACCGATACTACCAGCCCTGCCTGCCACTCCCTGCGGATGATATCCCTAAAGCCCAGTTTTTCGATCCCTGCATGGATGGCTTCAAATACGCGGGTATGCCTTGCCCACTTCGCTTCTTCCCCTTCCGCAAAGTACTCCTTCAATGCCTGCAGCAGCGCATAGACGGTCTGCATAGGCGGCGTAAAATGCATCTCTCCGGTCTTTTCAAAATATTCATACTGCAGATACAGGTTGCAGTAATAGGAACGCCTCGGATAATCCCCGGAAGCCTTGATGATATCGGTCTTGCCGATGATAAAGGAAAGACCTGCCATAGCCATTAAGCCCTTCTGCGCAGAAGACATGCAGAAATCAATATTATCCTTTGCCACATCGATGGGGCGCATCGCCAGCGTGGAAGTGGTGTCTGCCACAAAGACCGCCCCGTAGCGGTGTGCCAGCGCGCCGATCTCACGCACCGGATTGAGCACGCCGGTCCCCGTTTCATTATGCGTGGTATAAACCAGCGCGATATCCGGATCTTCCTGCAGCGCCTTTTCCGCCGCGTTCAGATCCACCGGCTCATCCACCGGAAACTGCAGGTTGATGTGCGGCAGGCCATAGCCCTCGCAGATCTCCACTGCCCGGGTGGAATAGGCGCCGTTATTGAGCACCAGTATCTTTTTGCCTGCGGGCAAAAGGGAATTTAAGCAGATATCCATGTTGATGGTTCCGGATCCGCAGAACAATACCGTGGTATACTCTGCCGGATCGGCATGCACCACTTTGAGCAGGTCGTTACGCAGCCCTTTCATCAGGGATGCAAACTCCTTCTCCCTGGGGCAGATATCCGGCACCACCTGTGCCATCTTTACCGTATCCGTAGTTGTCGCCGGTCCCGGATTTAACAGGACATTCCTCTTGATCTCCATGAGTGCTTCTCCTTCTCAATACTTATTCGTATATCCCGCCATGGATCATTTCATGGCTAACATCATCACCGTGATATTTCCGTTTGCGTAGAAAGACTGTATGCAGAGCGGATAATCATATACGTTCACAAAACGCAGATCCAGGCTGGGGCTGGCGATCGTCGCATCCCGTCCGGGCGCGATATAGGAAACCGGCAGGGAATGCGCATGGCGCTCCGTCACCGGGATCCCCGCATCCAGAAGCGCCGCGTAGGTCGTGGAAGATACCTGGCAGATGCCGCCGCCGATGCCCTGCGCGTGCTGGCGATTCTGGTATACGGTCGCCATCACATAACCATTCGCTTTGGTCCTGGGCAGGATCTGCCTGCTGTAGGAAAACTCCTCTCCCGGCTGCAGCACGGTATTGTGGATACGCTCAGATGCCAGCTGCACATTGGTGGCTCTGCCGATCCTGGTATTGTAATGTGTGGAAACGACCGAGAGGAAAGTCAGCGGCTGCGGCGCGATGACCTGCTGCTGCGTATTTCCGCTCACCGGATCCGTAATGCTGCGCTGTACCGTTCCTTCCGGCATGATCACATCCGTAATGATGCTGCCGTCTAAAGCCGCGTACTGCTTTGTGAACTGCTCATGATAAACGCGGCCTTCCGCGCGTCCATGCTCGATATAGTGCTTATAAAGTGCCAGCCGGCTGCAGCCCAGGACTCCTACCACATCCGGGTTGTACGTCGCATAGTACACCGGATCAAAGACCGTCCCGTCCGGCATCTCTATGGTCTTCGCTTCATCCCCGGTGGGTACCGCTGCCGCCATGCCCTTTACGGGGATCGTGGCTGCGATCACCAGCACTGTCAAAACGCCCGCCAGCCTTTTCCAAAACTTTTTCATCTTTTCTCTCCCATGTATCTGCGCTAACCCATTTAGGGACTGTTACAAAAAATCACCATTTTGACTTGTCTTTTTTGCCCGTCTGCAAATTTTCATTTTATGCCTTTATCGCAAATCCGTCAAGGAAAATACCCTTCATCTGCCGGACAAAGTGATCAGCGCTTTACCACTTCCGCGATATTAGACAGGATATCCTGCTCCTGGAACGGCTTACTGATAAAACGCTTTGCTCCGGCACGCAGGGCACGCAGCAATTTGTCCTGCTGTCCGGCTGCCGTGATCATCACGGCATTGGCCGCGGGATCCAGAGCCAGGATCTTTTCCAGTGCCTCCAGACCATCCATCTGCGGCATGGTGATATCCAGTGTCACAACATCCGGACGAAGCGTCTGATATGCCTCCACGCCTTTTGCACCGTTCTCCGCTTCGGCGATCACCTGATACCCCGCTTTCTCCAGAATGCCGCGCAGCATCCTGCGGGACATCCGCGAATCATCTACGATCAGTACCCTTGCGCCATTTTTTTCTGCTGTGTCCGCCGCACTTTCCGATGCCGCATCCATGCCGCCCAAAGACATCGGCGTATCCCCTGCTGAAAAATCGCTGTTGACCGCGATCAGCAGATCGATCCTCTTATCCTCCAGCACGATCGGAAGCAGGTAAAAATCGCCTTTTGCGCTCTGCCGCTCATACGCCAGCGGCGGCTCCATATCAATGTTCACACCCTTTTTGCTGAGAGCCGTGGCCAAAAGCCCGCTGTTCACATTGATGAATTCACAGACCGAATCATAAGCATCCTCAAAGACATCATCGATCTCCTGTCCCGAAAAACCGGACGCGATCTGCAAAAATGCCCCCTTCTCCTCTTCCTCGGCGATCGCGATGGTCACATTCGCATCCCCCACGGATTCCTGGCAGGCCAGATGTGCATACTGCAGCGCACTCACTTTCCGCGCCTTCTCAATATAAAAATCACGGCTGACAAATCTCATGATATTCCGAAGGATCAGCCCTGCGATATCCACGACATAGGGCTTTGACGAATACACAAACATGGGCAGCAGTTCATCCATATCATCCCGCTTGAGTGCCTCCATCTCTTCCACCGTAAAGCCAAGCCGGTTGCGTAATTCCTCCAGATAGCCCTCCAGCGCTTCCTTGGAAATATCTGTCAATTCCATCAGCAGTTGTACAAACTGCAAAAAAGAGTCACCCTGTTTTTTTAAAAGTGCCCCTACCTGCGCATCCGTCAGAAACTGCAGTTCTACCGCGATATCCCCGAAACGCCGATCCTGCGTCTTCTGCAGCTGGTTGATCCGCTCCACCTGCTCCTCACTTAAGAGCCCGTCCATGACCGCGATCGTTCCCAGTTTTACACGCACGGACATCTGCTCCTGTATCAGATGCTGATAATCAAATTCGTTGATCAGTTCTTTTTCTATCAGAAATTTACCGAATAATTGACAAAACATATCCTGACCCTCCTCTGTCTATTTATAGTAAACGACAAAACTATTTTCGTTTTGTCGTTTACTGCGCCGGATTTTGGCCGCTGAAAGCGGCATATTTCCTTACAAAATCCGTGCGCATCCTCGCGGAGCGTTATAGTAAGCGCAATTATTTATTGCGCTT
>JAFUUX010000255.1 GCA_017471325.1 Lachnospiraceae bacterium | reverse complement strand
AAGCGCAATAAATAATTGCGCTTACTATAACGCTCCGCGAGGATGCGCACGGATTTTGTAAGGAAATATGCCGCTTTCAGCGGCCAAAATCCGGCGCAGTAAACGACAAAACGAAAATAGTTTTGTCGTTTACTATAATATGTTTCACAAAGGAGAATAAGCAGATATGCCACCAAGCAGACACAGCAGTTCACATCATAGCAGCAGTTCCAGGAGTTCGCGCAGTTCATCACATAGATCGAGCAGCCGCAGCCGTTCCAGCCACTCGACGAGTCATCACAGTTCTTCCAGGAGCAGCAGCAACCGGAGGAACACCACAGCGGGCAGTTACCGCAGACCGTCGGGAAGGGTAATGCCCAGCCGGCGCAAGCGTTCGTCACAGCCGTATGGCTGGGATACAGCGGTAAACGGCACGGTTAGTCATATTTATGGCAGGGCGCACGATTATGATTATTATTCCCAGGGGTGGATCGCGCCGGATGGCCGTTACTTTGAAGAGGGCTACTACGATGAAAACGGTCAGCACTACAACAATATCGTTGTGGAGGGTGCTACAACGATGCTGAAGTGTGCGTATTGCGGAAACCGCATGGTTTATGCCTGGGCGGAGGGGGCACTGCCTACCTGCGAAAGGTGCGGGGCACAGTTTGAGGTGGAGATCACGGACCGGGCACAGCCGGAGGGCGCCGCAGGGAATGATGGCGGAGACGCCGGGGAGAAAGCATCTCCGGCCCGATCAAGGTCAAAAAACATCATTGTAGTATTTTTTGTCATTCTGCTCTTTGTGTATGCGCAGTTAAAAGCCTTTACAAGATTAAGAGAAATAGCAAGATCATATGCAGACACGCGGGAAACGGAAGACGCGGGGTATGAGTCGGGGTATCAGTCGGGAAACGGATCGGGGAGCACGCCGGAGAAGGTGAGCGATTCCATATATGTGGAAGAGATCGGCAGGATGTGTTATCTGGATGGCATGGACTGGTATGACAGCGAGACAAAGTGCTGGTTCTGGTACAATAATGAGACTGCGCCGTACCAGTGGCAGTATTGGTATGAGGATATCTCATCGGATTACGGTGATTACGGCTGGATGGAATACGATATGGGAGAAGATGCGTGGTATGTTGAAGCGGCGGAAGGAGAATGGATCCCTCTTCCGCAGCAGTATGATACCTCGGATTTGTGGCATATGACAGACGAGTATGTGAATGCGTATGAGTAAGTGAAAGAAGCCCAAAAAACAGCCCTGAAAACGGTCATAAAAAAAATTTTAAAAAAATGAAAATTTTTGTTGACAGGATCAGACAAAGGTGGTATTCTAATCACGTCGCCGCAAGAAAGGACAGAAACCTGAAAGCAAGCGACAGGGCAGAAAGCCCGAAGAACCTTGATAATTACACAGCTATCCAACCCTGAAAGATTTCAAGAATTTCAGCGAAGCATTGAGCAGAACAGATCTGCTGGAAATGCGAAGCAATTTTTCAGAACGGTTTAACAAACCAAACAGTAAAGAATGGATTTTTAGCCAGTTTAAACTGGCTGGGAATAAAACTTTTTTAGAGAGTT
>JAFUUX010000254.1 GCA_017471325.1 Lachnospiraceae bacterium | reverse complement strand
AAGCGCAATAAATAATTGCGCTTACTATAACGCTCCGCGAGGATGCGCACGGATTTTGTAAGGAAATATGCCGCTTTCAGCGGCCAAAATCCGGCGCAGTAAACGACAAAACGAAAATAGTTTTGTCGTTTACTATACTATTTACAGACCTTCGTGCTGTGTGACAGTAACGGGTTTTACCGATGAAAATTTCCTGCGGCGATTCGATTGTGAATAGTAACCCGGAGTAACCATATATTGCAGCATTTCAGCGTGTGTGCTTGCAATTCATTGTGGAGCATGATATTATGGTAAACAGGATTGTTTACATAAGATAAGAGACGGAAAGATTATTCTGAAAACGGGGGAGATGGATCGGATCATGGCAAAAAAGATGGATGAGCGCAGGGAATACAGGCGGAAACGCAGGATCAGAAATCAGATCCTGGCATATCTTACATTGATCGTGTTATTGATACTGCTGATCGTTGGCGGTTTTCAAGGCGTAAAACGGCTGGTGGGACAGTTGCACAGAGAGGAGACGCAAGAGGCACAGACAGGTGCAGAGGAAAGTGTACAGCCTCCGGCGGAGGGGGGCACGATCTCGACACCGGATCCCGTGGAGGATTTTACGGAAACACCGACAGAAGCGCCGGAGGGATCGGATTCGGATCCGGCAATGCAGGCGCTGCTGGAAGGGATGACGATCGAGCAGAAGGTAGACGGTCTGTTTGTGGTCAGCCCGGAAGCGCTTACCAATGTAGACAGGGCTACCCGTGCAGGAGACGGTACCAGATCCGCGCTTGATGAGCATGCGGTAGGCGGCATTCTTTATACCTCTGAAAATGTGACGGACGCAGCGCAGTTTAAAGAGATGATCAGCACCACGAAGGATATGTACAGGGAACTGTACTCCAGACCGGTGCTGACTTTTGTACGAGAGGAAGGGGCATACAACACCATAGCCGGCAGCAGGACCGGGGTAGAGGCGGTGTCTTCCGCAGCAGAACTTGGAGGATCCGGAAATCGTGAAAATGCAGCGGAGGCGTTTAAGACGATCGGCACGTATCTGGCAGAATACGGGATTGATGTGGATCTGGCACCGGCAGCGGCGGTAAAGACAGCGGAAAATGCCTGGCTGAAGGACAGATGCTTCAGTGATGATGCGGATATCGCGGCGTCCATGACAGGCGCGGCCATAGAAGGGATGGCAGAAACCGGCGTTATTTCCTGTCTTACATCATTTCCGGGAGAGGGTGGCCTGGAAGCAGATGTGGAAAAGGGCGCGGGGGCAACGCAGAAGAGTATGGATGAATTGAGGGACTGTGAATTTGTACCCTTTCGGGAAGGGATCGAGGCCGGCGTGCCGATGGTGATGGTGAGCGCGATGCAGGCACCCGCGGCAGGCGTGGAGGTGCCCTGCATGCTTTCGGAGACCATGGTATCACAGGAGTTGCGTGAGGGGCTGGGCTTTGCCGGCGTGATCATTACTGCGCCTTTGGAGCAGATCCCTTCTTCGGCAGGCATAGATATGGGGGCGGCAGCGAAAATGGCACTGCTGGCCGGCGCGGATATGATCACCGTATTGAAGCACGATGATTATGACGCGGCCAGGACAGCGATCCTGGAGGCGGTGAACAGTGGCGAGATCAGCGAGGAGAGGCTGGAGGAATCCCTGATCCGCATTTATTCTATGGAATTGGACAGGAACTGATCACAGGGTATGGAATTGGACAGGAACTGATCACAGGGCTT
>JAFUUX010000253.1 GCA_017471325.1 Lachnospiraceae bacterium | reverse complement strand
GCTTTGCTGATGGGCGATACCTTGAGTTCTTCAGCAACCTGCGCTACGGTATTCCTGACATAGGAATAGTAGGGTCTGTTTGCTCTCATCGCCCGTGTACAGCACTCCTCAAGAACCGCATTGTTGTATCTGTCCTTATAATATAAGCCACCTGACATTACTCCAGTTCTATCGTCCCGGGCGGTTTTGAACTCAGATCGTAAAGTACCCGGTTTACGCCCTTCACCTCATTGACGATACGGTTCATAACGGTCTGCAATACCGAGAATGGGATATCCGCACACTCCGCAGTCATGAAGTCACTGGTGATCACGGCGCGCAGGGCGATAGCGTAATCATAAGTACGGAAATCCCCCATCACACCGACAGAACGCATATTGGTAAGCGCCGCAAAGTACTGGGACGGCATCCAGGGCGGATCGATCAGCGAACGGTCTTTGGCGCTTTCCCCGGCACTCTTGTACAGCTGATCCGGTGCATTCACTTTGTGCCACTCCTCTGCCGCTTTTGCCACCTCCTCGCGGAAGATGGCATCCGCATCCTGCACGATACGCACCTTCTCCTCCGTGATCTCACCTATGATGCGCACGCCCAGCCCCGGTCCCGGGAATGGCTGGCGGAATACCAGATACTCCGGCATGCCTAACTCCAGCCCCAGCCTGCGCACCTCATCCTTAAACAGCATGCGCAGCGGCTCGATGATCTCTTTAAAGTCCACCACATCCGGCAGGCCGCCCACATTATGGTGGCTCTTGATCACGGCAGACTGTCCTAATCCGCTCTCGATCACATCCGGATAAATCGTTCCCTGTACCAGGTAATCTACGGAGCCGATCTTCTTTGCTTCTTCTTCAAAAACGCGGATAAACTCTTCCCCGATGATCTTGCGCTTTTCTTCAGGTTCCGTCACGCCCTCTAATTTCTGATAGTAACGCTCCTGCGCATTCACGCGGATAAAATTCAGTTCATAAGAACCATCCGGCCCGAATACGGCCTCTACCTCATCACCTTCGTTTTTGCGCAGCAGGCCATGATCCACAAACACGCAGGTAAGTTGCTTCCCGATGGCTTTGGACAAAAGCACTGCCGCCACCGAAGAATCCACACCGCCGGACAGCGCACAAAGCACTTTGCCGGAACCGATCTTTTCCCGCAGGGATGCGATGCTGCCCTCCACAAAGGAATCCATACGCCAGTCACCTTTGCAGCCGCACACCTTCCTTACAAACGCGCGCAGCATCTTCATCCCCTCCCTGGTATGCATCACCTCCGGGTGAAACTGCGTGGCATAAAGTTTCTTTTCAGCATTCTCCATGGCCGCCACGGGGCAATGCGCCGTATGTGCCGTAGCCCGGAAGCCCGCCGGCACTTCCGAAATATAATCTGTATGGCTCATCCATACAACCGTTTCTTCCCCGACATCCTGAAACAGTACCGAAGAGCGGTCCACCTGTACTTTGGTATGGCCGTACTCGCTCACCGGCGCCGTCTCCACCCTGCCGCCGCCCATATAAGCCATCAACTGGGAACCATAGCAAATGCCCAGGATCGGGATGCCCAGTTCCAATATGGCCGGATCGTAATGCGGGGAGGCCTCATCATATACGCTGTTTGGCCCGCCCGTAAAAATGATGCCTTTCGGCTGAAGTGCTTTTAGCTCTTCTATCGGCATTGTATATGGCTTCACTTCACAATACACATTGCACTCACGCACCCTTCTGGCGATCAGTTGATTGTACTGGCCTCCGAAATCCAGCACGATGATCTGTTCATGTTTCATAGTTTTCCCCTGCTCCTTATTCTCTGTACTATGCCTGCCGGTTAACTGTGCAGCCCCGGCAGCGTCTTTACCCATGCGATATCCTCTTCCGAATAACGAAAACACCGCTGCTTTTCTTCATTGACGCTGCCATCCTGCATGCATCCGGCATACATGCGGAACATACCACCCCGCTTAAACGCCATGTGCAGAAGTTTCCGTTTTTCCTCCGGTGCCTCCACACGTACCACATGCGCTGCAAACTTCTCCACCAGCGGCTTTTCCTTCTCCGCTTTTTTATTGCCGAGATAATAACGGCACATTGCCGCTTCAGACACATCAAAGTCGCTGTGATAGCGCTTTACAAAATCCCTGGTCGCCTTCTCATCGTAATTAACAGAGATCTTTAAGATCTTGTACATCTCCTTTACGGGCGGCAGGCAATCCGCCGGCACGGAAAATGCCAGGCAGAACAGGATCTTTGATGTATAAAAAACTTCACGGGAATCAAACACTTTTTCCGTCACCCGCTTGACAAGCCGCTTATCCGTATAGGCAAAACGCCTGCCTGCATTGCGGATCGCACGCGTCACCCCCGTGATATACTCCTTATTCTCACATTCCATGATCCTTTCATACATGAGCAATAGCGGTTCTGCCTTTACAGACAAGATAAAGACCTTCATCAGCACTTTGTTGTCCATGATCATCCTGTAGGATTCTTTTTCATAACCATAGGCCGCGATAAAAAATGCCGCGATATTCAGACGCTTTGGCGAGCACGCACTCACCAGCCCCTCTGCCGTTTCCCGCTCCGGCGCGATCTCCTGCGGCAGTTCAAATGAAGTAAATGCCTGCATCTTCAGTTCCGCGGGCACATCGGAATCCAGAATACGCTGCACCTTTTCCCGCATCCCCTCCTGCTGCACATGGCCAAAGCCTTTCTTTTCCGTAAACACACGAGAGAGCACGCTGAAGAGTTTTTTTTCATAGCCGCCTTCCGCCAGATGCGCTGCCACTTCCAGCAATTCCATAGGCGACATATATGTAGTGATCTTGCGGATCTGCGCTGTTCCGGGCACCAATGGATCCTTTTCTGCCATATCCCGCGCATTGTTTCCCGTTACCGCATCTGCCTTTAACTGCTCCTGCTCCGTCATTTTACGCCCTCCTCCTCCGTGATATGAATGTATTCCGGTAGCGCCATCCCGGTGACGCCCCTCCCCCTTTTCATGATGCAGCCCAAAATACTGCATTTGATGTGAGTATATCATAAAAAATGTTTGAATGATAGATTTTTATATTTGTTTTTGCGGGTTATATTTCAGAATTTTGATACTTGTTTTTTATGTAAAACAGGGATATCATATCATTTATGAAAAAACAGGCTTATGAAATCGATATGTGCAGTGATCCGCTGATGCCCAAACTGCTGCTCTTTGCCGTACCGCTGATGCTCTCCGGCATACTGCAACTTTTATTCAATGCGGCGGATATGATCATCATCGGGCGCTACGGGCAGATGGCAGAGCAGGGGCTCGCTGCCATCGGTGCCACCAGTTCCATGATCAATTTCTTTGTAAATGTAGCCATCGGTATTTCCGTAGGCTCCAATGTCATTGTTGCCCGTTACTACGGCGGTCATCGTCCAAAAGACATCCACGATGCCGTACATACCTCTGTTTTACTGAGTTTTTTCCTGGGGCTGGGGATCGGCCTCCTCGCCATGTTCCTATCCCGTCCCATCCTGATCAAAATGGCCACACCGGAAGATGTGCTGGAGCAGGCTGCCTTGTATGTGCGCATCTACTTTGCAGGCCTGCCCGTAATGATGCTCTACAACTTTGGCAGCGCCATCCTGCGGGCGGTCGGTGATACCAAGCGTCCGCTGTATTACTTAAGTGCTGCCGGTGTGTTAAATGTCATTTTAAACATTTTCTTTGTACGAGGCCTGCACATGAACGTGGAAGGCGTTGCGCTGGCCACCGTGATCTCCCAGGGCGTATCCGCCTTTCTGGTGCTGCGCTGCCTGGCGCGGTCCGAAGGTGCCTACCGGCTGATCCTGCGTGACTTAAAGATCCATCCCCGTATCGTAAAACAGATCCTGCGGATCGGTCTGCCGGCCGGCGTGCAGGGCATGATCTTTTCCATCTCCAACATGCTCATCCAGTCATCGGTCAATTCCTTCGGTTCTACTGCCATGGCCGGCAACACTGCCTGCCAGAGCCTCGAGGGTTTTGTCTATACCTCGATGAACGCCTTTTACCAGACGGCCATCAGTTTCACCAGCCAGAATCTGGGCGGCGGCAAATATGGACGCATCAACAAGATCCTGGGGTCCTGCCTGTTTCTGGTCACAACGGTAGGGCTGGTGATGGGAAACCTGTTTTATTTCTTCGGAAAAGAACTGCTGGGACTATATACGGAAGAAAGCAGTGTGATCAATTACGGCCTGCTGCGCATGGAAGTCATACTGACCACCTATTGTCTGTGCGGCATCATGGATGTGCTGTGCGGCTCCATCCGCGGGCTGGGGTACGGCATACTGCCCATGATCGTATCACTGATCGGTGCCTGCGGCTTCCGCGTGGTATGGATCTTTACCCTGTTCCGCTCGTACCATACACTGACCAACCTGTATATCTCTTATCCGGTTTCCTGGACCATCACAGCACTGGCACACATCATCTGCTTTATCATCGTGCGCCGCAAACTGCCAAAAAAAGACTTTCCGGAACCTGTCACGGGATCACCTTCGGAAGCACATTGCTGACCATATCGTGGATAATATAATCCGCGTAACGGTCGGTATAGTGTTCTTCCCTGGTGATCAGCACCAGGCGTTCCCCCTTATAATTACCGGTGCAGAATTTGACCATGTTGTCATACATATTGGTCCCCAGCACCAGGATCAGGTCTGCGGATTCGCAGGCATTGACAGCCTCCGTCATCAGATCGTTGCCGATCTTTTCCCCAAAAAGCAGTACACCGGGCCGGATGGCACTGCGGCACTCATCGCAAAGGGGTACGCCCTTGGCTTCTTTGATATATTCTACCGGAAATTTTTTCCCGCAATGCGGACAGCAGTTATTATGGATATTTCCATGCAGTTCCACCACATTCGCCAGCCCTGCCTGATAATGCAGGCCATAATAATTCTGCGTGATGATCTTGCGTATCTTTCCCGTATCCTGCAGCCGCTTTAAATCTTTATACAGTGGCGCCGGCTTTAATTCGCAGCCCAGGATCTCTTTTTTGTAGAATGTAAAGAACTTATCCCTCCTGGCGCTGTAATAGCCAACGGACATCATTTCATCCGGCGACTGATGGTACAGATTTTCCAGGCGGTAACATTCCCTGGAGGACCAGAGATTTTCACCACCGCTTTCAATGACCGTGCCAACCCCCAGAAGCACCACGATGTGTGAAGACTCCTCTACCATCTCCCGTACTCTTCTGATCGTTCCATTCTGATCTGCCATCTCGTAACACCCCCTTAATATATTTCTATAACCTCGCTTTGCGGCCTTCCGCTGCTCCCGTATTGATAAAATGCATATAGTAAGCCGTCCAGTTTTCCCCGAAAGCATTGCGCAGATCCGCATTTTTATTCCTGTATACCTGCGGGTTAAAGTTTTCGCTGCCCTGGCGTCCCTCCGGCATGCCACACTGGATAAAGTGCTGTAATGCTCCCTCCGGATTATTCTGATAAAGCACCCGTACATCCGGATAACGGTTTACATAGTAAGCAAAATTATAGACCTGTGAATAATCAACGCCGCCCGATACCCTGGCTGTTGCCACCTCCTGTGAGGCATATGATGTGTCACTGACTGCCGGTACGGAATACATGCTGACCTTTGCACCGTTTGTGGTATACCATACGATCTGCCCGTGAAACAGAATGGGCTGGCAATCCGAAAGGCAGGCGCTGATGGTCTTTACCTCGCTGGTCATCTGGCCTGATCCGTCCAGATAAACGTAGTCTACCCGTTCCAGTTCCTGCGCGCCTCTTTTCACTTCCCAGAGCACCACGTACTGCTCGCCGCTGACCTTCACGATATACGGCACCGATACGGTAAATACATCACCATAGGAATATCCCGTAAGATAGGATACCTGCACATCAGCCGTCTGAAAACTGTTTTTCGGTACTCTGGCGACAAATACATTTTTACTGCCGGAATTCTGATCGTGCGGCGTGGTACGCCCTACCAGGATATCATACTGACCGGATACCTCAAACCCCCCCAGACTGGTGTAGGGCGAAAAGGTATTAAAATCACCGCTTAGCGCCATCCCCGTGGCCATTTTTACATTGGATATGAAATTTCCCGTGCCGGCATCCACGCCGTAACGGGTAGCATTAATGCCCCGCGGATAGTTGAGGCTGTGGTCTGCCGCCACGATACATTTGTCCGACGCATCGATAAAGGTCGCCGCCACATTTTCATACGCCCCCTGCACCATGCCGCTCACGTTGCCCTGTACCTGCAGCAGTTTACGGTCGGACTGGCGCACCGCGATCGTCATCACCGCCTGCTGCCCCAGATACGTCCTGTGTCCGGTGCGGATATACAATTCGTTTCCGTACTCTGTCATATCCGTATTGCAGCCGTCAAAAGGCACCATGGTATTGCAGTTGCTGATGGATACCTGCCCCAGCCGCTGCCAGTTTTTATCATACTGTACCAGGCGGAAGCATTCACAGTCCTTGTTCCTGTCCATATTATCCTGTCCGAAAAGGACATAGTTATAAGTATCCCCAAACCAGCAGCCGCCAAACTTCGGCATTTCCATTTTCAGAAAAGTATATCCCATCACATGAAACGATGCATCATAAAACTCCACCATGATGATATCGCCCATGTTTTCTATCCTGCTGAAAGTCCCGTTTCTGTTATCACACAGATAAGACTGCGCGACCTGCTTCCGCTGCGTATACTCCCCGTTATGGATGTTGTTGCTCACCACGCCCCCGGTGACCACCTCGGCCGCATCGGAAGCAAGGGGCGCAGACACGACAAAAAGAGCTGCCAGCAGCATTCCCATCTGTCTGATCTTTTTTCTGATTTTCCCCGGATTTTCCATAGCACGCCATACCCCCTAGGTATCTATAATAATACCATAAATATCGGCGAAAGAATAGAAAAATATAGTTACCGATCCCAGTTGGATCGCACACTTGTTACTATCGCAGTCCTTGTCCCGCTAAGTTCGCTGCGCAGCATTCTATAGTAAACGACAAAACTATTTTCGTTTTGTCGTTTACTGCGCCGGATTTTGGCCGCTGAAAGCGGCATATTTCCTTACAAAATCCGTGCGCATCCTCGCGGAGCGTTATAGTAAGCGCAATTATTTATTGCGCTT
>JAFUUX010000252.1 GCA_017471325.1 Lachnospiraceae bacterium | reverse complement strand
CGGCGATGGGCAAAACCCTTCTCTCCCGGAATGTTTTGGGTCGTAATCGCGCATACAAGTTCCTGCTTAGAGAGCGTAGCGAACTTAGCAGGACTGCATACGTTAGTAGCAAGTGCGCGATTCGACTGTGAATAGTAACAACTCCTTACTCCTGCGTCTCTGTTTCCGCCGCCGGTGATGTGATCCGTACATCGGCATAGTACTTATCCACCGCTTCCAGGCCTTCCGGCAGTTCCATCTTTACCTCCATGCGGTATACACCGTCTGCCAGATGACCGGTCCCTGCTTTATCCATATATGCCGCCACATCCAATACGCCCTGCAGTTCTCTCGGCACCACATTGACATAACTGTCAGCCACACCGCGCACCTTGATCTGCAGGTTGAGATTTCTGGCCGGTGCCTCTTCGCCTTCCTCCGTTTCCAGAAGTACTTCCGCCTTATAACCGTCAGGCACGTTTTCCACCCGCAGATTTTCGATCGGTATGCTGAAGGTCTGCTCAACCAGTTCTTCGATCTCCACCAGGATATTGATCTTTCCGTCAAATTCCTCACTGTCATCCGTCTGAACCAGCCGAATGCCGTCCGGAAGATAATCCTTCAAATTAATGGTCGTATTCAGGCTTTCTTCCCTTCCGGAAATGTCCAGCACGGATTCCGGTATCACGATCCGCTCTACTTTATTCAAGACCGCATTGCGCCCCGCAATATACACTGCTGTCCGGTCTGCGGAAGGCTCACCCGTCACCACATAGCCCTCTGCCGGCTCACCCGTATAGTGATATACGATATCCACGGCTTTGCTCGGCAGGATCTCAACCCCCACATTGATCGAACTGATATTCATTGACATATTGTGATGCGTGATCACCTTTCCGTCTGCGTCATATAAGCGGATATCCGCACTGGTGGACAGATCCGAAGTGCGTCCGGTCACACTCACCGCGCACTCTGCCTTGACGATCTGATCGATCACGGACTCCGGACCGGAAACGCGCACCGAGTTCTGATTCTGTGTGATATCCCCGATGATATACCCCTCCGAAGGCGTCCCGTTCGCCACCACATTCACCGTCAGCGGCACTTCCTTCCGGTTCTCCACAGCCAGTTCCACTACCGTCCTGCTCTGGCGGATGCTGTCCAGCTGGTCATTGCTCTTATTGGATGAGACCTGGATCGCAACGGTATTCATGATCGTGATATCTTCCAGATCCGCAACTGCATGGATATTTTCATAACTCAGTGTTTCCAGTACGGAGCGTTTTCCGTATACGACCACATCTACCGTATCCGACGCATTCAGCACCTCATAGACCATCCCCTTTTCCGTTAATGAACTCTGGTTTTCAAAGGTCACCGGCACATTGCTATAGCGCACGGAAACGATGGGATCCGCGTAATTGATCACGATCAGCCATACCACACATGCCACCATGACCGCGAGGATCTTCATACCGAGATTATTTGTCAGCTTTTTTACCATTCCGCTCACCCTTCTCTGTCTTCTCCACGCGTGTACGATCCAGCCAGCCACGCTTTGTTTCCTCCTGCGGCTTATCCTGGATCATTTCCAGTTTTTCCCGCAGTCCTTCCTGGTTCAGACCGCTGAACAATTCACCGCCATAGGCCACACTTACTTTGCCATTCTCTTCCGAAACGATCACCGTCAGTGAATCCGTTGCTTCGGAAATCCCCACGCCGGCGCGATGCCTGGTTCCCAAAGCCTTGGGAAGGCTGCGGTTATCCGAAAGCGGCAGGTAGCAGGTCGCCGATACGATCCTGTCTCCCCGAAAGATCACCGCGCCGTCATGCAGAGGCGTATTGTGCTCAAATATATTGATCAAAAGCTGGCTGGATACCGCAGCATCAATCGAAATCCCGGTCTTTTCATACTCGGAAAGCGTCTCGTTCCGTTCAAACACCATGAGTGCCCCGGTTTTTACCCGCCCCATGGCAAAGGAAGCTTTTACCACTTCATCGATCGTATGATCCGAATATCTGCCCCGCTGCCGGTTGGCATCCGAACTTAAAAAAGAGAAAAAGATATTTTTCTGTCCCAGCTGCTCCAATGCCCGCCTAAGTTCCGGCTGCAGCACCACCACCAGAGCCATCAAAAGCACCGAGATCCCTTTTTCCGCGATCCAGAGGATCGTGGACATATTGAAGATCGCCGCCAACAGCAAAAAACCAAGGATCACGATCAGCCCTTTTAAGAGTGACCATGCCTTTGTTTTTCTGATCCACACCATGATATGATAAACAACAAAAGAAATGATCGCGATCTCGATCACATCCGTCAGCTGGATCTTCGGAATATGGATATTTGCAATATTCTCCTGTATAAATGAACTCATCCGGTCGATCATGTTTTCTTATTCCGTTCCGCCCTGGCCTTTGCGGCTGCCGCCCTTTCTATATCCGTCAGTCTCTCACTGCGTCCTACGGAATCCTCCGGCATAATAATGCGCTTCGTACTGTTTTTATTGCGGGAACTGCTGCTGATATTTCCGGCTCCCCTGTCACGGGTAGCCGTTCTGCGCACCCGGTACTCCTGCACATCCTTTACCTCTGCCGAACTGCGCTTCGCCCTGCCTCCGCCCGTGCTTCCGCTTCCTGCCGCGCCTCCGGACCGTTCCTGGCCTTTGATCTTCTTTACCTTACGGTCCGCCAGAGATACCGTGTTCTTTGGCACTGCTTTTACATAATAATAATATTCATCATCCTCAAACTGTACTTTTTCCGTCCTGGTATAATCCACATTAAATACAAAGAACTGCAGTACCAGCCCCACTGCCAGGGCTGCCAGGCTGCCAAGGATCAGCGCCGGTATCGCGATCCTGGTCTCATATTTCAGATCGCCCACCAGGATCACAACGATATCCACCAGCATGCCCGTGATCATGGCGATCGTCCAGGCGTGGTCTACCGGCATGCGCCGGATCAGGTACACGACCAGAATCGTGATGGCAAATGCCACGATCAGCACCTGCATCTCACGGTTCTTCATCAATGCATCGATCAGCATCCGGAACTTTTCCAGAACAAAGATCGGCTCACTTTCCAGTGTTTCCAGCGTATTCCGATTGACGGAAATGTACTGCAGCAGATAATAAGTGACAACACCGCAGCCGGTAGAGATCACGGAAGCAGGTGTCCCCACCAGTCCTGCGCAGAGCGGAACCACATAAGGGATCTTTAAGATAAAGCACAAAGGCGTCATCACAAGAAGTATGGTATCCTTTGCCGCAAAACGGAAATACAAAAGAAACATGAGCAGAAAGAGTATCCCCGCTGCCACAACGGTTTCCAGCGAAACCGCATATAAATGCAGCAGGCTCACCAAAACACCGATCACCACCACAAAATTGTTCGGAAAGAAAGAGCAGAGCAGGGCAAGCACCAGCACGATCGCGATATTGGTCAGCACAGCTGCGTAGCCTATACTGCGGTTGATCATCGTCAGCGTCACAAATGCCAGAAGAAATTTCAATACCGGCCGGCAGAAACCCTCATACCTGCTGTAAAAACTCTTGACCTGTTCCCTTATCATCAATAACTGTGCCATAAACTCCACTACTCTTCCATTTTATTTTCCGCTGCCGCCTCTTTACGGTACATCGCCCGCAGACGGCGCAGATTATTATAATAGATCTGCAGGTTCCTTCTGGCCCTGCTGTAACGCACCACATATACAATATAAGTGATAAGGGAATATGTCCCTATCGCGGTCAGATACCGGAACAGAAGCGTTTTGCCAAATGCCAGCCAGTCGATCTCGTACATATTTTCCATAAACACTTCAAAATCATATACCAGATAAACACCCAGGATAAGCCCAAAAGCAACAGTCCCGTAGATAATGGACTTGATGATCTCTTTCGCAATATAGTCACTGCGGAAATAAGTGCCTATCGCCATACTTTTTTTGCCTTCTCCCGCTTCAAAAGCAGCCATGCGCGTCATCAGTTTTACTCTGGATTCATTTAACATATCACCCTGTTCCTGCCTTAATGCAGATTCTTATGATGCAGACTCTTATCCGTTCACCTTACCATAAATGGCTGTTTCATGCAAATCTACTCATGAAATGTATGCATTTTATTGCCGGAGCCGCCTCTTTTGTTTCCACCGCCCAAAGGTGCCGGTGCTTCCGGCTGCCTTCCCGCTGCGCCAAAAGTGCTCGCCTGATCCTTTTTGCATTTCTCGCAGTAACGTCCGGTAAGGATCGGCGCGCCGCAGGTCTCGCAGTACAGTTTGATCGGGGAACCCTCCGCAAAGATCAGCCGCTCCTCGCGCACCCACTGCTCGATCTGCCGCTTCTCCACATCACAGTTCTCAGCGATCTCATTCATGGTCGCAGTCTTATTCTTACGCACAAATTCCTTGACTTCTTCAAATTTCTTTTCAATCTGCTCCCTGCATGCCGGGCAGATTGGCGGACCCGCAATATAATTGAACATCCGGCCACATTTTCTACAGTTTTTTACATTCATCCGCTTTTCTCCTTCTCCCAGATATACTACTGCCCGGAGCCGATAGCCAGTGCCACATAATACACTTTTGCCACGCCGGCAGCGCGTAACCCCTTTGCGATTTCATCTATCGTACTTCCCGTCGTATAGATATCATCCACAAGCATTACCGTCTTTAATTTTACAACATCTTGACTGATATGGAAAGCATTTTTCAAATTTATTTGCCTTTCCCCGGCGTTTAATTCTTTCATCGGCCTGGTTTTCCGCCGCCGTTCCACCAGATCCGTCCGCACGGGGATACCACAATATCTGCCCATCACCTCTGCCAGAGCCGTCGCCTGATTGTATCCGCGCGCTCTTTCTTTTGCCTTATGCATCGGCACCGGTATCAAAACCTCCGGTTTCCAATAACGAATCGGCTGCGCAAAACACCTGGCCATCTCCCGTCCGTAAAATTCCGCGTATTCCTTTCGCCCCCTGTATTTCAGGCGGTATACCGAGGTGCGTACAGACTCATAACGGAATAAGGCCAGCCCGCGGTCATAAACATGTTTTTTCATGGCACAGGTCTTGCAGTATTCCTGCGACGCATCCGTAAGTTCTGCACCGCATTTCATGCAGCGCGGTTCACGGATATACCGGATCTGCCCCCTGCATTCCCGGCAGATATGCTCCGCGCCCTCCTCCCCTGCAAGTATCTCATCGCAGATGGGGCACCGCGGCGGATAAAGCAGTTCTTTTATGATGGAATGAAACCGATTCAATATCCTGCGCACTCAAGAATTCTCTCTTTCAATGAAGTATAGCGGTGCTGTACATGATCCGTATCGATCATCTGCTGCACCATTTTTCCGCTGCCGATCAGGATCACGCACTGCTTTGCCCTGGTGACAGCCGTATACAGCAGATTCCGCGTTAACAGCATCCGCGGCCCGCTCAGCACCGGAACGATCACCACCGGATATTCACTGCCCTGTGACTTGTGGATCGTTACCGCATAAGCCAGTTCCAGTTCATCCAGTGCCTGGAACTCATAATACACTGTTTTGCCGTCATCAAACAGTACCTTCATCAGTTTCAGGTAATTGCTGATCTCCTGGACAGTACCCACATCCCCGTTAAAAATACCCTTCCCGCTTTCCACCGCCACCTGGTGTTTTCCGATCACTTCCCATTCCAGTTCATAATCGTTACGGATCTGCATGATACGGTCGCCTTCCCGAAATACGGTATCGCCATAGCTGCATTCCGCCTTGCTGCCATCCTGCGGGTTTAGGCGCTCCTGCAGCACGGCATTCAGCCCCTCCACCCCCAGCATGCCTTTCCGCATGGGCGTCAGCACCTGGATATCCCCGCCGGACAGCCCCAGTTTCCTCGGGATCACATCTCCCATGAGCTGCACCAGATAACTGCAGATCACCTCCGGCGCTTCTTTCTCCAGCAGGAAGAAATCGGCATATTTTTTACTCAGGTCTATCTGTTCCCCGTGGTTGATCTTATGCGCATACTCTATGATATGGCTTTCATCCGACTGCCGGAAGATCCGCTGCAGAAGCATGGTCGGAAACGCCTCGCACGAAAGCAGATCCTTCAGCACCTGCCCCGGTCCTACACTGGGCAGCTGATCCACGTCCCCCACAAGGATCAGCTGCGTTCCCGTACTGATGGCCGCAAGCAGCGCCTTCAGCAGATGAATGTCTACCATGCTCGCTTCATCAACGATCACGCAGTCCGCCTCCAGCGGCTCCGACTCGTTTTTTCCAAAAAAAGTATTGTCCCTGTCTTCCGAAGATACCTCGCCGCCGATCTCCAGCAGCCTGTGGATCGTCTGCGCTTCATAGCCCGTCGTTTCCTTCATCCGTTTCGCAGCCCTGCCCGTAGGCGCTGCCAGCACAAATGCACGCTCCTCTTTTTCCATGCATGTGATGATCGCATTGATGGTTGTTGTCTTTCCCGTTCCCGGTCCGCCGGACAGCAGAAACACACCGCTTTCCATACAGGTACACACTGCCCTGCGCTGCAGCGTATCCAGGGTGATCCCCAAAGACGCCTCCACCTGCCGCAAGGTCTCCTCCGATACTGCCTTTCCGCGAAAGCCGTCCCGCAGTTCCAGCAGCCGCCTGGCACAATACTCCTCCGCCTGATAATAACTTTTGATGTATACACGGCTGTCATTTTCCCCGTTTTTGAGCGTGATCTTCTGCTGCATGGCCAGATCCGGCAGGCATTCCTCTATCTGCATCTGTCCTATCCCCAGCATTTCTGCGGCTTTTTCACAGAGTTTTCCCGCCGGATAATAGCAATGCCCGTCTGCCGCCAGCTGCCCCAGCAGATACAGCAGGCCGCAATGGATACGGTATTCCGAATCCGCAGGTATCCCCGCTTTGAAAGCGATGGCATCCGCTTTCTTAAATCCCACAGCAGGCACTTCCTCTGCCAGCCGGTACGGGTTGTTCTTCAGGATCCCGTACATCTCCTGTCCGTATTTCTCATATATCCTGTCTGCCAGTACCTGGCTCAGTCCGAATTTCTGCAGGTAGATCATGGCATCCCGCTGTTCACGTTTCGCTGCCAGCTGGTTTGTGATCTCCCTTGCTTTCGCTGCCGAGATCCCTTTGATCTCTGCCAGCCGCTCCGGTTCCTCCTCAATAATGCGGAAAGTATCGTCCCCGAATTTATCCACGATGCGCACTGCCATCTTTTCTCCCAGCCCCTTGATCGCGCCGGAGCCCAGATAACGTATCACGGATACCCTGTCCGAAGGCGCCACAAAACGTATCGCGGTAAACTTCAGTTCCTTTCCATAGATATAATGCTCCACATATTCCCCATCCATTTCGACGCTCTCACCTGCCGAAAAGCCTTTGGCATTGCCCACACAGGTTTCACTGCCGTCTTCTGTTGTCACGCGCAGGATGGAAAATCCGGTATTTTCATCAAAATACAGGATCTCATCGATATACCCTTTTACCGTTACCATGTTCCCTCTCCATTCTGAAAAATACGGTCCCTGTCCTTTGGAATGCCCCGCCGCCGATCCGGGCAGGAACAGTTCCGGCCCCCGCCGGCAGCCCCCGGACAAAAACACTGTCCTGTTTGCAGAACGATTTCCTATAATGTGAAAATCACGCAGGCACAGACATGCCTCCGTCTACTTTGAAAATGTCCGGATATGGTTTTACATACGTTTATGGTAACTGTTCAGAATCCCCTGAGTTCTGACAGTTACCTTCTGAATAGTTACCATTTATGCATCTTCTTCGCTGACAATTCCCTGCCCGGCAGCATTTTTTGCCAGGATATCCTCCAGCGTTATGCCGGTATTGCGTTTCATCTGTTCATACATCTGCATTGCCAGACTGTTAGAGCCCATCGACTGCTCTGTCATCTCTTCGGCCACCTGTGTAATGGCCGTATCCATAAAATAGTCTACCTGCTGGTTTTTCCCGCCTTCATCCGAAAACACTTCGGATGCCGATTTCATGGACTTGATCACCTGCTCCCACAAGTAAGTCTCAAACTCCTTGCAGGCCTCCATCATTTCCTCATCCGTTTTCGCCGCTTTTGCACCGTCACCCAGTTTCCGTACATTTTGCGCCGAAGCCAGAGATGAAGTAATATCCGTATAATTTGTCAGACTTCCAAAATCCATATACAGGCTCCTTTTTTCGTTTGCCCATGTTTCAGTTCAGACACTCCCACCGGCTCCGGTCCGGCCGTTCACCATACGGTTACTGCTTCAACTGGTTTGCCTGCTGCATCATGGTATCCGTCACCGTGATCACACGGGAATTTGCTTCATAAGCACGCTGCGCTACGATCAGGTTTACCATTTCATCTGCAAGCTGCACATTGGAACCTTCGATATAACCCTGCACCACTGTGCTCTTGGTCAGATTATTGTTTGTGAATTCGTTCAGCGCCCTTCCGCTGGCACCTGTTTCCAGATAGATCGAGCCGTCTTTCTTCTCCAGACCTGCCGGATTGTTAAACTGCCAAAGGCCGATCTGTATCCCCATCGCTTTGGGATTGTTGGTGTCATCCGGATACAGGAAAGCACCGTTCTCATCAATGGTGATCTTGCTTGTGGTATAATCACCGTTTAACTTGATGGGCTGGCCTTTGGTATCCAAAACCGCATTGCCGTCCGAATCCGTCAGTTCCAGACCGTTATTGATAATGCCGAAATGAAAATCGCCGTTGCGGGTGTATCCCGTGGTGCCGTCCGCAAGCTGCACCGCAAAGAAACCATCCCCGCCGATCGCAAAAGAAGACGTACTGTTCGCTTCCAAAAAGGCACCCTGCCGGAAGATCGTGGTAATGGAAGAACTGCGTACACCCAGACCTACCTGGGAATCGATCGGCTTGGTCTCCCCGTTGGCCGACGTCGTCTTGGTCTGCAGTTCCTGATACAAAAGGGATTTGAATTCATTCTGGCTGGTCTTATAGCCTGCCGTATTGACATTTGCGATATTATTGGAAATGGTATCTACCGCAGTCTGCTGTGCCAGCATTCCCGTTGCTCCCGACCATAATGAACGTACCATATCTTATCCTCCTTCCGAATTACAGGGTACAGTATCAGCCATTCAGCCTGCCCAGCTGCGTGGCTGTCTGCAGCGAAGTATCATAAGTCTGTATCACCTTCTGGTTTGCTTCGTACTGCCTCGAAACCGAGATCATCTGCACCATCTCCGAAACCACCTGCACATTGGATGTTTCCAGATATCCCTGAAATATTTTGCCTTCCGCATCTGTCTCCGTTGCGCCGTCTACGGGATAGTAGAAGTTTTCCCCGTAATGTTCAAGGTAATTATAGTCCTCAAAATCCGTCAGTTTGATCTGCGCGACATTCTTATCGTCCTGGAAGATATATCCTTCCTGATCCACCCGTACTTCCTTCTGCGGATCCAGCTTGATCCGCTCCGTGCTGCTGCCCCTTTTCCCCAGCACATAATCACCGTCGGTCGTGACCAGATATCCATCCGTTGTCAACTGGAAATTGCCGTCCCTTGTATAAAAAGTGGCTGTCTCACCGCCTTTGTTCGTATATTCTACGGTAAAGAAGCCCTTTCCTCCGATTGCAAAATCCATCGGCACATCCGTTACCTGAAACGAGCCTTCCGAAAAATCTATATAACTTTCACCGATCCTCACACCGGGATTTGCCGGACCGATACGTCTGGCATACTGATATGGTTCAGAACCGTCCTTGATCTTGTCCACCAGAACGGTATCAAATGACTGGCTTGTCAATCCTTCTTTTTTAAAGCCGGTGGTATCGGCATTGGCCAGGTTGTTCGCCAGCGTATCCATACGCTGCTGTTCCTGGATCATGCCTGTATAAGCAGTATAGAGGCCTTTCAGCATACCAATTCCCTCCTATCCCCGTATTGGACCGTATTTGATGCGGTGTCTGCGGCCTCCATGCCTTTCACTACATATCCTTATTATATTTTGCCAAAAACTCTATGTAACGGCCTGTTCCGATCGCCACGCAGGTCATCGGTTCATCTGCCGTCATCGTATTGATGTGCGTGCGTTCCTCGATCAGTTCCTCCAGCCCGCGCAGCATAGCCCCGCCGCCTGTCAGCACGATACCACGCTCGATAATATCCCCGGCCAGTTCCGGCGGCGTATGCTCCAGCACCTCGCAGATAGTGTCCAGGATCTGCTTCGTGGAATCCTTCAGCGCTTCCTGCGTCTCTTCGGAAGAGATCCGGATCGTCTCCGGCAAAGTCTTTACGATGTTCAGTCCATGAATATCCATATAATCTATCTCATCCCGGTGATATGCAGTGCCGATATTGATCTTCACATCTTCTGCCGTGCGGTCACCGATGATCACATTATACTTTGACTTCACGTAGTCCTGGATATCTTTATCAAAACGATCCCCCGCGATCTTGATCGACTGGCTGCATACCACGCCGTTCAATGAAATCACAGCCACATCCGTAGATCCGCCTCCGATATCCACGATCATGTTTCCCTGCGGCTTTGAGATATCGATGCCCGCACCGATCGCTGCAGCCAGCGGCTCCTCAATGATCGCCACTTTGCCCGCGCCCACCTGATACGCCGCATCCTCCACCGCTTTTTTCTGCACCGGGCTTACCTGGCTGGGCACGCATACCGCTACACGCGGTTTGCGGAAAGATTTCTTTCCGATCGCCTTATTCAGAAAATACTGCAGCATGATCTCGGTAGTGTCATAATCAGAGATATCCCCATCCCGTATCGGGCGTATCGTCACGATATTGCCCGGTGTACGCCCCAGCATCAGACGCGCATCCTCACCGATCGCCATGATCTGCTTGGTATCCATGTTCTGTGCCACAACAGACGGCTCTTTTAATACAACACCCTTGCCTTTTATATATACCAGAATACTTGCCGTACCCAGGTCGATTCCAATGTCCATAACAGCCATTTTATTTCCTGCCCCTTTCGATGGTAACATTATCCATTGAAATTATAAACCATCTCCCCTTTTTTGGAAAGTGTCTGTTTTTCACAAAATAATGAACCAAATGCATTCCCAAGGGATACGATTATCACAAGGCACACGAAATATTATTTGCTGCTGCATAAAATATCGGCGTTCTTCCCGGAAAACTTAACCCTTCAGCATCTTTTTGATAAAGCGGCCTGTATAGGAGACAGGGCTTTTGGCCACTTCCTCCGGCGTGCCTTTGGCGATCACCGTACCACCGCCGTCTCCGCCTTCCGGCCCCATATCGATGATGTAATCCGCATTCTTGATCACATCCAGGTTGTGCTCGATCACTACCACCGTATTGCCGCCATCCGTCAGTTTCTGCAGGATGCCCACCAGTTTGTTGACATCCTCAAAATGCAGTCCTGTCGTCGGCTCATCCAGGATATAGATGGTCTTGCCCGTGCTGCGCCTGGACAGTTCCGTGGCCAGTTTGATCCGCTGCGCCTCGCCTCCGGACAGCTGGGTAGACGGCTGGCCTAAACGGATATAAGAAAGCCCCACATCATTCAGCGTTTCGATCTTGCTGCGGATAGAAGGCACCGCCTGGAAAAAGTCCAGAGCCTCTTCCACGGTCATATCCAGCACATCCGCGATGTTCTTTCCCTTATAGCGGATATCCAGTGTCTCCCGGTTGTAGCGCTTGCCGCCGCAGACCTCGCAGGGCACATATACATCCGGCAGGAAATGCATCTCGATCTTTACGATACCGTCACCGCTGCAGGCTTCGCAGCGCCCGCCTTTTACGTTAAAACTGAATCGTCCTTTTTTATACCCCTTTGCCTTTGCGTCCTGCGTCGATGCAAACAGATCCCGGATCATGTCAAATACGCCGGTATAAGTGGCAGGATTGGAACGCGGCGTGCGCCCGATCGGCGACTGGTCTATGGCAATCACCTTATCCAGCGCCTGCATCCCGGTCACTTTTTTATGTTTCCCGGGTATGGTATAGGCGCGGTTCAGTTTCCTTGCCAGCACTTTATACAGGATCTCATTGATCAGGGAACTCTTGCCGGAACCGGATACCCCGGTCACACAGGTAAAGACGCCCAGCGGGATCTCTACATCGATATTTTTCAGATTATTTTCCTGCGCCCCCTGGATCACCAGCCTGCCGGTCGCTTTTCTTCTTACCGCAGGCACGGGGATCTTTCGCTTCCCGCTCAGATACTGTCCCGTGATGGAATCCTCCGCTTTGATGATATCCTCTACGGTACCGCAGGCCACGATCTTCCCGCCATGCTCTCCCGCCTGCGGTCCCACATCCACGATATAATCCGCTTCACGCATGGTATCCTCATCATGCTCTACCACGATCAGCGTATTGCCCAGACTCTGCAGCCCCCGCAGCGCTCCCAGCAATTTGTCATTATCCCGCTGATGAAGGCCGATGGACGGCTCATCCAGTATATAGCATACCCCCACCAGTCCGGATCCGATCTGCGTCGCCAGGCGGATGCGCTGCGCTTCGCCGCCGGAAAGTGTCGCCGTAGCCCTGGAAAGAGAAAGGTATTCCAGTCCGACCTCCACCAGAAAACCTACCCTGGCCTTGATCTCCCGCACGATCTGGTCGGCGATGAGGTGCTGCTGCTTTGTCAGTTCCATGCCATCCAGAAACTCCTTTAAGGAACCGATAGACAGCGAGGTGATCTCATAGATATTCTTATCTGCCACCGTGACTGCCAGGGATTCTTTTTTCAGACGCATGCCTTTGCATACATCACATGGGGATATGGACATATATTTTTCATATTCCGCTTTTGTATATTCCGATCCGGTCTCACGATAGCGCCGCTCCACATTTTTAACCAGCCCTTCAAAGGCAATGGGATATACGCCGTATCCGCGCTGCCCCTGGTAATGCACATCCACTTCTATATCCGTGCCGTACAAAAGTATCTTTTTGATATCCTCATCCAGATCTGCCCAGGGGGTATCCAGGCTGAACTTGAATTTTTTGACCAGCGCCTGCAGCAGGGCATTGGTAAAACTTCCCTCCTGATTCGCCGACTGCCAGCCCATCACGGCGATACAGCCGTCATTGATGGATCTGGTAGGATCCGGTATCATGGAACCTTCCGTAAATTCCATTTTGATCCCCAGGCCCGCGCAGTTGGGGCAGGCCCCGAAAGGATTGTTGAAAGAGAAACTGCGCGGCTCGATCTCGTCTATGCTGATCCCGCAGTCCGGACAGGAAAAACTCTGGCTGAAGTTCATCCGCTCTTTACCGATCACATCCACCACCAGCAATCCGTCCGCGATCTCCAGCACATTCTCGATAGAGTCTGTCAGCCGCTTTTCAATGCCGGCTTTCACCACCAGACGATCCACCACTACCTCGATGGTGTGCTTGAGATTCTTATCCAGCGTGATATCCTCATCCAGATCGTATGCGCTGCCATCGATCTCCGCACGCAGGTATCCGCTTTTCTTCATCCGCTCCAATATCTTTTCATGGCGCCCCTTTTTGCCGCGCACCACCGGCGCCAGCAGCTGTATCTTGCTCCCCTCCGGCAGTTCCATCACCTGATCCGCCATCTGATCCACCGTCTGCCGCATGATCGGCCTGCCGCAGTTCGGGCAGTGCGGGATCCCGGCCCGCGCATACAGCAGCCGGAAATAATCATAGATCTCCGTCACGGTCCCTACCGTGGAACGCGGATTCTTATTCGTTGATTTCTGGTCGATACTGATGGCCGGGCTCAGCCCTTCGATCTTGTCCACATCCGGCTTTTCCATCTGTCCCAAAAACTGCCTTGCATAAGAAGAAAGCGACTCCATGTAACGCCGCTGCCCCTCCGCATAGATCGTATCAAACGCCAGGGACGATTTTCCCGAGCCGGACAATCCCGTGAATACCACAAACTGATCCCTCGGGATCGTCAGATCCACATTCTTCAGGTTATGCTCTCTCGCCCCCATGATCCGGATCGTTCCCGATACCGGCAGCATTTTGGGATTCTTTTTTATGCCTGCCATCTTAATATATTCTCCTTTGTTAATCACACTTTTTCATATCTGACCACGTCCAGTTAACGCATGTGAGACTCTACGGGCAAAAAACCTATAGTAAACGACAAAACTATTTTCGTTTTGTCGTTTACTGCGCCGGATTTTGGCCGCTGAAAGCGGCATATTTCCTTACAAAATCCGTGCGCATCCTCGCGGAGCGTTATAGTAAGCGCAATTATTTATTGCGCTT
>JAFUUX010000251.1 GCA_017471325.1 Lachnospiraceae bacterium | reverse complement strand
CATAATATTTTTATGTCAACCTTTGCGTTACAGATTTGATCATAAATGGTTACCTGTGAATAGTAACCATTTATGATCTCTCAAATTGCCGGTAATATTCCAGCGCACGCAGGGAATGTTCATCCACCGGCTGCCCCTTATGCTCCAGATGTACCATGGTCTGCTGCAGGATCAGATATACGGCATACGGCAGATCACGGTAGATCACCTGCCGTATTTTAGGCAGGCAGTCCAGCATGCGCCGGTTCGGTTCGATAAAGTCTGCGGAAAAAACGATACTTTCCAATAAAGTCATCTTTTCGGTACCGGTCGTATGCCAGCGGATCGCGCTTAAGATCTGCGGGTCATCAATGCCATATTTTTCTTTTGCCAATACAGCGCCGAGCTTTGCGTGGATCAGAAACGGATGCTCCTGCTCCATCTGCGTAAGTTCAACCCGGTATTTGCTGCAGTATTTATCCCTTTCTTCCGTGCTCAAACACTTCGCGCAGTCATGCAAAAGCCCGGCGGTATATGCCATAGCGATTTCCCGCTGTCCCTTATCCGTGCTTTGCTGCGCGCGCCCGTGTGCCATCATTAAGGCAACCGCGGTATGCGCTACCCCGATGGAATGCGTATACCGTTTTTCATCCAGTTTTTTTTGCAGCCTGCGCAATATCTCTTCTTCTGTATATTTATTGCTTAATACTTCCATCTTCTGTCGTCCTGTCTGCTTACGATATGGTTTCCAAAATGCACGCCGGCAAAGAGATGGTATTATGCCCTGGGCAGTACGATCTGCGGATGTTCTTTGAACGGCTTATAGAGTACGATCTTCCGGCCGATGAGCTGCACCAGCGTAGACTTGGTACGGTCGGCAAGCGCCTCCGCCAAGGTCATCGGATCCTCCGAAGCGCCTTTCAGGATAGAGATCTTAACGATCTCCCGTGTGTTAAAAGCCTCCTGCACGGCCTGGCAGCCTTCCGGTGTCAGATTGGATTTACCGATCTGGAACAGTGCCGGCTCATTTGCGGCAAGGCTTTTTAAATATGCCCGCTGTTTACTTGTTAACTGCATTGTATTCCCACTCCTTTTTTCAAAATGCAACAGATGCCGTGGATAAGCCCTTATTTATAATAATCAAAAGTAAATCCATACATCCGCACGGTATCGCCATCCTGTATCCCCAATTTCTCCAATTGTTCCAGGATACCGGTATCTTTCAGGAAATTCTGGAAGAATACAAAACCGCGCTCGGATTCCAGATTGGTATAGCCAAGCATTTTCTCGATCCGCGGCCCCTCCAGGATATATTCTTTGCTTTCATCGTCATAACGCACCGTAAACGGATCATTCGCAAACTGCAGTGCTGTATCAGGATCGTATTCCGTTTCAAAGATCGTATCCTCTCTGGGCAGTTGCTGCAAACGCGCATAAATATAATGCATCAGTTCCTGCATCCCCTGGCCGGTCGCGGCACTGACAGCAAAAACAGGGATGCCGGCAGGCTCTAAGGCCTCTTTGATACGCGTTACCGGATCCTGGGCATAGATCAGTTCACCATCCTCATCAAGATCGATCGCCTCCGGTTCTGCAGGAATGATATCCGCTTTATTGGCAGCGACCACCTGCGGGATACCGGATACTTTTTCGCCGTATTTGGACAGTTCGGCATTGATCTTGTGATAATCCTCAAGCGGATCACGCCCTTCCACGGAAGCCGCATCCAGTACATGTATCAATAGTTTATTCCGCTCGATATGCCGTAAGAACGAAAGACCGAGTCCGCTGCCTTCCGCCGCGCCTTCTATGAGCCCCGGAATGTCTGCGATCACAAAACTATTGCCGTCCCCCAGATCCACAACCCCCAGATTCGGGGACAGCGTGGTAAAATGATAATCGGCGATCTCCGGTTTTGCATTGGTCACTGCCTTTAAAAAAGTAGATTTTCCCACACTCGGATAACCGATCAGCCCTACATCCGCGATGAGTTTCAGTTCCAGCTGTACTTCAGCCTCTTTGGCCGGCTGCCCGGGCTGCGCGTACTTGGGCGCCTGCATGGTAGAGGTGGCAAAATGCTGGTTTCCAAGGCCGCCCTTCCCGCCGCTTAAGATCTTGTATTCCGTACAATTCCCGGACATATCCACGATCACTTTTCCGCTGACGGCATCCGTGACCAGTGTGCCTCTTGGCACGCGCAGCACGATGTCCTCACCGTCTTTCCCGCGGCAGTTCTTTTTGCCGCCCTCCTGACCGTTTCCGGCGGCAAATTTCCGCTTATGACGATAATCGATCAGCGTATTCATTCCTTCATCAACGCGAAGGATGACATCACCGCCGCGGCCGCCGTCACCGCCATCCGGTCCGCCGTCCGGTACATAGTTGTCCCGGCGGAACGAAACATGCCCGTCACCGCCTTTGCCGCTGATCAATATGATCTTTGCCCTGTCTGCAAACATATCAAAGCCCTCATAAAACAAACATAAAAGAAATAGAGCCCCGTAGCCTTTCGGCCAGGGGCTCAGATCATTTACAGAAATTACTGTTCAACCGGATATACACTAGCCTGCTTCCTGTCACGTCCAAGACGTTCGAAGCGGAGCACACCATCTGCCATGGCAAATAAAGTATCATCGCCGCCGCGGCCAACATTCAGACCCGGATGGATCTTTGTGCCACGCTGTCTGTACAGAATATTTCCGGCTTTCACGAACTGACCGTCCGCACGTTTTGCCCCTAATCTTTTAGATTCGGAATCACGACCGTTCTTCGTGGAACCTACACCCTTCTTGTGAGCAAAGAACTGAAGGTT
>JAFUUX010000250.1 GCA_017471325.1 Lachnospiraceae bacterium | reverse complement strand
GCCGGAATGATCACATCCGTATCAACATTGTCGCCGTATTTAAATACACTGCCCTGTGCTTTCATCTTTCTTTCTCCTTCATTTAATGCTTTTTTATTATCCGGCTCCTTTCACCGTATGTTATGCCAGCGCATCCGGGGATACGATATTTCCCTTGATGGCTGTGGCTGCCGCGACTGCCGGCGATGCCAGATAGATTTCCGAATTGATATGCCCCATACGGCCTACAAAGTTGCGGTTGGTCGTGGATAAGCACTTCTCCCCATCGCCTAAGATGCCCATGTAACCGCCCAGGCAGGGACCGCAGGTGGGTGTGGATACCACGCAGCCGGCCTGGATAAAGGTCTTTAAATATCCCTTTTCCATGCACTCCAGATAGATGGACTGCGTCGCCGGGATGATGATGCAGCGCATCCCCTTCGCCACATGCCGCCCCTTTAGGATCTCCGCCGCAATGCGCATATCCTCCATGCGTCCGTTGGTGCAGGAACCGATCACCACCTGGTCTACCCGGATATCGCCGGCTTCATCTACCGTGTGCGTATTCTCCGGCAGATGCGGATAGGAAACCGTCGGCTGTAATCGATCCAGTTCTATCGTATACTCTTCATCATAAACTGCATCGGCATCTGCCTCAAAAACGGTATATTCACGTGTTGTATGCTCTTTCAGGTAGGCAATGGTCACATCATCCACCGGAAAGATGCCGTTCTTGCCGCCGGCTTCGATCGCCATATTCGAGATCGTGAAACGGTCATCCATGGACAGATACTGTATGCCGTCCCCCACAAATTCCATGGAACGGTATAACGCGCCATCCACGCCGATCATGCCGATGATATGCAGGATGATATCCTTTCCGCTGATCCACTTTGCCGGCTTTCCGGTCAGCCGAAACCTGATCGCGGACGGTACCTAAACCAGGCCTCCCCGGTCGCCATGCCGGCTGCCATATCCGTAGAGCCCACACCGGTAGAAAAAGCACCTACCGCGCCATAGGTACAGGTATGGGAATCCGCACCGATGATCACATCCCCGGGAACCGTCAGTCCTTTTTCCGGGAGCAGCGCGTGCTCGATCCCCATCTCACCCACTTCAAAGTAGTTCGTAATCTCATTTTTCTTTGCAAAATTCCGCACGCAGCGACAATGCTCTGCTGATTTGATGTCCTTATTCGGCACAAAATGATCCGGCACCAGAGCGATCTTGTCCTTATCAAAGACGCCCTCTGTCTTCATCTTCTCCATTTCGTGGATCGCCACCGGTGATGTGATATCATTTCCCAGCACCAGATCCAGCTTTGCCATGATGAGCTGTCCGGCTTCCACCTTCTCCAATCCCGCGCTATGTGCCAGGATCTTCTGCGTCATCGTCATTCCCATATTGATACCCCTTCCTTATCCTTTTTAATGATACACAAATTATACCCGCAAACGGGATCAACTGCGCCTTTTATCTGCCACGGTATATGCAGTTAACCTGACTGATCTCCTGCACGTATAGTGTTTCACGTACATGTAAAACCTGTAAGTAAGACTTCTATTCGTCTGGAAATGATCCGCGTTGACCGGTATAATAAATGCGGCTTTCGGGCCTGCATCCTTTTCCCGCAAAAACCTTTCCTACTATATCACATAAAGCCCGAAAAAACAACAATCCCTCATATGATCCAGCTTTTTAAATTGGTTTTGAGCTTTTCCGTATCAGCAGCCGCTTTTACATGATCCTCCCTGGAACGTTTTTGCAAAAGATCAGCCTCATACAATGCGGCCGAAAGACGAGCTGCGTCATCGGAAAGTGATGTGCCGGCAGCCAGAAGTGTCCCTATGCTCTCCTGCAGGCCATTCAGCGCGTCCTTTCCCTGTTCCAGGCTTTGGCTGCATTCCGCGCCCTTCTCCCGGCATTCCCCGATCTGATCCACGGCCAGTTTCAGCGCGTTCCGTGTCCGGATCAGGAACAGCAGCACATCATCTGTCTTTGCGCTCATTTTCCCGGTCAGTTCCTTAATCTCATCCAAAGCACTGATCGCGGATACCGTGATACTGCCGGCTCTTGCGATATCCAGTGACGTATTCATGGCATACAGGTTTACCTGCGTCGCCAGCGACTGCAATGCAGTCATCTCGTTGTAGATGCTGCCCACCAGTTCCTCTGCCTCCGCATGCATGCTGGCCAGCAGTTCATAAGCGCTGTCTGTCTCACGAAACTCCGTGCCGGCATCCTCCTGCCGTCTTACATACGCATGTATCGCCTCTTCCATCTGCTGCATCTGCTCATACAGCGCATCACGTTTTTTCCGAAGGCTGCCTTCCATGGGTGCCGCCTCGGCCAGCTGGGCTGCCATCCTGCTTTCTGCCAGCGCAGCATCCTCCTGCCGTTTCCTTAAACGTTCCAGATCCTGCACCACCATCTTTAGCAATTCCTGCTGCTGATCCTCCTGGTTCCTGGAAGCCGTAAAGACATCATCCAGATTGCTCTGCGCGCTCTCCAGTTCTTTGGAAAGCATGCTCATCTGCTCTGACTGCGCTTTCAGGGAATCTGCCAGACCTTTGATATCTTTTTCACCATTCTCGATAAACTGCTCATCCCGGATCAGGCCGTAGGCGATCCGATCCAACGGTCCAAACAGTTCCGTAATGCGCCGGGATACAAAAAATGCCGCCAGAAAATAGAGCGCAAGGCAGATCAGAAGCATCACAAACGCTTTGATGTAATACGCGCTGCCATGCCCCTCCGCCAGGTACAGTATCACCGCACTCGCCGCGTAGACCGCCAAAAACACGATCCCGAAACTGGCCAATACCATCTGTTCAATTTCTTTGGAAAAGGAAACCCTCTTGTTTCTGCTGTTCTTTAACATCGTCTTTTTTGAAAAACAGGCAGCGTGCATCTTCCGCCCGCCGCCTGTCCGTTACTTGTCGTTTGCTATACAGGATCAGTTGTTGATCAGTTTATCTTCATCCGACCAGCTGTAAAGGCTGCGGATCTCTTTGCCTACCACCTCTGCCGGATGCTCTGCTGCTTTCTTGCGCAGCGCATTGAAGTGTACCTGGCCGCTTGCAGAAGACATATCCAGCAGGAAGTCTTTTGCAAAAGTACCGTCCTGGATATCTGCCAGAATCTTCTTCATTGCCTTCTTGGTATCTTCGGTGATGATCTTCGGCCCTGTAATGTAATCGCCGTATTCCGCAGTGTTGGAAATGGAATATCTCATGCCTGCAAAACCGGACTGATAGATCAGGTCTACGATCAGTTTCATCTCATGGATGCACTCGAAATATGCATTTCTCGGATCATAGCCGGCCTCTACCAATGTCTCAAAGCCTGCCTGCATCAGAGCGCATACACCGCCGCACAATACCGCCTGCTCGCCGAAAAGGTCGGTCTCAGTCTCGGTACGGAACGTGGTCTCCAGGATACCTGCTCTGGCACCGCCGATGCCCGCACCGTAAGCCAGTGCCTTCTCCAGTGCCTTGCCTGTCTCATCCTGCTCTACCGCTACCAGACACGGTGTACCCTTGCCTGCCTGATACTCGCTGCGTACAGTATGTCCCGGTGCCTTCGGTGCGATCATGGTCACATCCACACCCTTCGGTGCCTTGATCAGACCGAAGTGTACGTTAAAGCCATGTGCAAACATCAGCATGTTGCCCGGCTCCAGGTTCGGCTCGATATCTGCCTTGTACAGTGCTGCCTGCTTCTCATCATTGATCAGGATCATGATGATATCAGCCTTCTTTGCAGCTTCTGCAGCAGTGTAAACAGTGAAGCCCTGCTCCTCAGCGCGCTTCCAGGATTTGGAACCCTCGTACAGACCGATGATCACATTTACACCGGACTCTTTCAGGTTCAGCGCGTGTGCATGTCCCTGGCTGCCATAGCCGATGATCGCAACGGTCTTGCCGTCCAATGCCGCTAAATTGCAGTCCTCCTGATAATAGATCTTTGCCATTTTCTCATTCCTCCTAGGTTTTTAAAAATAAGCAGGGAATTTCCCCTGACATGTAACACATAAGTCAGAACACTTTGCGAAAGCGCTTAATCCTCCAGCCATACCACATCCGAACTGCCGCGGGAAAGCCCGGTGATGCCGGTGCGTGCCAGTTCCATGATCGTATAATTGGAAAGCAGGCCTAAAAATGCCTCGATCTTGGACTGGTTACCGGTCAGTTCCACGATCATGCTCTTCTCGCTCACATCAATGATATTTGCACGGAAGATATTCGAGATCGAGATCAGTCCCTCCCGGTTCTGATCCGTCACCTCCACTTTGATCAGGCAGAGTTCACGGTATACGGAATCCTTCGGCTCCAGTACTTTGATATTGCGCACGTCCACCAGTTTTTCCACCTGGTGCTCGATCTGCTCTAAGATCTCATCATCCCCGGAGGTGATGATCGTGATACGGGTGTAACGCGGATCTGCCGTCACACCTGCCGTAATACTCTCAATATTATAACCACGCCTGGAAAACAATCCCGAGATCCGGCTCAGTACGCCGGATGAATTCTCTACCAGAAGCTGGAATACCTTTCTGTTCACGCAAATTTCCTCCTCTGTCTATGCGCATAAAAGACATATCCTTTTTATGCGGATCCGTCTGCACAACATACGAAGATATATTAGCAATATTCCTCTGGATTGTCAATTATCGTTTTTCGGCGTATCCTCTTCTGTATCCTCTTCTTTCCGGAACAGGACATCCCAAAACAAAGCCTTCCGAAAACGCCACAATGCACTGACGGCTTTTCGGAGCGGAAGTTCCAGAAGATAATAACACGCAATCCCAAAGAGCCAGGACAACAGACCGTAGACAAGCATCACGCCGGGCTTTGTCAGATCCACATAGAGGTTTCTCCGCAGCAGATAGACAAACAGTGCCATATATAAGGGAACATGCCAAAGATATACATTATAACTCATACGGCCGAAACAGGCCGCCACACGCCAGGTGAGCGTCTTTTCCGCTGCTTTCTCCGAAGTCAGCAGCAGCAGAAACGGCGGATAGATCACGATGGCCAGCAGGATGTTGATCCAGGAAAGAAACGTTCCCGGTGACAGCAGAAAAAGGATCAGGCTCAGCACGCTCATTGCAAGAAAACTGCCCAGAAACCTTCCCGTGATACCTGCTTTCTGCTTCTTTGCGAGCAGCAGCCCCATAAAAAAGGCATAATACCCGCGGCAGGAATACACGTTCCAAAACGGGATTTCCACTGTCTTCCCGCAGGAATCCATAAGCACCTGCGCCAGAAGATAGCCGCCCACACCGAGGATGACCATGCCCGCGTAAAACAGTTCCTTTGGCAGTCCGATTCTGACCGCCAGTTTCGTCAGCACAAAATACACGATCAGGCATAAGAACAATACGCTGACATACCAGGTAGGGCCATTGATCTGCGTTCCCGGCACAAACCAGCCGGCTCCCATCCCGCAGAGCGTGATGAGCAGTTTCCATTTGTTTATCGGGATCTCCATCCAGTAAGTCCCGAAATGCCGGTAATAGAAATACATCAGCGCGTAACATGCCAGATCCGCCAGGATCATCCCCGGAAACAGCCTCACGATACGCCCCCGGATAAATGAAAAAAAGGACTGCCCGCACTCTATTTTTTTTTGGTAATGATATGCCAGATAACCGGACAGCAAAAAAAACAGTTCTACAAGATACTGGAACGGAAAACGCCCGTTATAAAAATTCAGACCGCCCGTATAATATATCCCGCCAAGCTGCTGGTAATGATGAAATACGATACAGAACGTAGCAAGAATACGGAGCAGTTCCACTGCTCCATTTCTGTTTTTCGGATCTGCTGTTTTTCCTGCCACCTCCGGCATGTCAGTCCTCCATGCACTTCTGCAGCGCCAGCGTGCCGGTACGGGCTACTTCCACGATCGACACCTGGGAAAGCATGCTGATCATCAGCCGGATCTTTTCCGGTGTATCGCAGATCTGCAGGATCATCAGGTTTTCCGACATATCCACGATCTCCGCCTTCATCACCTCACAGGTTTCCATGATCTCACGGCGGTTTGCTTTATTATATTTTACCTTGATCAGCATCAGTTCCCTTGTGATGGCACGGCTTTCTTCAAAAGTCTTGACCTTGATCACATCCAGTTTCTTATTCAGCTGCTTTTCGATCTGCTCCAGTGTCTGCTCCGTGCCGGAACTTAAGATCGTCATCAAAGATACGGCATGGTCATCGGTCTCACCGACTGCCAGGGAATCAATATTGAAACTCCTGCGCGAAAACAGTCCTGCTACTTTGCAGAGCACGCCGGAACGGTTTTCCACCAAAACTGAAAATATCCTTCTCATTTTTCCCTCCTTCTTATACCAGGTCCATCGGATCGATCAGACATTCACACAAACAGGAAGTATTGCCCTGCAGCAGTTCCCCGATCTTTCCATCGATCCCTTCCATATCCCTGATCCGCAGAAAATGCATGCCATAAGCCGCCGCGATATGTTCCAGATCCGGACTGCCGGACAGATCCACTACGGAATAATGATCTTCGTAGGTAAAATGCTGGTACTGCCGCACCATGCCCAGATAATTGTTTTTCAGCACGATGATCTTCACGGGTACATCATACTGGCGCATCGTGGCCAGTTCCATCATGGACATCTGAAAAGATCCGTCCCCGCAGACCGCCACGACCTGCCGGTCCGGACAGGCCAGTTTGGCGCCTACGGCTGCCGGAATGGAATAGCCCATCGTTCCCATACCTCCAGTTGTCAGGAAACGGCCGTTGCGCACCACATGATATTTGCAGGACCAGATCTGGTTCTGCCCCACATCCGCCACATAGATGGCATTGTCCTCCATCTTGAAAGACAGTTTGCGGATAAACTCCGCAGGATCCACGTAGCCTTCCACCGGCTTGCGTACCACCGGCATTTCCGCGCGGTACTGTTCCAGGGAAGCGATCCAGTCTTCATAACTGCCATCGATCTCGTATTCTGCCAGATCCGCCAGGATATGCTTTGCATCGCCGACGATCGGGATCGTCGCGCCCGCATTCTTGCCGATCTCGGCCGGATCCACATCGATGTGGATCAGCACAGTATCCTTCATCACGCGCTCCGGCTGGTTCACGGCACGGTCCGCCACGCGCGCGCCCACCATCATGATCAGGTCGGCTTCCTTCATCGCACGGTTTGCCCAGGGAAAACCGTTATTGCCCACCATCCCGTAATACAGCGGGTGCTCTGTAGCCATGACACCGATCCCCATCATGGTGGACACCACCGGGATCCGGTATTCTTCCACCAGGCCGCGCAGTTCCTCCTTTGCGTCACTTAAGCGCACGCCGCCGCCTGCGCAGATCAGAGGCCGTTTTGCGCGTTCCAGTTCATGGACGATCTTTTTGATCTGCAGCGCATTTCCCTTCACGGTCGGCTTGTACGTCCGCAGCCTGACCTCCTCCGGATATACAAAATCCCCGATCTCCTGCTGCTGTATATCAATGGGCACATCGATCAGCACGGGACCTTTCCGACCGGAATTTGCGATATAAAAAGCCTCTTTAAACACCCTCGGGATCTCTTTCGCATCCTTTACCAGATAGGAATACTTTACAAAAGACTCCACCGCTCCGGTGATATCTGCCTCCTGAAACACATCCGAACCGATCAGTTCGGAATTGACCTGTCCGGTGATGCACACCAGCGGAATGGAATCCGCAAAAGCCGTAGCGATCCCCGTGATCAGATTGGTCGCTCCCGGGCCGGAAGTCACGGCGCATACGCCGGGTTTCCCGGTCATCCTCGCCATGCCGCTTGCGGAATGTGCCGCATTCTGCTCCGTCCGGATCAGTATCGTTTTGACTTTGCTGTTTAAGATCGAATTATAGAAAGGACAGATGGCCACGCCGGGATAGCCAAACACATACGCGGCGCCTTCTTCCTCCAGACTTTTTACCATTGCATCTGCTCCGGTCATACTTCCTCCTTTGTCGATACCATGACTCTACTTGCATAATTTTGGTATCTGTGGTAATTTATCAATTGTTATGAAGAAAATAATATGTAAGTTTCATCATTTTGTCAAATCAAATATTCATAAAACACTTTCCTGCCTGCTGCTTACGGCGGTTTTGTCCGGCTGCGGTGAAAAAAAGCCGGATTCGGACTTGGAAGCCTATCGGACCGATATGAGCGCTTTTGGCACCACCATCGCCCAGATCAGCGTTTCGATCAACGGGATCGATCCCGCTGCAGAAAATGCGGATGAAGTCTTTCTGTCTGATCTGGACCTGATGAACAATGCTTTCCGGGACATGGCTGCCCTGCAGGTGCCGGAAGAATACAGCGATGCCGGCACGCTGGCCTACGAAGCCGCTGCCTATATGAATGATGCGGTGTCCCTCTATCATGAAGCTTATGGTGCGGATGGCTACAGCGAAACCCTGGCCGAGCAGGCACGCACGCAGTACGAAAGCGCCATGGAACGCATTTCCTCGATCGGCACACTGTTCATGCAGCAATGATCCCGGTTAAGTATAGTAAACGACAAAACTATTTTCGTTTTGTCGTTTACTGCGCCGGATTTTGGCCGCTGAAAGCGGCATATTTCCTTACAAAATCCGTGCGCATCCTCGCGGAGCGTTATAGTAAGCGCAATTATTTATTGCGATTACTATAACTGCCTTTCTCATGCCCGGCACGGTATTTTTGCAGCCGCAGGAAGACCGGCGGAGCAGGGAGATATGCCGGTATGGTACCGGTATATCCGAATAAAAAAAGCAGCGTTTCCTTTCCGCTGCTTTTTCTTATGATCATTCTTACGCGTATTCTTTTGAGCCGGACATTCTTCCTCGCATTGCTCCCCCGCCATCAGTCCGAATGTTTCAGGTGATCTTTTGCGAATTCCTTCGTATGCTCCTGCACGCTCACCAGGCCGTGATTGATCTGCTTTCCGGCAGACAGTCCCTTCTTGGCCGCTTTCACGACCAAAAGCCCGTCAAAAATGTCTTTCTTGACATTCAGCCAGTCAAAGATCCCCATCTTCCAGCGGAT
>JAFUUX010000249.1 GCA_017471325.1 Lachnospiraceae bacterium | reverse complement strand
TAAACGACAAAACTATTTTCGTTTTGTCGTTTACTGCGCCGGATTTTGGCCGCTGAAAGCGGCATATTTCCTTACAAAATCCGTGCGCATCCTCGCGGAGCGTTATAGTAAGCGCAATTACTTATTGCGCTTACTATAAACAACAGTTCATCTCGTTCGCGGGTATGATACTCAGTAAAAACACTCCAGCGCCTCCCTGTCGCAGATCCGCACTTCATCACGGTCTACAACGATCAGCCCCTCTTTCTGCATGTTCATCAGTTCACGGGACAATGACGGTCTGGCCACTCCCAGAAAATCAGCAAACATCTCCCGGTTCATGGACAATGCCACCCGTCCCTTGCTGTCCGCATTTTCCAGAAAATAGATCGCCAGTTTTTCTTTTAAGGAAGTGGAACTGAGCAGGTGCAGTTTCTTGGTCATGGAGAAATTCCGCCCCGCCAGGATCTCCAAAAGATTACGGGTGATCATCTTGTGATGCCCGCAGGCATTCTCGCAGAAGCCATAAAAAAACTTCCACGGGATCTGCAGCACTTCACTGGGCTTTACCGCTGCCGCATCATACCAGTAGTGCATCTGCCCGGAAAACAGAAACGCCTCTCCAAACACATCCCCCGGTTTCACCGTATAGAGCAGGTTGCGCTTCCCGGATGCAAAATCCTTCACCAGCGCGACCTCTCCGGACTGCAGCATAAAGATCATCCGCGGGGTTTCCCCCTGCTGGAAGATATATTCACCTGCAGATACTTTTTTTCTGACCGCCCTGGAACAGAGCAGCATTTTATCGATCTCTTTCTGTTCGATATCCGAAAACAGATTCATCCGTATCCTACCTTTATCTGTATCCTGTACTCTTACTCCATCAGCGGGACATAATACTCCTGCCCTGTTTCGAGCTGCATGCAGCCCAGACGGCTGGATTTGCTGTTTAAAGCCATGCCGCAATCCATATCAATGATACGGTAGCCGCGGTACCGTTTCTCTTTAAAGATCTTGCCGCGCCCCTCCTGATCCACATGGTTCAATCGCTGCGTAAAGATATGTCCCACGATATAGGTATCCCCTTTATATGCAAACGGGTAACTCTGCGGTGTGATATAGGGATCCCCCTCCTGCTCAAAAGGGCTCTCCCAGACGATCATCTCTGCCTCTTTCTTTGTAGCCTCTTTATAAAAGAACTCTTTTCCGAATCTCCGTTCCAGAGAATAAGAATGGGACAGATGGAAATTATGTCCGCCCACCTTGATCCTCTTGATCAGGCGCAGGCTTTTTAAATAATCTTCCACCTCATCCTGTTCCTCTTTTTTCAGCCGGTAAAATGCTCCAAATGTCTCATCACCGCCATTTGCCGGATGCGTCCATAATTCATACGGCGTCAGATGATCATCAAAGGGATCCTCCTTCACCAGCCCCTGTTCTTTTTTCCGCTGATAATCTATCGCATTGAGCATCATCAGTTCGTGATTTCCCAGAAACAGTTCTACATTTTTCCTGTTCATGATATCCCTGATGATCTGTATGCCGCTCGGTCCACGGTCGATCACATCACCTATCACATACAAAAAGTCATCGTCTGAAAAGCCGATCTCCTTAAGCATCTTCAGATAAGTATCATAATATCCATGAATGTCGCTCAGTACAAATGTCCTCATCATTGCATCTCCACGATATCTGATTCATTCACACATATTACCGGCCGTATCCCCATCGGTTCATTCAGCTTCCACAAAGTCAGCCTGCCGTCTACCAGCGCGTGCCCCTCAAAATTCTCTGCGCACTTGTAAGAATCACTGCCATCGATATGCCCTCTGGAACGCAATCCATAACTGGAATGCGATAAGACACTGTGCGCCTGTGCCGCTACATACTGCGAACAGGGGGCATTTTCCACCTCACGCCTGTTTCTGCCGGCACCGCGTGCCAAAGCCAGATCAATATCAAAACCGAAACGGATCTCCTCGATCGACGGCAGATATACCTTATCATACGTCACACGGTCCGAAAACGCGGAAACCGGCGTAGAGATCTTTGTCGTACTCAGCAGCGCCCTCTCTTCCTCCTTAAACGCCATCCGTGTAAAACGTGAATTGAGCCAGCCGCGGATCTCACTGGTTTCCCAGTAGATGCCTGTACGGATCTTTGAGATCTCACGCTCGGACATCGTCACATATTTTTCTTTGTCAAAGAGCCGGTATTCGATGATATATTCCGACTGCAGCGTCACCCTGCCGCCCCTGCTCTGCCGGATCTTCCAGGAAAGCATATTGAACTTAAAATAACGGTATCCGGCGATCTCTTTCTCCTGTTTTAAGGTACGCCGGATATTAAAGATATCCCTCGGCTCCTGCGGTTCCTCCTTCATCACCGGCAGGCGCATATAGCGTTCCCCGTCCACGACCGCCGTATCATCCTTATCATAATCCGCATAAACGATATCCGATGTCAGCTGCGCACCGGTGATCTCGTTCATCGGATATTCCCCAAACCACACACGTTCATTGCGATCTTTCAGTAAATGTACCGCGCTGCCCGCCTGCACCACCGGCCCGTTCTTTTCCTCCGGATAGAAGCCGTACAGGTCTTTATAAAGTTCATCCACACTCTGCTGGCGGTCTTTCGGATCCATGGAAAGACCTTTCATGATGGCCTGCGCGATCTTCTTATCGATCTTGATCGTGTAATCACCGATATTGACCAGTTCATCCTTCTCATTTCTTTCATAAGAAGACTGCGGCACATCGCCTGTCATCATGCAGTACAGCGTAGCGCAAATTCCGTAGATATCCGTCCACGGGCCCTGCTCGGACAGTTTGGAAAGCATCTGCTCCAGCGGCGCAAAGCCCCACTTCCCAAGAAAAACCTGCTGATTGGCAAAGCCCAGTTTCCTGGAACCGCCAAAATCGATCAGTTTGATGGAACCATCATCATCCATCATGATATTATCCGGGCTGATGTCACGGTGGATCAGGCCGGACTTATGCAGTTTCCCAAGGATGCTGATCACCGGCTCCATCAGGTTTAAGGCTTCCTCCACGGAAAGCCACCCGCCCTGGGCATCGATATACTTCCGCAGATTGCCGCTGCGCAGGTACTCCATGATCAGGTAGCCGGTATTGTTTTCATAGAAAAGGTCTTTGATGGCCACGATACCGGGAAATTTGGAAAACTCCGCCAAAATACGCGCTTCCCGCAGGTATGCCTTGGTTTCCTTCTCGTATTCCTCTTTGTTTACGGCATCCAGGACCAATACCGTCCTTCCATCCTCCGCACGATCCACCATCTCGTCCGGGAAAAACTCTTTTACCGCAACAGGATACTCCAGCAGCATATCATAACCGATATAGGTTATGCCATAGCCGCCTTTCCCCAATATATTTCCGATCAGGATCTTTGAATTCAGGATCGTCCCCGGTGCCAGTGCCTTTGACCATGTCTGCTGCCCGCGTTTTTCCTTCCCGCAGTACGGACAGATTCCCACATCATCACTGACCTTCATGCATCTGAGACAGATTTTTCCGATTTCTGACTGTTCCATTACTTCCCCCGCATGCTAAGATGTGCTATTCAGCCTTATATATTATACCCTTTTATGTAAATTATTTCCACCCCAACCATGCTATTTTCTTGTTTTTTTATAACTCTTCACTACTATTCACAGTTTTTTCCCATTGCCGCAAATCCGGGATGCGTGCTCTCACCCTCGCGGTGTTTCTGGATGGTTGCACAAAATGTTATGCGCATCGGCCGGCCAGCCGCTGAACATATAGTAAGCGCAATAAATACTTGCGCTTACTATAACGCTCCGCGAGGATGCGCACGGATTTTGTAAGGAAATATGCCGCTTTCAGCGGCCAAAATCCGGCGCAGTAAACGACAAAACGAAAATAGTTTTGTCGTTTACTATAACTGTAAAAAGAGAGAAAACCTATTCTGCCCGGATCGCCGCCAGCGGGCTGAGTTTCATCGCGCGCACGGACGGGAAAAAGCCTGCCAGCATAGCGATCAGGATGGCAAAAACAACAGATATACCGCCCAGCCATAACGGGATGCGCGATATGTTCTGAAACTGCGCCCCCAGTTCGCTGCCGGATACCACCTTGTTTACTACCATGGAGATCACGTAACTCAATCCCACTCCAAGGGTGCCGCCGATCAGGCCGATATACCCCGCCTCGATCAGGAACAGCGCCTGGATATCCCGTATCCTGCAGCCGATCACCTTCATGATACCGATCTCCTTGGTGCGCTCATAAATGGACATCATCATGGTATTGGTGATGCCAATAGCCGCCACCAGCAGGGATACCGCGCCGATACCGCCCAATACGGCCTGCACAATGTTCATGATCTGCATATCCGACTCGATCCACTCCATGCTGGACCAGGTCTGATAGCCCATGGCATTGATATTCTCCTGTACCGCGGATACATTCTCCATATCATCTACAGTCACGATCAGCTGACTGTAAAAAATCTGCTTGTAGGCTTTGCCGTTTTTCTGTGTGGGCTGCCCGGGGATCACCCTGCCCTTATAAACCCGTGCCAACTGCTGCTTCAGCATATCGATATCACAATAGGTATAATAAGAAAATATATTCCAGTCATCGACCCCGCCCGCTACCAGGCCTGCCGTCGGAACGATATATTTCTTCGGTGCGGGTATGATCTGCCCGGCAGCATCCGTACTTCCGGCACTCCAGTAGCGATCCGTATCAAAGATCACATACAGCGGATCGTTCATCAGATCGATATCCGGCAATTCTCCGGTCTCCCAATACCCCTTGTTGGTCTTTTCATTCCGGAAAGACTGTATCACGGTGTTGCCATACAGAAATTCCAATTCCCCTTCTGCTCTGGGAAAATGCCCCTCCCCCAGCGGGACTCCCTGGGTCTCAAAATAGGACTGCGTCACCCCCCGCACATTACTGAAGCATATAAAGACCCCTTTTTTGATGATGACTGTTGCCTCCAATATAGGATCCACCCTGGAAACATGCTCCATTGCCGAGAGTGCCTGCACCAGTTCATCATCCAGGCGCAGTTCCTCCTTGCTGCTGTCCTCATTTCCCCAGCCGCCGGAAGTATTTACCTCGATCGATGTCAGCCCGCCCGAGGACTGCATCTCCTCCAGCATGGACTCCTTCATGCCTATCCCCAGCGAGAGCATCACCACGATCGATGTCGTACCGATCACCACGCCCAGAACCGTCAGGATGGTACGCACTTTTCTTTTGAACAAACTGCCCAGACTCATGCTGAGCAGATCAGATATCTTCATAGATCAATGCCCTCAATCATCCAGATCATCCAGTTCCTGCTGCCGTGCTTTCTTCTTTTTGCTGCCGGATACGATCACGCAGATGATGATGATCAGCAGCACCAGGCCACCGATCCCGCCACCGATGATCCAGCCCCAGGGCAGTGCCTTTTCCTCTTCCATGACTTCGCCTTCCATGCCCCAGTCACCTTCCATGCCCATGGCGCCTTCATCATAACTGGCCTCGTATACATACAGGCTGATGCTTTTCTCCAGCGTGGTCACATTGCCGGCTTCATCCTCATAAGAGATCACCGCCGTGACCGTATCCGAATCCGAAGGCGCTATGCCTGTCACCATGGCATCCACATTGCCTGTAGCCCCCGGCTCCAGTTTGCCCAGGAATGTACTGCCGCCTTCCAGCCAGGGATCCACAAAATCCACCTGCACGTTATACAGCGTGGTCTTGCCCTTATTATATACCGGAAACATCACATTGGCCTGTGCCCCCACCTCGATGGATTCCGGAAGCACTTCCGCATCCCCGTAGTCCACGCGTGCCTTCTGCCGTACCGGAATGGACACGCTTGTGGTCGCCGTAAAGGGATTGTGCTTTGCATCTTCATAAGCGGCATTCAGATCGATCACATACGGCTTCTGCGTCAGGTCGCTGCGCGCGGTCATCTCGATCTGCAGTTCCGTGGACTCTCCCGGTGCGATCTTGTTGACAAAAATAGTCGCCGAGCCGGATGTCGGCAGGAACGCTTCATACGTGGTTTCCTTATTATCTCCCTCCGTTGCTGCCTTTAAGTCAAACTGCACATTGGATACCGTTGCGTTTGCCGATGTATTCTGTACCGTGATGGTCAAATGGAAGGTATCACCTGCGTATACGATCTCCGGATCCGTGGAAAATCCTGTCACGATGATCCTTGGTGTGGACGGTTTTAATTCATCCTCCTCTTTCTTTTCCTCCTCGATCAACTGCCGCCCCGGCCGTCCCGTGATACTCACGTAGGTCTTTAAGTCCGCCTCCTCGATCTTGCCGTTTCGGTAATAGATCGCATGGAAGGTCAGCGGATACGTACCGGTATAAGCATCATTGGACACAATGAAATCCCAGGCCACATCCTGATGCAGCCGGTAGCCATCCTCGATCGTTTTGGCTGCAGAGATGGTCTTGATCATACGGGTATCCGTGGCTGTCTGTATCACAAACGGCCATTTCTTCGGATCCGTATCCACAGTGGGCGTGATCACCACATCCGTCACCGCCGCTTTGCCCAGATTGATCACCGAAAGCGTTACCCGCACTGCTTCGCCATATTTTCCTGCCGGCGTTGCCATGGTGTTGTTCAGGAAAAGGAACTGGTTTGCGCCATCAATGTTCATCTGTGCCGCCGTGCTCAGATCCGCTTCCACGTCCGCCACATATGCTGCCAACTGCGCAACCGTCAGGTCAGTGTTCGCAATGAACACGTTTGCCTGATGAAAGACCTCATCCATGCGCGTATGCGCCTCCGGTGAGATATCATAGAGCGCCTCCAGGCTGTGAATGTGCTCCATCAGAAACACATACGCCACTTCACGGTCTTCGTTCTTGATCATCGCCTCCGGATCCTTCGTGGTCAGCAGCGCCGCATTAAAGGATGCCGATGCTTCCATCGCCTTTTCTCCCGGCCACGGTATGGAAAACGCCAGCACCAGAGCCATGATCGTCAACAACACTTTGATTACCGCCCGCCTCATTTTTAACGCCTTGTCAAATCTCATCTTTCTATCCTCACTTTTATCTGTCTGTTACTGCGTTCCCTGACCATCATCCGTTTCCGACTTCATCCCAGATGCTCGGCTGCGCGGGCTGTTGCACCTGCGTGCCTTCCTGCGTCTGCTGCATCTCCTCCGGCGGTGTCCGCGGGCTCTCCCCCGCCTGCCCGGCTGACGCATCCTCCGGCTGTGCCTGTGCTGCCTGCTCCTGCTGCTTTGCCTGCAGTTCCTCCATCTGGATCTGTGCCTGCGCGCGGTTGTCGATATTTGCTATGATCTTGCCGTCCACGATCCGTATGATCCGGTCACCAAAGCCTGCTAAATAGTTGTCATGCGTGACCATCACCATGGTCTGGTTCTTCTCCCGGCTGATCTTTTTGATCAACTGCAGCACTTCCAGTGTGGTATTGGAATCCAGGTTTCCGGTAGGCTCATCCGCAAAAACGATCTCCGGATCCACTACCAGTGCCCTTGCGATACCGACACGCTGCTGCTGGCCGCCTGACATCTGCCCCGGCCGGTGCCGCAGGTACTTTCCCAGACCGACCATTTTCAGCATGGCAATGGCACGCCGCTCACGCTCCCTGCGTGCCATCCCCTGAAAAGTCAGCGGCATGGCCACATTCTCTATGGCCGTCATGTTCTGCATCAGGTTATAGGACTGAAAGATAAAACCCACATGTGCCTGCCGGAAATTTACAAGCTGGCTCTCATTCTTCGTTTCGATATGCTCACCGGCAATGACGATCTGTCCCTTGGTAGGTTTCTCCAGTCCTGCCATCATGTTTAATAAGGTGGATTTTCCGGAACCGGAGGTACCGACGATACAGCAGAACTCCCCCCGTCCTATCATGAAATCGACGCCGTTCAGTGCGCGCACTTTGTTTGTTCCGATCCGGTATATTTTATACAGATCCTTCACCTGGATCACTGGCTTTTCCATCTGTGCCTTCTCCCTGCCCGCCTTTTCCCCCCATGCTATAGTAAACGACAAAACTATTTT
>JAFUUX010000248.1 GCA_017471325.1 Lachnospiraceae bacterium | reverse complement strand
GATCGTGATAAATATGAACCGGAGGATCTGGTAGATGCCTATATGTCACTTCCGGAGGTAAAGGATGTCCTGGAAAATGGTTTTGACGGCTTCCATACCAGATATGGCAGGGATACCTATTCCCTGGTGGGGAGCGCGGCGGGCAGGACCGTGCAGTTATACCAGATGAAAGAGGCGGGGGAAACTGGCAGCCAGGCTGTTTCGGAGAACTGGCTGGTAAATGATAAAAATGCGAAACTGACCGGTACAACACTGCTTTATGACCAGATGCCTATGAGGTGGTGGTGGCTTTACTTTAATGAGGACGACTTCAATGACCCGTATATCAATTCGTCATCGCTGCAGTATGATTGCGGGGGGCGTCTTGCAGGTTTCCTGCAGGGAAGCAGATATGTGCTGCCCACGCTGCGTCCCGGAAAGTATGATGGAAATGACTGGGCGTATTATAATATCGCGGACTATGCCGAGATCAACGGTTATTACCAGGTCAATAACGGCGGGTTTGTCTGCGGACATTCCCAGCCGCTGGTATCCAGCGGGATGTACAAAAGCCTGGATAGAGATGTATGGTACAGCAATCTGAAAAATGAACTGGTCAAAGCAGCCTCAGCGCAGGTTTATGCGGATGATGCAGGGGATCTGAGGATCAACGGCGGTGCGGTGTGGGGAAATGTGGATAAGGCACGCTATTACTATAACAACACATTGGATAATGGATTTAGTCTGATACATGAGGCGGGCAGATACACTTCATCATTCCGCGGAAATGCGCAGGACACGGTCGTCAAGGCGGCGGGGAATAAGTCCTATCAGACCTATGATGAGCTGGTAAAGTACGGTGGCAGGGTCTATCTGGATCACATGCTGCAGAAGAATGTGCCTGTTTCCCTGATCCGCATCGATCCCCTGGATGCCGAAGACGGCAGCCAGAGGCATTATGCGACCTTTGGAAATGATAACCGGAATACTTATGTCCTGCCTACCATGATCATGACGGATACAGAGACGGTCCGCCTTGACCATACCTGGTATCTGTCGGCGGGAAGCGAGAATTACGAGATCAAGTCCATCTCAGCAAATGTCACGCTGCCCAGCAGGTACCGCATGGTCTATCCGGAAGGCACCTATATCCAGAGCACAGGTGACACCTGGGTGGGGAGCATGGTAAAGGCAGGGGCGGATGACCTGCCGGCTCTGAACTATTACAGTGTCAAGGGTTCCAAACTGGCAAGCGAGGCAGTCTGGAAATCTTATTTCGGACTGTTTTATACCCGTGCGTGGGAATCGGATTATCCGATCTATGATAACGCGTCTAACACCAGGTTTAACGTGCTGAGTGATTATGGCTGGTTTCTGCGCTGGTATTATTACAATAACGTCTTCTGGGATTTTTACGGCGGTGCCAACAGCGAGAAAACATTCAGTACGATCCAGGAACAGAATTTGGGAAAACATGGTGACATTTACGACCGTATGGTGCCGGGCGAGGCGGTGGATCTGGGTATCTGGCAGGTAGGCAATAAAAAGATCGTGGCGTATTTTACCGACCAGGTGATCCGCTTTTATGAGCCGGGCGGGGGCCCCATGTACGGAACCTACCGCGCCACCAGGCAGATCAGCATCGACGAGCTGCGGGGGATCACGCCGGGGTATATCCTGAAAGAAGAGGATGAGAACGCTGTTTCCGCTACCAGTGATGCGCAGGAGGACAAGGAATCCGCGGCAAAGGCAAATGAGGCGCTGACGGATGATGACGCGGAATTCAAGCTGAACGCCAGCAATATCCTGCCCGTGAAGGAGGATTTGTCGCAGTTTATTTACTTTTCCACGGATGGTGGTATGCATCTGCTCTATATTACGGACAGCCTGCAGGCAGATACGACTTCCAGCGACGGTAAGACCATCGACAACAGCTGGCGCAGGCGGGGGCGCATCATGAGCATGATGGAGGGCAGTTATTCGGGCGTATTCCAGACAGGAAGCCAGTATAAGGTGGTAGGCTTCCAGACACAGGAATACAGTTATTCGGCAGCCGATACCTGCATGGCAGAGGTGTATGACTTAAACATCGGCACTATGATCCGCAACCACGGCGTGACGGCCATTGAAGAATATATGAAGGGCCTGCGTAATCTGTACCTGACGCAGACGCATACGATCCGCAAGAGCCTGGATGAAAATGGCAATCAGGTAGTGACCATCGTGCAGCCGGATGAGACGGAGGCGGAGTTTAAGCGGGCAAAGACCATCATGATCGGTACGCTGGAGGCAGCGGAAGCGGAACTTAAGGATATCTGTGTGGAATTCGGCATGGATACGGTACCGGAGGCGTCGGAAAACCTGTTGTCACAGCTCCGCAGCAATTACCAGCAGCAGCGGGCGGCACTGGCGGAACTATACACATTCTTAGGGATCGACAGCACAAAGCTGGAAGGGAACTGGCGGTACCTGCAGTTTGAAGGACAGATGTTCAATGCTTCTTACCAGAGGATCCTGGAGATGACCATGGTGCAGATCGTACTGTCCGACTTTTATCTGGATGATCAGATCACGCCGCAGACAGGGGGTATCGCAGGCCTGATGGGGATCCATAAATATGACCCGTCCGTGGAGGAAGATGGGGCACCGGGATTACGTTTCGTATATAATGATGCATCTGCCAGCGGAAACCTGATCCATCTCTACGATCCGGAAACGGATGAGGATGCAGAGAACAATAAGACAGAAGCTGCGGGACCGGGACTGACACCCCTTGGGCTGCCCATCGTAACCAACTTCAATAAAGTACTGTATGTGGACGAGTTCTATAAATACAGGGTGCAGTATAAAAGATGGCAGATCGATGAAGCGCAGAAAAAGATCATGGAGAGCCTTTCCGATGATGCGGCTGCTGAAGCGGCCAACAGGGATCTGGCTGCGGATAAGATCTCCGAAACGTTGGAAAACAAGATGAACGATGTGATGGCGAATGATGAGGATTACCAGAACCTGGAAAGCCGTGATTTCTACCAGGCCATCGCGGATGCGCTGGAGGATAAATATCTGACAGGATTGCGGCTGCAGGAACAGGAACGCGCCGGACAGGAAACGGCACGGACGCAGGCAGCGGAAACTTCAGGCAGGTAGCAGACAGGCGGATATATGAATCAGGATGATAAGAAAAAGCAGATCATAATCATGGTCGTGGCAGGCGCGGTGCTGCTGATCCTGCTGATCCTTCTGATCGTGCTGGGCGGCTACGTGAACGGTTTTGACCGTGATGACCAGGACGGTCGCGGCGGGCAGAGGACCATACCGACAGGACCGGACGGAGGCATTACCCCCACATCTGCAGGCGGAGATGATGACGGCAGGAACGGGACACCTACACCGGCTGATGACGATGGCAGGAACAACCGCGGAACGCCTACACCGCCGGGAGGGGGTGGCAGGAACGGGACGCCCACGCCTACGGGGGATGGAAGTGACGGCAGAAACGGGACACCCACGCCCACGGGGGATGGAAGTGACGGCAGAAACGGGACACCCACGCCCACGGGGGATGGAAGTGACGGCAGAAACGGGACACCCACGCCCACGGGGGATGGAAGTGACGGCAG
>JAFUUX010000010.1 GCA_017471325.1 Lachnospiraceae bacterium | reverse complement strand
CGTTTTAATCGCTATATTCTTTTCTTCAATTTTTGTATATCTCGTCACACCTGTATACTTCTCTGCCCTGGACATATCTTCCGTAAAATAAGGTTCATACTGCCCGATCAAATCAGGATGTTCAGATAACAATTCCTCAACGATCATTACATAAGCATCTGTTGCCTTTGTGTTTTCACATTTTTGTGTAAATAAATCCGAATAATAGCCCACCTCAATAACCTCCTATTTCAAAAATCCACACATCACTTATCTGTAGTGCAAATTATCTAATGTAACATTATATATTGTAAAAATAAGTTATTCAAGCATTTTTTTTCAAATATAATTTTCTGGGAAATGAGGGAAATCATTATGCTTCAACTTAGAATCAAAGAACTTTTAGAAGAACAGGGACATACCAAATATTGGCTATACAAGAGGTTGGATCCTATGAGTTATCAAAACTTCAACCGAATCTACAATAACGAAACCAGCGGCATTCGGTTTGATACCCTTGAAAAATTAAAAAATGCATTCCATGTCTCAATAGATGACCTTTTTATAAATACTGAATCTGAAGATTCCCCACTCTGATCCTCGTCCCTTTTTCATATCTGTGCTGCCGTCTTTCTTATCATTTCCATCTTCACTCCATAGATTTGGGATAGAATTTAATGTCGCCACAGGTATTTTTCAAAATCAGGGAACGGAAATGATAATCCTACTGTTGATATGTTGATTGCTCTGACAGATATTTTTCAATGCGATTTTTAATGAAATTATTCAAATCTGAACCTGATCCTACGCATCACATCCCATAACCCAAAATCCCCCTTCCCGATCAGACTTAAGGAGCCGGCGCGGATTCTCAAAATAAAAGTGCGGACTTTTTTTGGGGTTTTATATGAGAAATCGACCAAAAAAACTGCCGCACTATTCAGTGCGACAGCCCATTTCAAATCCTCTATATTGTATCAATTCTATGCTCAGCCTGCTGCCTTCTTTGCTTTCTCAGCCTTGATTGCTGCCGTCAGCTGCGGCACGATCTTGTTCAGATCGCCTACCACGCCGTAGTCAGCCACATCAAAGATCGGCGCATCCTCATCCTTGTTGATGGCAACGATGATGTCGGACTCTTCCATGCCGGCCACATGCTGGATCGCACCGGAAATACCGATCGCGAAATACAGGTTCGGACGGACGGTCTTACCGGTCTGGCCTACCTGCAGATCCTTCGGCTTCCAGCCTGCATCCACTACTGCACGGGAACAGGATACGGTTCCGCCCAGCGCCTCTGCCAGATCCTCCAGGATCTTGAAGTTTTCCGGGGAACCTACGCCGCGGCCGCCGGATACCAGGATCTTTGCATCCATGATATCTACGGTATCGGATACCGCCTTTACCACTTCCTTGATGGTCACATAGCGGTTGTTCGGGGTAAAGCCCGGATTGTACTCGATCACTTCTGCCTTACGGCCGGCCTGCGGCTCGATCTTCTGCATAACGCCTGGACGCACGGTAGCCATCTGCGGACGGTTGTCCGGGCAGGCAATGGTAGCGATGGTGTTGCCGCCAAATGCCGGACGTGTCATCAGCAGCTGGTTGTGCTTCTGCTCCTGGTTCGGCAGCGGATTCAGCGGGAAATCACCGATATCCAGCTGTGTACAGTCTGCGGTCAGACCGGTTGCCACACGTGCGGATACGGTCGGTCCCAAGTCGCGGCCGATCGCGGTAGCGCCCACCAGCATGATCTCCGGCTTGTACTCATTGATCACGGATGCCAGCGCGTGCGCATACGGCTCGGTTCTGTAATCCTTCAATTCCGGATCGTCTACCACGATCACGCGGTCTGCTCCGTACTCAGCCAGACGGTCTGCCAGGCCTTTTACCTCAGAGCCGATCAATACTGCCGTTACCTGTGTTTCCAACGGTGCCGCAAGGTCTCTTGCTTTTCCCAGCAGTTCAAATGCGATGGGACTGATCTCGTTGTCTACCTGCTGTGCATAGACATATACGCCCTTGTAATCTTCTAATGCCATGATTTCGTTATCTCCTTCCAAAATAATACCGGTCTGATGATATCTGCGCCGGCTTATGATTTACAGCGCATGCTTTTCGTTCAGTTTGCCGACGATATAGGAAACTGCCTCTTCCGGTGAGTCCGGTGTCACCTTCTCTCCTTTGCCCTTACGCACCTTATCGGATGCTTTGGCGATCTTGGTCGGTGATCCTTTCAGGCCCAAGTTTGCATCGTCTACATCCTTGAAGTCTGCACGCCCCCAGGTGGTGATCTCCGCCTTGACCGCATCAAAGATGCCGCCCGGCGTCATATATCTCGGCTCGTTGAGTTCTGCCAGCGCTGTGATCAGGCAGGGCATCTGTGCCTCCAGGATATGATAACGATCGTCATACTGACGCTGTACCGTTACTTTCTTTGCTGCTTCGTCTACCTTGATATCCATTGCGTAGGAAATCACCGGCAGGCCTAAATGCTCCGCGATCTGCGGACCAACCTGTGCGGTATCACCATCGATCGCCTGACGTCCGGTGATGATCAGATCATACTCCAGATTGCGGATCGCGCCTGCGATCGTTGTGGAAGTAGCCCAGGTATCCGCGCCGCCCAATACACGGTCGGTTACCAGGATCGCCTTATCAGCGCCCATAGCCAATGCCTCCTGCAGCACATCTGCTGCCTTGGGAAGCCCCATGGTCAGCACGGTCACTTCCGCACCGTACTGGTCTTTCAGACGAAGGGCTGCCTCTAAGCCTGCCTTATCGTCCGGGTTCATGATCGTAAGCATTGCTGCTCTGTTTAATGTACCGTCCGGATTGAATTCCACGCCGCCCTTGGTATCCGGCACCTGTTTGATACATACAATGATTTTCACTTTAAACCTTCCTCCTTACACACTATTATCCATCGTATCCGTATGCACCGGATCCTTATTTCAGAATGTTTGCAGAGATGACCATACGCTGTACTTCGGAAGTACCTTCGTAGATCTCTGTGATCTTTGCATCACGCATCATGCGCTCCACATCATATTCACGGATGTAGCCGTATCCGCCGTGCAGCTGTACCGCCTTGGTGGTCACTTCCATTGCCACTTCCGCCGCGTAGAGTTTTGCCATAGCCGCTTCTACGGAATAGGATACCTTCGGGTTCTTCTGATACTCTGCTTTCTTCATTGCTGCAGCATATACCAGATACTGTGCCGCCTGTACCTTGGTCGCCATGTCCGCCAACTGGAACTGCGTGTTCTGGAATGCGCCGATGGCTTTGCCAAACTGCTTACGCTCTTTGACATAGTTGATCGTGGTCTCCAGTGCACCCTCTGCCAGACCAAGCGCCTGTGCAGCGATACCGATACGGCCGCCATCCAGCGTGTGCATTGCGATATTGAAGCCCTTGCCCTGCTGTCCCAGCAGATTCTCTTTCGGGATGCGGCAGTCCGTAAAGATCAGTTCATAGGTAGAGGATCCGCGGATACCCATTTTGTTCTCTTTTGTACCGAAAGTAAAGCCCGGTGTACCTTTCTCTACGATAAATGCAGAGATCTCTTTCATCATGCGGCCGCGCTTCTCAATCTTGCCGGTCACTGCAAAGATCACATACACATCTGCTTCCTTGCCGTTGGTGATAAAGCATTTAGAGCCGTTCAGCACCCACTCATCACCATCCAGCACTGCCTTGGTCTGCTGTCCCTGTGCATCTGTACCTGCCCCCGGCTCGGTCAGACCGAATGCACCCAGTTTCTCACCCTTTGCCAGCGGTACTAAGTATTTCTCCTTCTGTGCCGGTGTACCAAAAGTCATGATCGGATCCACACAAAGGGATGTATGTGCGGATACGATAACGCCCGTGGTACCGCATACCTTGGAAAGTTCCTCTACGCACATGGTATAGGTCAGGGGATCTGCGCCCTGTCCGCCAAACTCCCTGGGAACGGGAATTCCCAGAAAACCGTATTTCGCCATTTTGTTTACTGTCTCACGCGGGAAAGTTTCTGTCTCATCCACCTCCTGTGCAAGCGGCTTTACTTCTCTTTCGGCGAAATCCCTGAAAAGCTGTCTCGCCATTTCATGTTCCTTGCTCAAAGTAAAATCCATGATGTTTACTTCCTCCTTCATATTTGTTCGTAATTACTGTGCATCAACAGGGGTCTTGGTGCGATCCTCATTGTACACATAGAAACCTTTTCCGCTCTTTACGCCCAGATTGCCGCCGCGTACCATCTTGCGGATCAGCGGGCATGCGCGATATTTGGAATCGCCAGTCTCATTATAAAGCACATCCATGATCGCCAGGCAGATATCCAAACCTACGAAATCGCCCAGTTCCAGGGGACCCATCGGGTGATTTGCGCCAAGTTTCATAGCCGCATCGATGCCTGCCACATCCGATACCCCTTCCATCTTGATGAATGCCGCTTCATTGATCATCGGGATCAGGATGCGGTTTACCACAAAGCCTGCCGCTTCATTCACCTGTACCGGTGTCTTGCCGATCTCTGCGGAGATCTTCTTGATCGTCTCAACGGTTTCTGCCGGTGTATTCACGCCTGCGATCACCTCGATCAGTTTCATGCGGTCTGCCGGATTGAAGAAATGCATGCCTACCATCGGTCTGGAAAGACCGTTGCCGATCTCCGTAATGGAAAGGCTGGATGTATTGGATGCGAATACGCACTCCGGCTTGCAGATCTTATCCAGTTCACCAAAGGTGGTCTTCTTGACTTCCATATTCTCGAATGCTGCTTCCACGATCAGATCGCAGTCCGCGCAGAGATCCTCCTTCAGTCCCGGGGTGATCTTTGCCAGGATCTTGTCCACCTGCTCCTGTGTCATCTTTTCTTTTGCCACAAGTTTCGCATACCCTTTTGCGATCTTATCCTTGCCGCCTTCAGCCCACTCCTGCTTGATATCACAGAGTGCTACCTCATAACCTTCCGTCTGGGCAAATGCTTTTGCGATGCCCTGGCCCATGGTACCTGCGCCGATTACTCCTACTTTCATATCTGTTCCTCCTCTATTAATAAATGTACTTTAATATCCGGTTCCTGAAACAAATTATTTGTTCTGGAATGCTACAACTTTTACTTTCGTGGGATCATCCTTTTTCTTTAAGAAGTTACCCATGCCGGCTCTCTGATCCTCCGTTGCAAAGCAGTCGCCGAAGAGTTTTTCCTCGATCGCCACGCCTTCACTGATCGATACCTGCAATCCTTCGTTGATCGCCTTCTTGCAGTTGCGCACCGCGATGGGTGCCTGCTTTGCGATGCCGGCTGCCATCTTTTCCGCCGCTGCCATCAGTTCTTCCTGCGGATATACCGCATTGACCAGACCGATGCGCAGTGCTTCATTTGCATCGATATTTCTTGCCGTGTAGATCATCTGTTTTGCCATGCCTGCACCGACCAGACGTGCCAGTCTCTGGGTACCGCCAAAGCCCGGTGTGATGCCCAGACCTGCTTCCGGCTGTCCGAACAGCGCGTTTTCAGAGCAGATACGGATATCGCAGCTCATGGATATCTCGCAGCCGCCGCCCAGCGCAAAGCCGTTTACCGCTGCGATCACCGGGATCGGGAATGACTCCAGTTTCAGGAACACATCATTTCCCTTCTTGCCGAATGCTTCCCCTTCTGCTTTGGACAGGGTGCTCATCTCGCCGATATCCGCTCCAGCCACAAAGGACTTCTGTCCCGCACCGGTCAGGATCAGGCAGCGTACCGATTCCAGATCCACTGCGTCCAGCACTGCATCCAGTTCCTCCAGCACCTGGGAATTCAGCGCGTTCAGTGCTTTCTCCCGGCTGATGGTGATGATGCCCACCGCGTCTTTTACTTCATACAATACAAATTCCATATATCCCTCTTTCCTGCGGCCGTCTTAAAGCACCGCCAGTTTGATTTCACGAAAAGCGGGGAACCGTTCTCCGGCTCCCCACTGCTCTATCTTCCTTATCCTTCGTATGCCTCTACAATGGTAGCGCAGCCCATGCCGCCGCCGATGCAGAGAGTAGCCAGGCCTTTCTTTGCGCCCTTTGCTTCCATCTCGTGCAGCAGTGTCACCAGGATACGTGCACCGGATGCGCCTACCGGATGGCCCAGCGCGATCGCACCGCCATTCGGATTGAGCTGCTTATCCACATCGATGCCCAGGTCCTTGCCTACCGCAACGGACTGTGCCGCAAATGCTTCATTTGCCTCGATGATATCAAAATCCTCGATCTTGTATCCGCATTTTGCCATCGCCTTGCGGGTAGCTGCCACCGGACCGATGCCCATCACTTCCGGACGTACACCTGCCAGAGCGCCTGCCACAAAGGTAGCCATCGGCTTTACGCCCAGTTCTTTTGCTTTCTCTTCGCTCATGACCACGATCGCAGCGGCACCGTCATTGATACCGGATGCATTACCGGCGGTCACTACGCCGTCCGGATTCAGCGGTTTTAATTTCTGCAGACCCTCGATCGTGCTGCCGGCACGCGGACCTTCATCCTTATTGAAGATGATGGTCTCTTTCTTTTTCTTGATCTCTACCGGCACGATCTCCTTATCAAATGCGCCGGACTCCTGTGCCGCGCATGCCTTCTGCTGGCTCCTGAGTGCAAACTCATCCAGTTCCTCCCTGGTCAGGTTCCACTCCTTTGCCACATTATCTGCCGTAGTGATCATGTGATAATCATTAAATGCATCCCAAAGAGCATCCTTTACCATGGTATCCACCAGACCGCCCTTGGACTGGCTCGGCCACATCATACGATATCCGTAACGTCCATTCGGAATTGCAAAAGGCGCCATTGACATATTTTCCATACCGCCGGCTACCACGATATCTGCATCGCCCGCCTGGATCATCTGTGCTGCCATATTGACGCAGTTCAGACCGGAACCGCATACCACATTGATCGTAACCGCAGGTACTTCGATGGGAAGACCTGCCTTGATCGATGCCTGGCGTGCCACATTCTGTCCCTGGCCTGCCTGGATCACGCAGCCCATGTACACCTGATCCACCTTCTCCGGTGCCACGCCTGCACGGTTCAGCGCCTCTTTGATCACGATCGCGCCCAGTTCTGCTGCCGGAGTGTTGGAAAGCGCGCCGCCCATGGTTCCGATCGCGGTACGGCATGCTCCTGCTAAAACGATTTTCTTTGCCATTTTGCTTCCTCCATAATGAATGAATGATTTATGATATGATTTCTTACAACAATGAAGATTCTAACATAAGAAAATGTGTTTGGCAATCAATTTTGTTCCGAAAATGCCCGAAAAATAAGGCTTTTTCGTGTAAGCGCTTACACGCCCTGAATACGCTGCATTCTCTTCCTGTCCAATTAATTTCCCTATTCATCAAGGTTCCGCTGCAACTGTTCCGCCCTGTCAAGGCATCTGCCTGCATAAAGCCTCCTTTGCTGCCGCCTGTGTCCGAAAGCCGACTTTTGCCTTTCAATCGAGCATGAAAGACGAAGTCGCACTCCGCTCGATTGTGAGCAGCCCGTCAGCTTTTACTGACAGTTTCCTCTCTGCGCCTCTGCGATATAAAAAAACCACCCTGCATATACAAGGTGGTCCAAACACTCCTGCTAATTGCTGATACGCTGGTTCCGCTTATACTTCCGGCTCGATCAGGCCGTATGTATTGCCCTTTCTTTTATAAACCACATTGACCTGATCCGTCTCCGCATTGCAGAATACGAAGAAACTGTGCCCCAGCAGTTCCATCTGCACGCACGCATCCTCCGGATACATGGGCTTGATGTCAAATTTCTTGGTACGGATGATCTTTACTTCCTCTTCATCCATGAAATCCTTATCCAGATATTCCTGTTTAAAAGAACCTGCCCCCTGCTCACGGTCGGTCAGTTTATTCTTGTACTTCTTCAGCTGGCGCTCGATGATCTCCTCCACCAGGTCGATGGATACGTACATATCGTTGCTGACCTGCTCGGAACGGATGATGCTGCCCTTCACCGGAATGGTCACTTCGATCTTCTGACGATCCTTCTCTACAGAAAGCGTCACATGTACCTCTGTATCCTCCGCAAAGTACTTCTCCAGTTTGCCGATCTTGTCCTCCACGGCGCTTTTCAGACCATCTGTCACTTCGATATTCTTGCCCAAAATGATAAATTTCATACGCTCTCCTCCATTTCCCCGCATCACTGCAGAGTTATGATTTATTCAAGTAAATACAGTATAGCATATCCGCAGCAAATTGACAAATAGAATTATCCGTTACAGAAAGAATCCGGACGCTGCCATTCACATTCGTTTTTCATCGGCTCCCCCGTTGCTGTCACATTACGGATTGCCATGAACAATAACATCCGAACACCAAAACTGCCGGGTCTCAGATCAAAATCCGGACCCGGCACTTTTTTATATCTCCCCTTCAACAACAGAAACTGCAGTGCTTATTCCACAACGGTAACATGTTCCGCATCATAAAATACACTGTAACCGCTGCTCGGGATCCAGTCCACACCTTTCAGGACCACTTTGGTGCCCTCTGCCGGCCTTTCCCCGTCACCCACAAACCAGATGAGCACGGAGTAATTATGCTCGCCATCCGTACTGGGTACCTTGATCTCGCTGGCATTTGCGCCGATCACTCCGTGGATCTCAATGACATATCCTTCGTAGTCTCCGCGCAGTTTTTTGCCAAGGTCATCCCTGTCTTCCCAGACCACGCTGTCGATCACGTAATCCGGCTCCTGGTCCAGGTTTACGCCTTCAAGGGTTACCTGCGTGAGATTATCTGCCTCCGGCATGGCATAGGGGCTGCCTGCTGCCGCTGCCGCTGCCTTCTCCTCCGCAATGGCATCCAGCGCATCCTTGGTCGTAAGTTCAAAAGCGCTCGCATACCCGGTAAGGTTCATTTCCGCATCATACTGGGGATACAGTCCAAACTCGGTCACTTTTCCATCCGCAGAGATATTGAATTCCTGCTGCCAGGTATCACTCACTCCGGTCGCCTGCGCATTTTCGCCGTTGCCTTCCATCAGCCCGCCGGCATCTACTACCTGAACCCCCGCATCCTCGGCATTGTCATAGATCAGATCCAGTACATTGGCAGCCTTGACTTCCCAGCGCCCGGTCATCTCTTCCTCACCGGTCACTGTTTCCACAAACGTATGGTCTTCGTTCATCACGATCTGCTGGGTAGAAGTCTGCGATAACTCGCGGTATGCGACCAGCCCGGAAAAAGCTTCGTCATACCATGCCTGATCCTTGCAGCCATGCTCCGGATGGCTGCGTTTCCATACGGTTCCGCTCTTAAAATCATAGCAGGTGAAGTTGTCCTGGAACGTAAGGTCAAAATCAAATGTCTGGCTCTTATCCACCATCAGCTGAAACTCATTGGTGATCGCATGCCCGTTTCCGCCGTCACGCAGCGGCAGATCCGCCATGTCACTGTCAACGCCGTCTTCTACATGATACAGGCAGAAGGAAAGTCCGACACAGTCATCCTCCGTAGCCGTCTGCGTCAGTGTAAACGCATATTCCGAGGAAGTATCTCCCTCCGGATACCAGCGGTCAGAGGTGTCTTCATCCGAATTTAATGAGCCGGGATGCACATCATAAGGTGAAACAGCCGCCGGATATAACTCCTCAGGTGAAACCTCCGGTTCTGCAGCCACCGTCGGTTCTGCCTCTGCTGCCTCCTGCTTTTCTCCCCCGCAGGCGCCAAGCCCCAATGCCAGAACAGTAAACAGCGCAAAAACCCTGTACTTTTTCATGTTTTCTCCTCCTTGTTTTCATTGGAATCTGAAAAATAAATCTAAAGAAAGATTATATATCTCCCCTTCAGAAAAAAAATCACCCTTTCGGGTGATTTTTGCAAAACAGAGCCATGTTTTTCAGTTTTCCTCCAACTTGGGGATAATGAAATTCTTATTGGTGACCGCGATCGCCAGGCGCAGGCGGTTGGGAAAGCCTGTCTTCTGCAAGATATTGGATATATGGCTTTTTACGGTATTTTTAGAAATGCAGAGGCGCCTGGCGATCTCGTCATACTCCAGCCCCTCGCAGATCAGGCGCAGCACCTTGATCTCGGTCGGCGTAAATTCCCCGCTGTCAGCCAGCCCGATCTGCACGCTGGGCGTCTTGTCCGGATAGCAGTACTCTCCTGCCATCGTTGCATCTATGATGTCGATCAGGCGCTCCGGGCTGGCATCCTTATACCAAAAGCTTTCTGCTCCCGCCTCCCGCGCCCGTTCCAGATAACCTACCTCCGCCATGGATGTCAGGATCACGATCTTCACCTGCGGGAATGCCTCTTTGATCTCTGCCGCCGCCTCGATCCCGTCCCGGTTTCCGTTGGTGCACACGTCCATCAGGATCAGGTCCACCGGCTGCCGTTTGCATTTTGCCAGTGCCAGGGAAGCATCCGATATGCTGCCGGCCACTTCATAGCGCCCGCTTTCCTGCAGCTCCCGTTCCATGTTTTCCCGCGGCAGCCGCTGATCCTCCACGATCAAAACCTTCGTCATCCGCACTCCTCCTTTCCCTGCCTGCGCGGTATCTCCAGTACCACGCAGAACCCTCCATCTGTCCGTACCTGCATTCCTCCCCCAAACTCTGCTGCCTTGCGCTGCAGGTTCAGAAGCCCTCCCTTGGGCGTTATCTCATCCTCCCCTACAGTGCCGTTGTTCCGGATGGTGATCCGATACCCTGCATCACTTTCCTCCGGAAAAACCTCCAGACTTGTTGCATCCGAATGCCGCACGCAGTTCGTCAGACATTCCCTGGCAGCAGCCGCAAACAGCGCCGAGATTTCCGCATCCCTGGGCATGCCCGCATGCATCACAAAAACTACCCCGAGCGACGCGGCATCCCTTGTCAGTTCCTCCAGATCCGGCCTGGCAGCGCCCGTCTGCTCCGACAGCCCTCCGATGCTCTCCAGCGCCTCCTGCATCCGGCGTATGCTTTCCTCCTCTTCCGCAAATGCCCGCTCATGCCCTTCAGCGTCTGCACTGCCCTTTGACAGCCGGTAGCGCATCGCCAGCAGTCCGGCTCCCAGACGGTCATGCACCTGCATCCTGGCGGCAAGGATCTCCTTTTCCCTGGTCAGCTGCAGCGCATTCTCCGACAGTTTTTTCAGATCCGCGGATACCTTTTTCAGCTCCTCCATCTGTCCCTGCAGCTCTTGTTCCAGCCTGCAGAAGCCTGTCACGTTCATAAAGACCGCTTCGGTATCTCCCGGTCCTCCGGCCTCGCTTTCCCGGTATCTCCAGATCTCCCCATCCCCATCCGTATACAGACCGTTTTCCAGCTGCTCCTCCAGTGCCATCTGCAGTTCCTTGTATGACTGCAGTTCCATGCCGGTCATGTCCCGGAACAGATGCTGCATCTGATGGTTTACCAGGCGCACTGCGCCGTTTCTGCGAAAATACGCCACGCCGTCCGGCAGGTAGTCAAATGCTTCCTTCACGGAGTGCCGCCCCAGTGCATTCCGTCGCTGCCGTATCACGTAGCAGACCTCTGCCACGGAGAAAAGCACTGCCGTTATGCCGCCCGCCAGCAGGACTGCCGCCGGGATCTGCCCGATAAGGCGGTGCAGCAGATGCAGCTGCTTTCCGGAGGTATATGCGCCGAGCAGCGGCTGCGGGATAAACACCGCAAGAAAAATCAGCAGGCTGCCCAGCTGCCGTTTGGATACATTTCCCTGCTCCCTGCCGTAGAGCAGGCTGCCCGACGCCACCAGCGAGGCCAGAAACAGAAACGCATTGATATACTCCTGTGCACTGGGTGAAAGCTCTGCAAATGTTCTCATATGCCTTCCCTCCGAATTTCTGTTGGTAGTGTCAAGTCTGACACTACTTTTTTGTTTCTAAATCCTTTATTTTCGGGAGGTTCAAATAAAATGAGCATTGACCTCCCTTTTTGGTATAATGTCAACGACCAAGAAGACACCCCAGAAAGGAGCCAATGCTCATGAACATTATACTTTATTTACTTCAGTTAATTCAACTACTCTATCAGCAAAATATCTGGCTGATAAATTTTATCTGTAAATACATTCCTATCAAGCAGTGGGCTTTTGATGACTCCCACTCTCCGAAGTACCAGAAGTTCAAAATTGATAAGCTCCCTCTGATCCTTCATGTGGAGCCCTGGGACTACCGCGACTTTATGAAGTACCTTGAGTGGCGATATAAGGACGATTACAAGCCTATAAAACCAGTCCGTCGCCGCGGTGAATGTGATATCCCAGACGACTGCAAATGCCCCAGATGCAACGCTCCCAAAATATATCTTTATAAGAACAATGGTTCCAAAGGACAACTCCTATGCAAAGTATGCCAGAATACCTTTTTCCAGGAATCGACGGAGGTATCACGTCTAAAGCTGCGGTGCCCTTACTGCATGCATGCCCTTACTCCAAAGAAAGACCGAAAGCACTTCATTGTTCACAAATGCATCAACCCGAAATGCTCTTACTATCTCCACAACCTTAAAAAGGTTGACAAGAAAGATCTTGAAGAAGACTACGGCAAGAACAAGTACAAACTGCACTATATCTACCGTGAATTCACGATAGATTTCTTCAAGATGGACATCACCACCCTGCCGAAGAATGCATCTTCTTTGAAGTTCACAAAGAACAATGCCTACATCATGTCGCTTTGTCTTTCCTACCGGGTCAACCTGGGGTTGTCACTCCGTAAAACGGCTCAAGCCCTGAAAGACATTCATAACATCTCCATATCCCACCAGATGGTCGCAAACTACTGCAAGACTGCCGCTCTCTGTATAAAGCCGTTTGTTGATACATATCCTTACGAAAAGGATCCTGATCACCTTGCAATGACGGCTGACGAAACCTATATCAAAGTCCGTGGGATCAAAGGGTACATCTGGTTTATAATGAACGCTGCAACCCGTGTTATCATCGGGTATCAGGTATCGGACAACCGTGGTGTAGGACCTTGTATCATGGCAATGCGCATGGCGTTCCAGCACCTTAAAGAACTCCCCAAAAACTTCAGGTTCATCGCCGATGGCTACAGCGCATACCCTCTTGCCGCCCAGCAGTTCTTTGTGCAATTCAAAGAAAAGTTTAAGTTTAACATCACACAGGTCATCGGTCTTACAAACGATGACGAAGTATCAAAAGAGTTCCGTCCATACAAGCAGATGATAGAGCGATTAAACCGCACTTATAAGGCTTCCTACCGTCCGACGAACGGCTTTGATAACTATGATGGTGCTAACTATGATCTCGCTCTCTGGGTTGCTTATTACAACTTCCTGCGACCTCACAGACACAACGGATACAAACCATTGGTCGAAGATGATCTCATCAAAAACGGCGAGAACATGCCGGGTAAATGGCAGCTTATGATCTTCCTCGGACAACAGACGATCCTTAAAATGCAACAACAGGCTTCCGCATGATCACGGAGCGGAACCGTTGTCAAGGGAACCGTGGAATACCGGAACCGGCGCAGCCGGTGAGGATATGCCGCGAAAGTCCCTTGACATAAGGTTCGCGGATTATCCTGTCTGTTGGGAAAGGTGCTAAGCGCCTTTCCCTGCTTCCGGCGAGGACGGGTGCGGGCAGCGCCCGCAAATCGGGTCAAGGGACGTGTCCCTTGCGGGTTCTTAGGGCAGCGCCCTAAGCCCTCGGAGAGCCTATCGCACGCGATCACCTACAACTTAATAATTTCTGTATATCAGGTGCCGCTTTGAGCTGGGGTGGGACCGTTATTTTCGCATATCCTAAAAAGAAAATGGGGTGGGCGAAAAGCGGCACCGCCCGCTTGACTGTATCTACAGATATTTATTTTTCAAGGTTCAACTGAGCCGATTTTGGGGTCCTGTTTTTTTTCATACGTCACTTGACACTATCTCTTACAGCATTTACTTAAGCCATATTATCAAAAGTGTTTATATGCTATAGTAAACGACAAAACTATTTTCGTTTTGTCGTTTACTGCGCCGGATTTTGGCCGCTGAAAGCGGCATATTTCCTTACAAAATCCTTGCGCATCCTCGCGGAGCGTTATAGTAAGCGCAATTATTTATTGCGCTTACTATATATCAAAAAAATCTCCGCCCTGCTTCCGGTGATACCCTACCGACCGGCAATAAACCCGGAGGCCACTGTATTCTATTCCATACAGCGCTTCTTTTCTCCTCTGTTTCTTTATATCCTGCCGCTACTGCAACACATCCTCTGTGCGCTGTCATGCAAGCGTCAGCACAACCATGACGCTACTCCACCACCGTGATGATATCCGAAAGCACATAGTGAAATAACGGATATGACGTATTTTCATTCTCGATATACCCGTCTCTCAGATCCAGCGTCTTTGTGGGATCTGCTGGATCCACACCCGTGTATTCCCCCTGAAATACCATAAACGAAGCGCCGTGCTGAAACTGCCCGATCGCCTGCTCCATCGCTTCCCGGGTTCCCGGGGCAGCCACCTGAAGATTCAGGTCGACCATCTCTATCCACCCCTTTTCAAAACCGGCTGATACATCCGTTCCGTGGATATTTCCCGATACGACCGATTCAATGCTCTTATTCGCCATCACTGCCTCCACTGCGGAAAGCACATACGGCTCCCAGCAGATCCTTGAGGTGACTAAGGATGTGCCCGGCGCCACCTCCGCCATGCTCTGATTGTTCCCCACAAAATAGACTTCCTTTTCCACGGCTGCCGCCTCGCAGGCGATCGCGGGGCCTATGGTATCGGTATGCTGCGAGATGATCACGCAGCCGTTATCGATCAGTTTCTGCGCCGCCTCCTTCTCATGCGCGTAACTGCTCCAGGTCTGGGTATAACATACCTGCATCACTGCCTGCGGTACCACGGAACGCACCCCCAGCAGAAACGCCGTATAACCGGATATCACCTCGGATGTCGGAAAGGCCGCCACAAAGCCCACCAGCGCCTGTTCCTCTGAAATGCTCCCTTCCGTGATCATCTGTTGTATCTTCATTCCTGCCACGATGCCGCTCACATAACGCCCCTGATAGGCTTCCCCCTTAAATGTGTGATAATTATCCGGTACCGTCTGTCCATACATGTCCCTGTAAGACGTCTGGCAGAACTGGATCTGCGGATACTCCGGCGCCAGTTTCTGCACCAGTTCACTGTATCCGTTAAAAAAGATGATATCGCAGCCCTTCTCTGCCAGATCCCTTAAGGGTTCTTCCATCTCATCATCCAGTACATTGCTGCAGGTCAGTATTTCCAACCGGCTGCCATATCTCTTTTCCAGAGCATCCTTTGCCAGAGAGAAATTAAAGGTATAAGCCGTGCTTTCATCATTGTCATAGATAAAGCCCACCGTCAGTTCATCCCTTCCGCCGGTCACGTTTAAAAGACGAAAACTCCCAAGAAACACGGCCAGCATCACCATACAGGTCAATGCGGTTGTGACATATACGCGCTTCATGCCTCGGCTCCTTTCTTATCTGCCGTAACTTCCTGATCCAGAGGTTTTTCCCCTTCCGCTGATGCCTCCCTGTCATTGTTCTTCATCTGGTCTGCCTGGATCTGCTTATCCTCCTCTACGCGCCGCCTGAGTTCTTCCTGCGCAGCCTGATCCGCATTTTGGATCTCCGCGCGCTTCTGCGCATACAGTTCCTCCAGATCGATCACGCCTTTTTCGATCAGCCGCAGAAAGGCATCCAGCGCATCCGGATCAAACTGCGTCCCCCGCCCGCGCTGCATCTCATTCATGACATAGTCCGTATCCATATGGTTACGGTATACACGGTTGGATGTCATCGCGTCAAAGGCATCGGCCACACCGATAATGCGTCCAAAGATCGGGATCTCTTCTCCCTTCAGCCCGTAGGGATAGCCTTTCCCGTCATAGCGTTCATGATGATACAGCGTTCCGTCAATGACATGCTCCACCAGCGTAAAATCCTTCAGGATCTCCGCGCCCCGCGTTACATGGGACTTCATCTGAGCATATTCTTCATCCGTTAAGCGTCCCACCTTGTTCAGCACACTGTCCGGTACACCGATCTTGCCGATATCATGCAGCTGCGCCGCCTTTCGCAGATTGGAAAGGAAGCGTTTCTTCTGCCACCACCGGAAACACCGCATCTCCCGCGCGATCTGCACGGAAAATTCCGCTACCCTGAGGGAATGCTGGTGTGTGCGCACGTCCTTGGCATCGACCGCATTTGCGATAGCCATGACCGTTTCGTTGGCCATATTCAGTTTGATCTGCTGGTTGTTCAATTGTCTCTGCACCACAAACCAGGTAGCCCAGATGAGAAATGACGAAAGTACCAGCAGCATATACACGGTAAATCCGGGCTGTTCATAAAACTCGCCTACCTTGACCAGTCCGAATTTACGCTCCTCCAGAACATGCTCACCGGCGCTGTCATAGATCGCCAGATGGAATGTATAGTTTCCCGCGGGCAGATTTACATAGATGACGTTGTTTAAACTGTTCTGCGGCATGACCGTCCACTGGGTATCATAGCCCTCCAGAAAATATCCGACATTCGGCTCCTGTATCGTGTAGTTCAGGATCTCCGGTGACAGTTCGATACGGTTGACTCCCTGCCCTACCGTAATATCCCCCGTGCGTGAAATGGGCTGCAGCACCCCGTCCAGCCGCACTGAGGTCAGCTGCATCCTGTAGGAACGCACATCCGTATTGTATCTCTCCACATCGATGATATAGACACCGGTATCACAGGGTAGGAACAGTTCTCCGCTGCCGTTGTCATAGTTCCAGGAATTTGCCGTTAAGGAAGTGCCCAGGCCGCGGCGCGCATCCAGAAGCTCCCATGCCAGATCACCGCCCGCCACCAGTTCGTCACGTCCCACCACATAGATCCCCGCGCTGGACATGACAAACAGCGTATCTTCATCTTTTACCCAGATATCATAGTTATTGAAATACGGAAAGCGGTCCAGCACCCGGATGCTGCCGTTTTCCTCCAGATAGCATAGACTGTTGCTGGTCACGATAAATACGCCTTCTGATTTTGTATCCCTGACCATGCGCAGGATCACGCCGCTGCTGAGCCCGTCCTCACGGGTAAGCATATCCGTCACCTGCCCGTCCTTCAGGACCGCAATCCCGTCCCCATCCGTTCCAGCCAGGATCGTTCCGTCCGTCAGTTCCGTTACCGTCAGGATCATGGAATTGATCAGACCGTCTTCATTGCGGATCGTCCTTACGATCTTATGGTTTTGGATGAAGCTGATCCCGGTATCACCTGCTGCCAGGATCGTTCCATCCGAAAGACCGGTCACGATCCTGGCACGGTTTCCGAAACTGCCGTTTTCCGCATTATAGGACCAGCTCTGCCCGTCCCGTGCGTATTCCACCAGCCCGTTTCCGTAGGTGCATACCCACAGATGATCTTCATCATCCACGTACATGCAGCGGATACGCTTGCCCTCCAGTTCCAGCGTCAGTCCGTTCTGCAGCTGCCGGGTGCAGTCTTTGTCCACCACGTCCAGCCCCTTATCCGTGCCGATATAATAACAGTCCTGCCATGAGACGATCGCATTGACGACACGGCGCTCCATACCGATCGCACCGTATACATCCTTAAAAGGGGATTTGGTCAGGCGCAGCAGCCCCAGCCTTGAGGAAGTAAACCAGAGATTCCCTTGATAATCATAAAGCATATTGTCAATGGAATTGTTGAAATCATTGGTATTTAACTGATGGTATCCCTTCCCGTCCATGTAGGACACGCCGCGGTCCGTAGAAATAAAGAGGGTGCCATCGCTTAAGAAATTCAGGTTATTGATGCTGGCAATGTTCCCGCAGGTCTTCTTTTCAAGCAGCACGAAATCCCCCCCGGAAATATCATAACAATAGATATGATCCGTGGAAGTCCCCACCATCAGCGTTCCGTCCGGCGCAAAGGCGCAGCAGTTAAACAACTCCTCCGCGCCCTGCAGGCGGGTCGTTGCCAGAATGCTTCCGCCTTTCATCAGATACAATCCCCCGTCGGTGGTGACTGCTGCCACATGCCCTTCCTCATCGGCGGTGATGCTGTCGGCGTAGTTCACCTCCTCCAGGGTTCCCGTGGCTTTCAGACCGTTATTCATCGCCAGGATCTGCAGGCTGGCTGTCGTTCCTATATAATAATACCCGTCTGCCGAGCGGACGATACACCTCACGGAATTGGACGGCAGACCGCCGGACTGATCCAGGACATTGACCACTTCCTCTCGTATCACGATGGAAAGCCCGTTATCGTTCGTGCCGATCCAGAGACGTCCCTCTTCATCCACATACAGGCAGTTTACATTCTTTACGGATTCGTAATCATCGATCCAGCGGAACTCCCGCCCGTTATAGCGGTACAGTCCCGCGTAAGTGCCGATCCAGAGCACGCCGTCATTGGTCTGCGCGATATCATTGGCTTCCCCGCAGGGCAGGCCGTTACTGCTGCTGTAGACAGTCTGTACATAATCATCATAATCTACGGTCTCCCCGGGCGGCTCTGCCTGCGCCTCCGTCTTCAGGAACAGAAAAAACAGAAGCGGCAGTAAAAAGGCTGCCCCCGCAGGAATTTTGTGCTCTATCTTTTTTTCTTCTTCCGTGCCGGCGCCGGAACGCTGCATCAGGATGATCAGATACACAGCCGCGATCGTCAGTACCTTGTCAACAAACTCGATCGCCAGTTGTCCGAGAATGGAACACAGAAAAGTCGGCCATTCCCGTTCCAGAAGATAATTGATGACGCCGTCTCCCCATTTGTTGTCCGTGTAGCCTTCCGCAAACAGCAGATTTAACGGCACTGATACGATCAGTGCCGTCAATACCGTCATGGACGCGACCTTCATAAAACCATATAAATGGTCAAAACGGTTCCGCTTTGCAGCGATCCCCACGATGATCCCCAGCGCAATACTGGTGAGGGAATAGGCTGCCGAAAGATGGTTGATGGCGCCGTATGCCAGATTTCCCGTCAGGCCTACCATAGCGCCGCATACAGGTCCCGCGATATAAGCACACAGCGTTGTTCCAAAGCAGTCCATCCACAGCGGCAGTTCCAGCCAGACTGCCAGCATCTTTCCCCCGATATTCAGGCTTACGCATACTACTATAAACAGAACGATCTGCCAGGTTTTCCACTTTTTCATCCGCGCCCGCTCCTCCACAGAAACTGCCGATCATGCCAAACTCATACTTCAAAGATCAGATCCCCGTAGGTCGGTATCGGCCATAATTCCTTATCCACGATCATTTCCAGTTTATCCGCAGGTGCCCGCAATGCCACCATGTCTGCACAGATCGTGTCTTTATAATAAAAGGCCTGCTCTTTCTCCTTCAGTGCTGCCGCTTTTGCCGTATCCGCCTGCAGTTTCTCCATCGCTGCCTGCATCTCTTCCAACAGCGCATTGGTCTGCTGCAGCAATTTTCTCTGCGCGTTCGGTTCCACGCCCGCTTCCTGCATGGCCAGCACGGTCTTTGCCAGTTTTCCGGTATAGTTCACCACCGCCGGCAGGATCTGCTTGCTGACCATATCGATCATTGTCAGCGCTTCGATATTGATCGTCTTGGAATAGGTTTCATACAGGATCTCCGCACGGGATTCCAGTTCCGTCTTTGTAAAGATCTTAAAACGTTCAAACATCTTTACTGATTCCGGCTTGAGCAGCGCATCCACGGATTCCACCATCGACTTGATGTTCGGCAGGCCGCGCCGTGCCGCTTCCTCCACCCAGGCTTCCGAATACCCGTCCCCGTTAAAGATGATCCGCTGGTGGTCAGTCAGGTACTCCTTGATCAGATCATGCACTGCCAGATCAAAGTCTTCCGCTTTTTCCAACTGATCCGCCGCCTCGCAGAAAGCCTCCGCCACGATCGCGTTCAGCGTGGTATTCGGTCCTGCCACGGAATCGGAAGATCCTACCATACGGAATTCAAATTTATTGCCGGTAAAAGCAAAGGGCGATGTACGGTTCCGGTCTGTTGCATCTTTTTCCAGATCCGGCAGCGTGGAAACACCGGTTACCAGTTTACCGCCTTTTTTGCTCTTCTTGGCCTCCCCGGTGGAAACCAGCTGCCGGACCACATCCTCCAGCTGATCTCCCAAAAAAATGGAAATGATGGCCGGCGGTGCTTCATCCGCACCCAGACGGTGATCGTTCCCTACATCCGCTGCCGACTGGCGCAGCAGATCCGCATGGGTGTCCACTGCCTTGATGATGCAGGCCAGCACCAGTAAAAACTGGATATTCTCATTCGGCGTATAACCGGGATCCAGCAGATTCACGCCATTGTCCGTTACCATGGACCAGTTGTCATGCTTGCCGGATCCGTTCACGCCGGCAAAAGGCTTCTCATGCAGCAGGCAGTTCAGGCCATGCCGCCCCGCCACCTTCTTCATGGTCTCCATCACCAGCTGGTTATGGTCGATCGCCACATTACCGCTCTCATAGATCGGTGCCAGTTCGTGCTGGGCAGGCGCCACCTCATTGTGCTGCGTCTTGGCGGTTACCCCCAGTTTCCACAGTTCTACGTTTAAGTCCTTCATAAATGCGCCGATGCGTTCCCGGATCGCGCCGAAATAATGATCCTCCATCTCCTGTCCTTTTGGCGCCGGCGCCCCAAAAAGCGTCCGCCCCGCAAAGATCAGATCGGCACGCTGCAGATATTTCTCATGATCCACCAGAAAATATTCCTGCTCCAGGCCGACGGAAGTTCCCACGCTCTTTGCCGCGGTATTTCCAAACAGGCGCACGATACGCAGTGCCTGCTCATTCAGCGCCTCCTCGGAACGCAGCAGCGGTGTTTTCTTATCCAGCGCCTCGCCGGTATAGGAACAGAACGCCGTGGGAATACAGAGCACCTTCCCTACTGCATCTTCCTTTAAGAAGGCCGGGGAAGTGATATCCCATGCGGTATAGCCTCTGGCCTCAAAAGTCGCCCGCAGGCCGCCGGAAGGAAAAGAAGAGGCATCCGGCTCGCCCTTGATGAGTTCCTTGCCGGAAAATTCCAACAGCGTGCGCCCCTCCTCGTCCGGATGGGTAATGAAGGAATCATGCTTTTCCGCCGTGATGCCCGTCAAAGGCTGGAACCAGTGCGTATAGTGCGTGGCACCGTTCTCTACCGCCCAGTCCTTCATGGCCTTTGCCACCACATCCGCTGAAGTCTTGGAAAGTTCGCCGCCCTCCGCCATGACTTTCTTCACTTCTTTAAATACATTCTTCGGCAGGCGCTCCCGCATCTTGCCTACTGTAAAGACATTCCTGCCAAACAATTCCTCAATGTTGATCGCTTCGTTCACGGTTTTTCCTCCTAAAATCCAAACCTCTTATGCCGCTTTGGCTCTTCCTTTTATGCTCTCTGTCTGGAACCCTCCACCCGCAGCAGATCTCCCGCCTCGGGCCTTTCCGAAAGCAGCAGCCATATCGTTTCTCCTGCATGTGGGCAGGCTTCCACGGCTTCCCCCTCCGCATTGTACATCCTAAGCACATTTACTTTGCGGTCCTGTCCGTCCGCTTTCATGATCTCTATGGCATCCCCCACGGAAAACTTGTTTTTCTGGGTGATCCGCGCCCTGCCGTCATGCACCTCCTCCACCCGGCCAAGATAAGTGTACTCGCTGATATAAGTACTGTCCTCATAGATCTGGCCGTTTTCATCCGGTTTTCCGAAATAAAACCCCGTGGAATAACGCCTGTAAGTACACTTGCGGATCTCCGCGCGCAGCCAGTCCAGATGCTCCCCGTAGCACTCCTCCGACTCCAGATACCAGTCGATGGCTTTCCGGTACGTCCGCGCCACCATAGCCACATAAAGTGCGGTCTTCATCCGTCCCTCGATCTTATAACTGTCAATGCCTGCCTCCATGAGTTCAGGAATATGCTCTATCATACACAGATCACGGGAATTAAAGATAAAGGTCCCGCGCTCATTTTCAAATACAGGCAGATACTCCCCCGGCCTGGTTTCCTCCATGACCGCGTAATTCCAGCGGCAGGGATGCGTGCAGGCGCCCCGGTTGGCATCCCGTCCCGTAAAGTAGTTGGACAAAAGACAGCGTCCGGAATAGGAAATGCACATGGCGCCATGGATAAAACATTCGATCTCCATATCCTCAGGGATCTGCTCCCGGATCTCCCGGATCTCCCACAGGGACAGTTCCCTGGCGGCTACCACGCGTTTTGTGCCCAGCCGGTGCCAGAAAAGAAAAGTTTCATAATTGGTATTATTGGCCTGCGTGGATACATGCACCTCGATCTCCGGACAGATCTCCCGGGCCATCGTAAACATTCCGGGATCGGAAATGATCAGCGCATCCGGCTTTAGTTCTTTTAACTGCCCGAAATATACCCGTGCTTCCGCCAGGTCATGATTATGCGCCAGGATGTTTGCGGTCACATGGACCTTTACTCCGTGCGCGTGGGCATAGGCAATCCCTTCTGCCATGTCCTCCTTCGAGAAGTTTTTGGCTTTTGCACGCAGGCTGAACACCTCGCCGCCGATATATACCGCATCTGCGCCATAGCGCACCGCTACCTTCAATACTTCCAGGCTGCCGGCCGGTACCAGCAGCTCCGGACGTTTCTTATCCGCCATCGTTATTTCCTCACACTCAGTGCCACGCCATCCCCTGCCTGCAGCACTGCCGTATCATAATCTTCACTATGTGTCAGTTCATACAGATAATCCCGCATCCTGGCATGTATGGTCCTGTCCCTGCGCACCACCGCATAACGCGACTCCAGCAATGCCCCCTCCTGCAGCACATTATCCGTCACCAGGATGCCCCCCGGCTGCAGCAGCCTGGTCACCTCCGGCAGAAATGCCGGATACTGCCCTTTCGCCGCATCCATAAAGACCATCTGATACGAACCTGCCAGCGCCGGCAGCACCCCGACCGCATCCCCTTCCAATAAACGGATCTGCCGCGCCGCACCGTATTTTTCAAAATTTGCCCGCGCAAGCGGTATCCGTTTTTCATAATTCTCGATCGTCGTGATCTGTGCCTGCCTGCCGGATGCTTCCCACAAAAACAGCGCTGAAAAACCGACTGCAGTACCTACCTCCAATATCCTCTCCGGCCGGAATGCCTTCACCAGAAAACGCAGCAACTGCTGCGTTTCTTTACGGATGACCGGTACTGCACCGGCCAGCGCCTCCTGCTCCAGTTCTGCCAGCCATTCCGTCCCTTCCGGTTCCAATGACATGAGAAAAGATGCAAAACGTTCCTCCGGGATCATTGGGATGCCTCTCCGCTTTCCGTACTGTTATCGCCGGCATCTCCCGTTTCCCCGCCGTCATCCCCTTCGATGACCATATCGGAAGAAGACTCGCTGTTGCCGATGGTCTCATCCTCTCCCTCTGCCCCGGCATTGGCCGCCATCACGCCCATCATCTCCTCCGGCGTCATGGCCGTGCTTAATTCATAAACTCCGGGCTGCAGTTTTTTATGATAGGAAGAAAACATCTCCTGCAGATAAAAGAGATACGCGCTGCGGATCAGTCCTTTGCCTTCCAGGATCTCACCGATCTCCACTACAGACTTGCCCTCTACGATCGCTACAGACATGGTCAGTCCCGGCTCCGGACTCACCGGTGTCTCCGCAAAGATGCGATAGCCGAAATCATAGGCATCGAGCGCAAAGCGGTAGACCAGCATTACGATGATAATGCTGATCACCAGCCCGAATATAAATCTGACGATAGACCAGGCGATTCTTCTGGCTTTCATTCCAATACTCCTCTATAAACGCAAGTTTATATCTGACTGACTCTCATCAGGATGCCTCTCCCGATCCGTTTGGCTCATTCAAAATCGATTGCCCGCACAACACGATCCACGACCTCCTGCAGCATACGGCACAATCCCAGTTCCGCGTCCAGGAATTCCCGTACCATGGGTTCCTCGGACAGTTCCATATTGGCTTCGGCAAAAGCCTCGATCCGATCCTGTAAGGTACCGTCGTCCGGCAGATTCTGCAGGCGGTAGTTTTCCGCGCGGTATACATCCACCTTCTGCTTTAATTCCGGATTGCTCTTTAACGCCACGCGCTTCCGGTCATACTGCTTATATGTTTCCGAATGTCTTACGGCCTCAATCAATACATGCAGTTCATTATCAACTTCTGTCATAACCCCTCCCGCAAAAACATTTTTCTTTTTTTATCCGTGATCAGAGACAGTCCATTTCCCGGTCATTCGATATCCATGATCACCGGCAATACCATGGGACGGCGCTTGGTCTTTTTCCAGACATATTCGCTGACCGCCTCTTTGATATTGTTTTTCAGTTTGCTGCGGCCTCCCGGATTCTCACGTTCATAAAACTCGCAGATGGTATCATCCACCAGCATGTGGATATCCTCCAGCAGTTCATCCGCCTCTTTCACATATACAAAACCGCGTGTGACGATCTCCGGACCGGAAACTACCCTGTTCTCGCCATCCATGACCAGTGCCAGCAGCATGATGCCATCATCGGCCAGACGCTGCCGGTCACGCAGCACCACATTTCCTACATCGCCGACACCCAGACCGTCTACAAAGACAAAACCGCTCTGCACATGTCCTGTCTTACCGGCCTTATCCCCATGGATCTCCAGGATATCACCGCTCTGCAGGATAAAGATGTTTTCCTTCTCCATGCCCATCTGGGTGGCGATCTTGGCCTGCGCCTTTAAGTGCTTGTATTCGCCATGCACCGGGATCGCATATTTCGGCCGCGTCAGCGCGTAGATCAGTTTGATCTCTTCCTGGCAGGCATGTCCGGAAACATGCGCGTCCTGAAAGACCACATCCGCCCCTTTTTGAAAGATCTCATTGATGATCTTTGTGACCGCCTTCTCGTTGCCCGGTATCGGGTGGGAGGAAAACAGCACCGCATCCTTTGGCCCGATGATCACCTTTTTATGCGTACCGTTTGCCATGCGTGACAATGCCGCCAGGCGCTCTCCCTGACTGCCGGTCGTAATGATTACCGTCTGCTCCTCCGGATAATTGCGCAGCACATCCAGATCCACCAGCGTATTTTCCGGCACGCTCAGGCGTTCCAGTTCGATCGCCGTCTGGATGATGTTCACCATGCTGCGCCCCTCCACCGCGCACTTCCTGCCATAGCGGTGGGCTGTATTGATGATCTGCTGCACGCGGTCCACATTGGATGCAAACGTCGCGACTATGATGCGCTTATTCTTCTGGTTTTCAAAAATGTTGTTGAGCGTCTGCCCCACCGTGCGCTCCGACGGCGTAAAGCCCGGCCGCTCCGCATTGGTGGAATCGCACATCAGCGCCAGCACGCCCTTTTTGCCCAGTTCGCCAAAGCGCTGCAGATCAATGGCGTCCCCATAGATCGGCGTATAATCCACTTTAAAATCACCGGTATGCACCAATATACCCTGCGGCGTGTAGATCGCCAGTGCCGCCGCGTCCGAAATACTATGATTTGTGCGGATAAACTCTACATGAAAATCCCCCAGCGTAATGGTCTGCCCGAAAGAGATCACCTTGCGCGTGACCAGATCCAGCATATTATGTTCTTCCAGTTTATGCTCGATGATACCGAGCGTTAATTTGGTGGCATAGACCGGCACATTCAGCACGCGCAGGATATAGGGCAGGGCGCCGATGTGATCCTCATGCCCGTGCGTGATCACAAAACCCTTGACCTTGTCTGCATTCTCCACCAGATAACTCACATCCGGAATGACCAGATCCACACCATACATATCATCTTCCGGGAATCCCAGCCCGCAGTCTATGATCATGATGCTGTCTGCGCATTCCAGAGCGGTAATGTTCATTCCGATCTGCTCCAGACCGCCCAGCGGAATGATCCGCAGCGGCGGTGCCTCTGCATTTCCTGTTTTTTTCACTGATAACCCCTTCTCTTTCTGCCTTTTCCAAACTGCTTATATCAGTTCCGTATCCTCCAGCAGACCGGCAAAGACCTCCCCGATCGCCTTCAGTTCCTGCTCATCCTCTACAAATTCAAACACGGCTTCTTCCGCCGTTTTTTCGGAAAGGTCTTTTAAGATCATGGCATCCCCGTCCCCCTCCGGTGCATCCGTGACCAGGTAATAATCCCTGCCGCTTACCGTGGTCTGCTCCAGCACATAGAAAGTGACTTCCCCGCCTTCGATCTCCAGCTGTATGGTTTCCAATCCTGCTGCCATGCACTTATCCTTTCCCGTTTCCCGTATCCGGCCGCGCATCTGTTCCGCCTTCTTTTGGCCGGCTGTCCAGATATCCCTGCAAAATAAAGACTGCCGCGATCTCATCTACTACTTCTTTGCGTTTTGTGCCGTGTAAGCCCGCTTCCGACATATAGCGGTCTGCAGCCACCGTTGTGAGACGTTCATCCCACAACACTACCTCCAGGCCTGTCCTGCGCTCCAGCATCTCCTGAAACGCCTTTGTCTTTTCCACACGGTCGCCTTCACTGCCATCCATATTTTTCGGCAGCCCCATGACGATACGTTCCACACCGTATTCCACGATCAGCTCCTCGATCCGCGCGCAGGTCTGCCGCAGTTTTGACTCACGCTCCCTGCGAACGATCTCCTTGCCCTGCGCCGTCAGTCCCAGCGCATCGCTGATCGCCACGCCTACCGTCTTGGCGCCAAAATCCAATCCCATGATACGCATCAGTCTTCCAGCTCCTCGGCTCCCGGCCAGTTGTTATTGCGGATATACTCCGTCAGCAGTTCCTCGACCAGTTCGTCCCTCTCTGCCTTCATGATGATGCTGCGCGCATTCTTGAAACTGGTGATGTAGGTAGGATCTCCGGACATGATATAACCTACGATCTGGTTGACCGGATTGTAGCCTTTTTCTTCCAGCGCATAATAGACCTCCTCCAGGATCGTCCTGACGCTGTCAACCGGCTCTACCTCCACTTTGAAAAATTGAGTGTTGCTTACGCCCTCTGCCATCTTGATATCCTTTCTTAAAATATATTATTGTTTTATACTCGCGGCCGAAATACACTGCCGTTTCTGATTTCATCTGCTCTGTACAGAGTTATGCTGACAAGCAGAACTTGTAAGTATAACTTCCATCGGCAATTTATGAGTTTCACCGGTATATCTCTATGCCCGCAGGTAAAACTCCCCCTATTATTAACCCTAGATCATTATAGACCATTTCCCTGCAATATTCAATCTTGTATTTTCCTGCTTTTAGGGCTGCAGTATGACAGCGTGCACCATCCCGTCCGCAAACGCCGATCCGATCCGCACCTGCAGGATCTGTCCGGAAAGATCCGCATCCGTCTCCATCGCCGCATAGAGATATTCCCTCGTATGCCCCACCAGATACCGTTTCCCCTCAACTTCCCGAAACTCTTCCGCCAGAACCTCTGCCACGCTCCCCTCACGATCCTTCCTAAATGCCGCCGAAAGCCCCTTTTCCACCGCCTCCAGCCGGTCGGAACGCTGCGCCTTCTGCGCCTCCGTCAGTTGTCCGCTCATGGCTGCTGCCGGTGTGCCCTTCCGTTTGGAATACTTAAAGATATGCATCTCATAAAAACCGATCCGCTCAGCAAAGGCAAGTGTCTGTGCAAACTCCTCCTCCGTCTCCTGCGGAAAGCCCACGATGATATCCGTCGTGATGGCCGGCCGGTCAAAGGCCTCGCGCAGAAGCTGCACACGGTATGCAAAATCCGCGGTATCGTACTGCCGGTTCATACGCCGCAGGACACTGTCGCTGCCGCTCTGCAGGGACAGGTGAAAATGCGGACAGATGCTCCGGATCCCGGCGATCCCTTTTACAAATTCCGGCGTGATGATGCGCGGCTCCAGGGAACTTAAGCGGATCCGTTCCACCCCCGCGATCTCATCCATGCTCTTTAGCAGATCCAGCAGGGAAGCCTCATGAAACTGATTTGCCATGGGCCTTTTTTCGGGAAATGCCAGATCATAGCCGTAGGAACTGATGTGGATACCGGTCAGTACAAATTCCCGGCAGCCGGCCTGCGCCAATGTGCGCACTTCTGTCAGGATCTCCTCTTTCCGCCTGCTGCGCACGCGCCCCCTGGCAAAAGGAATGATACAGTATGTACAGAACTGATTGCAGCCGTCCTGGATCTTGATATACGCCCGCGTATGCTCCGAGATCTTCTTTAACTGCATATCCTCATACGCGCATCCGGCATTGATATCGATCACGGTGCTGTTTCCGGGTATTTTTTTCTGCTGCCCCTCCGCTGCCAGCCCCAGATACTCTGCCAGGATCTGCACCAGTTCTCCTTTTTTATTGTTTCCGATGCATAAGTCGATCCCCGCATCCTTCATTGCCTCTTCCGCTGCAGTCTGTACATAGCAGCCTACCGCCACCACCACTCCATCCGGATTCATTTTTTTTGCCCGGTGCAGCATCTGCCGGCTCTTGCGGTCTGCGATATTCGTTACCGTGCAGGTATTGATGATCACCACATCCGCCGGCTCCGTAAAGGGTACGATCTTATAACCGCCCTCCCGCAGCAGTTCCTCCATCACATCCATTTCATAGGCATTGACCTTGCAGCCCAGATTATGCAGGGATGCCGTCCGGTATTCTTTTTTCACTTCTTTTTTCGCTTCTTTTTTCAGTTCATTCATATTGACTTATTTCCCTATTTGCTCTAATATTAAATGCAAGAAGTCAGAAAGGAGCACGCATCATGAAGACTACACAGATTTTGATCGATTCTATCGATAAGGTAAAGGCTTTTGTAAATGAGATCGCCAAGTTTGACTGCGATTTCGATCTGATCTCCGGCCGGTATGTGATTGACGCAAAATCCATCATGGGCATCTTCAGTTTAGACATTTCCAAGCCGATCGAACTGGACATCCATGTAAATGATGATACTGAAGCAGCTGAGATCTTAAAAGCGATCGATCCGTACCTGGCAAAATAATCTCATCTGTTTTATTTACAGATACAACAGGCGCCCGGTTTGCGGGCGCTTTTGCTTTTTCTGTTTTCCCGAATCGCTTTTCAGCCTACCTTGATCACTTCCCTGCCGTTTACAGCCGACTCCACCATCTCATCGATCTGCTCCCGCAGATACTCCTCATGCCTGCGGATGATCTTTGCACTGGGCTTGGTCACGGGGTGCTTTGCCACCCAGATCGTGCAGCAGTCCTCAAAAGGCAGTATGGAAGTCTCAAAAGCACCGATCTCCTTTGAGATCCTTACGATCTGCTCTTTATCAAAACCGATCAGCGGCCTGAATACCGGCAGTGTCTCACACACTTCATTCGTCACCAGCAGACTGGCCATAGTCTGGGACGCTACCTGCCCGATGGACTCTCCCGTCACCAGTGCCAGGCAGTCGTGTTCCAGCGCGATGCGTTCCGCGATACGCATCATATAACGCCGCATGATGATCGTCAGTTCGTCATGCGGGCATTTTTCATAGATATATTTCTGGATCTCCGTAAAATTGATCACATGAAGATAGATCTCACCGGCATAATCCGATACGATCTTTGCCAGATCCACCACTTTCTGTTTTGCCCGTTCGCTGGTATACGGCGGCGCATGGAAATACACCGCATTCAGCACCACACCGCGCTTTGCGATCATATAACCGGCCACCGGCGAATCGATCCCGCCCGAAAGCAGCAGCATCGCCTTTCCGCCGGTTCCCGTAGGCATACCGCCCGCACCGGGGATACTTAAGGAATATACATAGATCTTTTCCCGGATCTCGATATGCAGCATGATCTGCGGCTCTTTCACATCCACATGCATTCCCGGAAATGCCTCCAGGATCGCTTCGCCCATCTTTGCATTGATCTGCATGGATTCCATCGGGTAGTTCTTTCTGGCTCTCCTGGCATTTACCTTAAAACTTTCGTTCTGCTCCGGATAAGTCTCCCGGATATAATCGCAGACCTTTTCTTTCAGCACATCAAAGCCTTCGTCCTCCAGAACCAGTACCGGACAGATCGCAGTGACGCCGAATACCCTCTGCATGGCAGATACCGCGCCGTCATAATCATAGCCGGGCTCCGTATCCACATGCACACGCCCCTGCGTTTTGTATACATGAAAAGAACCGTCTACCGGTTTTAAGGCGCGCCGCAGTTGTTTTACCAGCGCGTCTTCAAAGATAGGACGGTTTTTCCCCTTGATCGCGATCTCTGCATATTTGATCAGAAATGCCTGAAACATGATCTTAAACCTCTTTAGAATATTTATGGTAAACGACAAAACTATTTTCGTTTTGTCGTTTACTGCGCCGGATTTTGGCCGCTGAAAGCGGCATATTTCCTTACAAAATCCGTGCGCATCCTCGCGGAGCGTTATAGTAAGCGCAATTATTTATTGCGCTTACTA
>JAFUUX010000009.1 GCA_017471325.1 Lachnospiraceae bacterium | reverse complement strand
GTAAACGACAAAACTATTTTCGTTTTGTCGTTTACTGCGCCGGATTTTGGCCGCTGAAAGCGGCATATTTCCTTACAAAATCCGTGCGCATCCTCGCGGAGCGTTATAGTAAGCGCAATTATTTATTGCGCTTACTATATCCTATTTTAACAAAAATCGACAAATGCGTAAAGAAAAAAAGAGCCCTCCATTTTCCTGGAGGGCTCTGATCATTACAACTTATGAGCAAAGATTACTCGATGATGGAAGCCACACGGCCGGATCCTACGGTACGACCACCCTCGCGGATAGCGAAAGTAAGACCCTGCTCCATAGCGATCGGGTGGATCAACTCGATGGTCATCTCTACGTTATCACCAGGCATGCACATCTCAGTGCCTTCCGGCAGGTTGCAGACACCTGTGATATCCGTTGTACGGAAGTAGAACTGCGGACGATAGTTGTTGAAGAACGGTGTATGACGTCCACCTTCATCCTTGGTCAGTACGTATACCTGAGCTGTGAATTTCTTGTGGCAGGTAACGCTGCCCGGCTTAGCCAGAACCTGTCCACGCTCGATATCTGTACGGTTAACACCACGAAGCAGAGCACCGATGTTATCACCAGCCTGCGCCTCATCCAGCAGTTTGTGGAACATTTCGATACCGGTAACAACTGTCTTTCTGGACTCCTCACGAACACCTACGATCTCAACTTCCTCGTTGAGGTGCAGTGTACCACGCTCTACACGGCCGGTAGCAACAGTACCACGACCAGAGATGGTGAATACATCCTCTACAGGCATCAGGAACGGCTTATCCGTATCACGCTGCGGATCCGGGATATAGGAATCAACGGTATCCATCAGTTCCATGATCTTGTCGCCCCACTCACCCTTAGGATCTTCCAGAGCCTTCAGAGCGGAACCCTTAACGATCGGGCAGTCATTGAAGTCATACTCAGCCAGCTGATCTGTTACTTCCATCTCTACCAGTTCGATCAACTCAGGATCGTCTACCATATCGCACTTGTTCAGGAATACTACGATGTAAGGTACACCTACCTGACGGGACAGAAGGATGTGCTCCTTGGTCTGAGCCATAACACCATCAGTTGCAGCAACAACCAGGATAGCGCCGTCCATCTGTGCAGCACCGGTGATCATGTTCTTTACATAGTCAGCATGTCCCGGGCAGTCAACGTGTGCATAGTGTCTCTTCTCTGTCTCATACTCAACGTGTGCGGTAGAAATCGTGATACCTCTTTCTCTCTCTTCCGGAGCCTTATCGATGTTCTCGAAATCGGTAGCGGTATTACCTGCAACACGCTCAGCCAGAACCTTGGTGATTGCAGCAGTCAGAGTTGTTTTACCATGGTCTACGTGACCGATGGTACCGATGTTACAATGCGGTTTCGATCTGTTAAATTTCTCTTTAGCCATTTTGTTTCTTTCCTCCTTGATGAGTTAAATGGTTTTCAAAAGTCGCTAGGTCTTATTATATTAAAAACCTCGCGCTTTTTCAAGTGTTTCTTAATAAATTAGTTGCCCTTTGCTGCCAGTACTTTGTCCTGGATATTCTTCGGTACCTGCTCATATCTCTCAAAGAACATAGAGTAGTTACCGCGGCCCTGTGTCTTGGAACGCAGGTCTGTAGAGTAACCGAACATTTCTGCCAGAGGCACGTATCCGCGCACGATCTTGCCGCCGCCCAGATCATCCATGCCTTCGATACGTCCACGGCGGGAGTTGATATCACCGATAACATCGCCCATGTACTCTTCCGGCATCGTCACTTCGACTTTCATGATCGGCTCCAGCAGCACTGCGCCGCCCTTCTGCATAGCCTCTTTAAATGCCATGGAACCTGCGATATGGAATGCCATTTCGGAGGAGTCTACCTCATGGTAGGAACCGTCATAAACATTCGCATGTACACCCAGTACCGGGAATCCGCCCAGAATACCGGCTTTTGCAGCTTCTTCGATACCCTCGCCTACTGCCGGGATATATTCCTTCGGAATCGCACCACCTACAACAGTGGACTCAAACTTAAAGGTCTCCTCACCGTTCGGATCCATCGGCTCGAATTTCACCTTACAATGACCATACTGACCACGACCACCGGACTGCTTTGCATACTTGGAATCTACTTCTACCGGCTTGGTAAATGCTTCTTTGTATGCCACCTGCGGTGCGCCTACATTTGCCTCTACCTTGAACTCACGCAGCAGACGGTCTACGATGATCTCCAGATGGAGCTCGCCCATACCTGCGATGATGGTCTGACCTGTTTCCGCATTGGTATGTGCACGGAAAGTAGGATCTTCTTCCGCCAGTTTTGCCAGTGCTTCGCCCATCTTGCCCAGTCCTGCCTTGGTCTTCGGCTCGATCGCGAGCTCGATTACCGGCTCAGGGAATTCCATGGACTCCAGGATCACCGGATGCTGCTCGTCGCAGATGGTATCACCTGTGGTGGTAAATTTAAAGCCAACTGCCGCCGCGATATCACCGGAATAAACCTTATCCAGTTCGGCACGCTTATTTGCATGCATCTGCAGCAGACGGCCTACACGCTCTTTCTTATCCTTGGTAGCATTCAGTACATAAGAACCGGAGTTCAGTGTACCGGAATATACACGGATAAAGGAAAGCTTACCTACAAACGGATCGGTCATGATCTTGAATGCCAGCGCTGCGAACGGCTCTGCATCGGAAGAATGTCTCTCCACTTCATTGCCTTCCAGGTCAACACCCTTGATTGCAGGGATGTCGGTAGGAGCAGGCATATACTCAAGTACTGCATCCAAAAGTTTCTGAACGCCCTTGTTTCTGTAAGCGGAACCACAGCAAACCGGTACGGCACGGCATTCGCAAGTAGCCTTACGCAGTACTGCCTTCATCTCGTCTACGGAAGGAATCTCATCCTCCAGGAATTTCTCCATCAGATCATCATCCAGTTCGCAGATCTTTTCGATCAGTTCCGAACGATACAGTTCAGCATCCTCTTTCATGTCTTCCGGGATATCTACGATAGAGATATCCTCGCCCTTATCATCATTATAAATGTAGGCTTTCTCTTCAAACAGATCGATGATGCCTTTGAATTCATCCTCCTTGCCGATGGGCAGGTTCAGAATGATCGCATTCTTGCCCAGACGGTTACGGATCTGTTCTACCGCGCCAAAGAAGTTTGCACCCATGATATCCATCTTATTAATGAATGCCATACGCGGTACGTTATAGGTATCTGCCTGACGCCATACGTTTTCTGACTGGGGCTCTACACCGCCCTTTGCGCAGAACACGCCTACAGCGCCGTCCAATACACGGAGTGAACGCTCCACCTCTACCGTAAAGTCAACGTGTCCCGGTGTATCGATGATATTGATACGATGCTCCAGAGCACCCGGCTTCGGCTTGCAGTTTTCCTGCAGAGTCCAGTGGCAGGTGGTAGCGGCTGATGTGATCGTGATACCGCGCTCTGCTTCCTGTTCCATCCAGTCCATGGTTGCAGTACCTTCATGCGTGTCACCGATCTTGTAGTTAACGCCGGTATAATACAGGATACGCTCTGTCAGCGTTGTCTTACCTGCGTCGATGTGAGCCATGATACCGATATTTCTGGTACGCTCTAAGGGGTATTCTCTTTCAGCCACCTTCAGTTCCTCCTTCCCTTAAAATCTGTAATGCGCAAACGCCTTATTCGCCTCAGCCATACGGTGCATCTCATCTTTACGCTTTACAGCTGCACCTGTACCATTTGCTGCATCCAAGATCTCATTCGCCAGCTTGTCTTCCATGGTCTTCTCAGAACGCTTTCTTGAGAACATGGTCAGCCATCTGAGCGCTAAGGCCTGGCGTCTTTCCGGACGTACTTCGATAGGTACCTGATAGGTAGCACCACCGACACGTCTTGCCTTAACTTCCAACTGCGGCATGATGTTGTTCATCGCCTCACCGAACACTTCAAGCGCCGGCTTGCCGCTTTTTTCTTCCACTTTGGCAAATGCATGATATACAATGCGCTGTGCTACACCTTTTTTGCCGTCCAACATGATATTGTTGATCAGCTTGGTGACTACCTTGTCATTGTATAAAGGATCTGCCAAAACATCTCGTTTTTGAATGTGTCCTTTACGTGGCACGGTTCTTCCCTCCTTAATCATGAATGAATTGCTTGATTAAATCATAGGTACTCACACGCTCTACTAATGTGTTCGCGCCGGATCCTGTATTACGAAAGAATGAATCAGAATTCCAACACTTATTAGTCCTGTGATACCCTAGGCTGGTTGCCTTACTTCTTGTCCTTAGGACGCTTTGCACCATATTTGGAACGCGCCTGCTTTCTGTTGGCAACACCTGCGGTATCAAGCGTACCACGGATCACATGATATCTGGTACCCGGCAGATCCTTTACACGACCGCCGCGAACCAAAACCACGCTGTGCTCCTGCAGATTGTGACCTTCGCCCGGAATGTAACTCGTTACCTCGATTCCGTTGGAAAGACGTACTCTGGCGATCTTACGCAGTGCAGAGTTCGGCTTCTTCGGGGTAGCGGTCTTTACTGCTGTGCATACACCACGCTTCTGCGGCGAATTCGTATCGATCGCTTTCTTGTGCAGAGAGTTGTAGCCTTTCAGCAGAGCCGGAGCTGTGGACTTCTTTACGGAAGTCTGACGTCCCTTTCTTACTAACTGGTTAAATGTTGGCATTCTGTTCACCTCCTGTCTGAATTCACATGTACTATGTGATTCCACGCCTTTTTTTGCATAAAAAATCAAGCGTGCAAATTCACACGCTTGATCATTATACTTCTTATGTGCTTTTCTGTCAAGGATTTTTATTCATCATCCTCGTCATTCCCTGAAACATCGCCCACGGATACCAGATCTTCTTCCTCGTCCTCCAGCCCGTCATCCACATCACTGTCGAATTCCTCATCGAAATCCTCATCCTCGGAAAGTTCCAGCATTTCGCCATTATCATCATCCTCGGAAAAATCGATCTCATCCTCATCCTGCGGGATCGCTTCATCCACGTTCAGTTTCACCTTGCGGTATCTGCTGATGCCTGTACCTGCCGGGATCAGTTTACCGATGATCACGTTTTCCTTCAGACCGATCAGCGGATCCACCTTACCTTTGATGGCTGCCTCTGTCAGCACCTTGGCTGTCTCCTGGAAGGAAGCCGCTGCAAGGAAGGAATCCGTTGCCAGTGCCGCTTTCGTAATACCCAGGATGATATCCTTTACCACGATAGGATTCTTGCCTTCTGCTTCCAGCTGCTCATTGCGTTCCTCGATCTTCAGGCGATCCTCCAGTGAACCCGGCAGCAGATCACTGTCTCCCGGATCCTCTACCATCTGCTTCTTCATCATCTGGCGGATGATCACTTCGATATGCTTATCGGCCAGATCAACGCCCTGGCTGCCGTACACCTTCTGTACTTCCTGCACCAGATAGGTCTCCACTGCCTGCATATCCTTGATGGTCAGCAGTTCATGCGGATCCACGGAACCGTCTGTCAGCGTATGGCCGGCTTCCACATCATCGCCTTCCCTGACTTTCAGCGTCGCACCATAAGGAATATCATAAACCTTGACTTCCTCATCATTCTTGATGGTCACCTTACGGTTATTGTTGCTTTCCTCAATGCTCACCTTCCCGCCGATCGCAGTAATGACTGCAAGACCCTTCGGCTTTCTGGCCTCAAAAAGTTCCTCCACACGGGGAAGACCTTGTGTGATATCGTTACCTGCCACACCGCCGGTATGGAATGTACGCATGGTCAACTGTGTACCCGGCTCACCGATCGACTGCGCTGCGATGATGCCGACTGCTTCACCAATCTGTACCGGCTCACCTGTCGCCATGTTTGCACCATAGCATTTTGCGCAGATACCGTCACGGGACTTGCATGCCAAGCTGGTACGGATCTTTACGGAAGCAATACCTGCCGACTGGATCGCAGCCGCGCGCTTCGGCGTGATCATCTGATTTGCCTTTACGATCACTTCCCCCTGGTCATCCAGCACGTCTTCTGCTGCGAAGCGTCCGCGCACACGGTTTTCCAGTTTTTCCACTTCATCGTATACCTTAAAATCATCCAGACCGGTCGCAATGATCTCATCTGCAAGTTTGGGTGTGATGATGCTGTTTGCCTTTGCAATCACCGTACCGTTTTCGCCTTTGATATCCTCTGCCAGATAACGTCCGATAAACTCTTTCTTTCCATTATCGTCTGCGACATTGATACGTTCTGTATTGTCCTTCAGCAGAGAAGATATCGTTCTGCCCGGGATCTCACTTCTGCCTTCCGAGCAGTCATTTTCACGGATGATCAGGCTCTGGCAGATATCCACCATTCGTCTGGTCAGATAACCGGAGTCTGCTGTACGCAATGCTGTATCGGACAGACCTTTGCGGGCACCATGCGCGGAAATAAAGTACTCCAAAACGTCCAGACCTTCACGGAAGTTAGATTTCACCGGCAGTTCAATGGTGTTACCCGAGGTATCCGCCATCAGGCCACGCATACCTACGAGCTGCTTGATCTGCTCCTTGGAACCACGGGCACCGGAATCAGCCATCATCTTGATATTATTGTAACTGTCCAGACCATCCATCAGCTCTTTGGTCAGCGCGTCATCGGTATTCTTCCAAAGTGTGATGATATTGTTGTAGCGCTCTTCATTTGTGCTGCGGCCACGCTGATACAGGAAATTGATGCGGTCCACGTTCTCCTGAGCCTGCTCGATCATTTCCTTCTTCTTCTTCGGCACGGTCATATCCGCGATGGAAACCGTCATAGCCGCACGGGTGGAATATTTGTATCCGATCGCTTTTACCAGGTCGAGCACTTCCGCCGTCTGGGTAGCCCCGTGTGTGTTGATGACTTTCTCCAGGATCTGCTTTAACTGTTTCTTGCCTACTAAGAAGTCCACCTCCGGAAGCAGTATGTCTTCATCTGTCTTACGCTTTACAAAGCCCAGATCCTGCGGCAGGATCTCATTAAACAGGAAACGTCCCAGAGTGGATTCCACCGTTCCCTGGATCGTGCGGCCGTCCGCAAGGGTACGTGTCATACGCACCTTGATGCGTCCGTGCAGATCCAGATAGCCGTTTTCGTATGCCAGGATCGCTTCATTGATATTCTTATAATAATGTCCTTCCCCTAAAGAACCCGGTCTTTCCTGCGTCAGGTAATAAATACCCAAAACCATATCCTGTGAGGGAACGGCCACCGGCGCACCGTCTGACGGCTTCAGCAGGTTGTTCGGTGAGAGCAGCAGGAAGCGGCATTCTGCCTGTGCCTCTACGGACAGCGGCAGATGCACTGCCATCTGGTCACCATCAAAGTCTGCGTTGAACGCGGTACATACCAGCGGATGCAGTTTGATCGCTTTACCTTCTACCAGGATCGGCTCAAATGCCTGGATGCCAAGCCTGTGCAGTGTCGGTGCGCGGTTCAGCATGACCGGATGCTCCATGATCACTTCTTCCAGAACGTCCCATACCTTGGTGTCCTGCTTTTCTACCATTTTCTTGGCTGCCTTGATGTTCTGGCACATGCCTTTGCTGACCAGTTCTTTCATTACGAAAGGCTTAAACAACTCGATCGCCATTTCCTTCGGCAGACCGCACTGATAGATCTTCAGTTCCGGACCTACCACGATAACGGAACGGCCGGAATAGTCTACACGCTTGCCCAGCAGGTTCTGGCGGAAACGGCCGCCCTTACCTTTCAGCATATCGGACAGACTCTTTAAAGATCTGTTGCCCGGTCCCGTCACTGCTTTTCCTTTGCGTCCGTTATCGATCAGCGCATCTACTGCTTCCTGCAGCATACGCTTCTCGTTGTTGATGATGATCTCCGGCGCACCCAGATCCAACAGTTTCTGCAGACGGTTGTTTCTGTTGATGATGCGGCGATACAGATCATTCAGGTCGGATGTCGCAAAACGGCCGCCATCCAACTGCACCATAGGGCGCAGATCGGGCGGGATGACCGGGATCGTATCCATGATCATCCACTCCGGACGGTTCCCGGAATCACGCAGCGCCTCTACCACTTCCAGGCGCTTGATCAGTTTCGTGCCTTTCCCCTTGGTAGATTCATTTTTCAGTTCTTCTTTCAGGGTGGCCATTTCCTGATCCAGATCGATCTCTTTTAACAGTTTCTGGATCGCCTCGGCGCCCATCTCTGCTACAAAGTTATAATCCTTCTCCGGATGTTCTTCCTGCAGTTTATCATACTTGTCGCGAACCTGCTTGTACTCGTACTCGCGGATCACCTGTTTCATTTCCAGTTCGGTATCCTTCGGATCCAAAACGATGTATGCCGAAAAATACAGCACACTCTCCAGCTCCTTCGGTGTCAGGTTCAGCAGCGTACCGATCCGGCTGGGAATTCCCTTGAAATACCAGATATGGGAAACCGGAGCCGCCAGTTCGATACGACCCATACGCTCACGGCGTACATTGGACTTTGTGACTTCCACACCGCACTTATCGCAGATCACGCCTTTATAGCGGATCTTACGATACTTACCGCAGTGGCACTCCCAGTCTTTGCTGGGTCCGAAGATCTTTTCGCAGAAAAGACCTTCCTTCTCCGGCTTTAAGGTACGGTAATTGATCGTTTCCGGTTTTTCCACGACGCCGGCCTTCGGATCATTGTTTCTTGTAGACCACTCCCGGATCTTTTCCGGGCTGGCCAATCCGATACGGATCGCGTCAAAAGTAATCGGCTGTTCTTCCATTTTCTTTAAATCTGCCATTTTTTCTGGATCTCCTTTACATTTCTCAAATGTATGGTTCAGAAATCAATTGTTTAATCGTTGTCGTCAACAGTGTCTACCAGGCTGTCTTCATAGTCCTCTTCATACTCCTGGTCATCAGCATCATCTTCCTCTAGTTCGCCTTCTTCGTTCATGCTTCCGACACTGTAGCCTCTTCTCTTCATAGCATCCGAATTGTAGTCATTTCTGCTTTCACCCAGTTCAAACTTAAATTCGCTGTCAGAATAATCTACATTCTCCTTCAGTTCGATCTCGTTGCCGTTTTCATCCAGCACACGGACATCCAGTGCCAGGGACTGCATTTCCTTCAGCAGTACCTTGAAGGACTCCGGAATGCCGGGTTCAGGGATGTTCTCACCTTTCACGATCGCCTCATAGGTCTTGACACGTCCAACGACATCGTCCGACTTCACGGTCAGGATCTCCTGCAGTGTATAGGATGCACCATAAGCTTCCAGTGCCCAAACCTCCATCTCTCCGAAACGCTGGCCGCCAAACTGTGCTTTACCGCCCAACGGTTGCTGCGTTACCAGTGAGTACGGGCCGGTAGAACGCGCGTGGATCTTATCGTCTACCAGGTGGTGCAGCTTCAGGTAATGCATGTGCCCGATGGTAACCGGTGAATCAAAGAATTCCCCGGTGCGGCCGTCACGCAGCCTTACTTTACCGTCACGGGACAGCGGCACGCCCTTCCATAACGCTCTGTGATCCTTATTCTCTTCCAGATACTGATATACTTCCGGCAGCAGTTCCTCTTTATGCTTTCTGGAAAACTCCTCCCATTCCAGATTGACATAGTCATTTGCCAGATCCAGGGTATCCATGATGTCATCTTCGTTTGCGCCGTCAAATACCGGTGTCTCGATATTGAAGCCCAGCGCTTTTGCGGCAAGTGACAGATGGATCTCCAGAACCTGTCCGATATTCATACGGGACGGCACGCCCAGCGGGTTCAGTACGATATCCAGCGGACGTCCGTTCGGCAGATAAGGCATATCCTCTACCGGCAGCACACGGGAAACCACACCCTTGTTACCATGACGGCCTGCCATCTTATCACCGACAGAGATCTTTCTCTTCTGTGCGATATAGATGCGGACTTTCTGGTTAACGCCCGGTGAAAGTTCTGCACCCACGTCCTCACGCGAGAACAGTTTTGCATCCACCACCACGCCATATTCACCGTGCGGCACTTTCAGGGAAGTATCCCTGACTTCACGTGCCTTTTCACCGAAGATCGCGCGCAGCAGTCTTTCTTCTGCCGTCAGATCCGTTTCACCCTTCGGCGTTACTTTACCGACCAGGATATCTCCGGCACGCACTTCAGCGCCGATGCGGATAATGCCGCGGTCATCCAGATCCTTCAGCGCATCTTCACCTACGCCCGGGATATCGCGGGTGATCTCTTCCGCACCCAGTTTGGTATCACGCGCTTCGATCTCGTGCTCCTCGATATGCACTGAGGTATATACATCCTCTTTTACAAGGCGCTCGCTCAGGAGCACGGCATCCTCGTAGTTATAACCCTCCCAGGTCATGAAGCCGATGAGCGGGTTCTTGCCCAGTCCCAGTTCACCGTTTGCGGTAGACGGTCCGTCCGCGATCACCTGCCCTGCTTCCACATGATCTCCGACAAATACGATCGGTCTCTGATTGTAGCAGTTCGACTGGTTGGAACGGACAAACTTCTGAAGCTGGTACTCCATCTTCTCCCCGTCATCCGCCTTGATCCGGATCTGTTTTGTGGATACCTGCTCCACCGTTCCCGGCTTGGTCGCTACCACGCATACGCCGGAGTCAACAGCGGCTTTGGTCTCCATACCCGTGCCTACCACCGGTGCTTCCGTAAACAGAAGCGGTACCGCCTGACGCTGCATGTTGGAACCCATCAGCGCACGGTTTGCATCGTCATTCTCCAAAAACGGGATCAGGGCTGTTGCTACCGAGAACACCATCTTAGGCGATACGTCCATGTAGTCAAACATGGCTTTCGGATATTCCTGTGTTTCATCTTTATAACGGCCGGATACGGAATTCCTTACGAAATGTCCCTGTTCATCCAGCTTCTCATTTGCCTGCGCCACATGGTAATTGTCTTCTTCATCTGCAGTCATATAAACCACTTCTTCCGTTACCACGGGATTGGCAGGATCGGTCTTGTCTATCTTACGGTACGGTGCTTCGATGAACCCATACTCATTGATACGCGCATAACACGCCAGAGAGTTGATCAGACCGATATTCGGACCTTCCGGTGTCTCGATCGGGCACATACGTCCATAATGTGTATAATGCACATCCCGCACCTCGAACCCGGCACGGTCTCTGGAAAGTCCGCCCGGTCCCAATGCGGAGAGACGGCGTTTGTGTGTCAACTCACCCAGCGGGTTGTTCTGATCCATGAACTGTGATAACTGCGAAGAACCGAAGAACTCCTTCACTGCTGCCTGTACCGGCTTGATATTGATCAGGCTCTGCGGTGAAATGTCCTCACTTGCATGCGCGTCATGCGTCACCATACGTTCACGTACCACACGGGCCATACGTGTCAGACCGATACGGTACTGGTTCTGCAGCAGTTCACCGACCGCACGGATACGGCGGTTGCCCAGATGGTCGATATCGTCCTCGTTGCCGATCTTATGATCCAGACATACGATATAGTTAATGGATGCGAGAATATCACTCTTGGTAATGTGTTTCGGGATCAGATCCGCGACATTTGCAGAGATCGCGCTTGCCATCTGATCCGGCTTTGCGCCGTACTCGCGCAGCAGTTTCTTCAGCACCGGCCAATATACTTTCTCATTGATCCCCAATGCCCTGGCATCGATATCCAGCCATTCTTCGATATCCACCATCAGGTTGGATATCACTTTCACGTTTTTATCTTCCGCCTGGATCATAACGCTTTCTACAGCCGAGTTCTGGATCTGGTCTGCCAGTTCCACATCCACTTCCGTACCTGCAGAAGCCAGCACCTCGCCTGTAAACGGATTCAAAACATCTTCCGCCAGTTTATGTCCAACGATACGGTTCTTATATGCCAGTTTCTTGTTGAATTTATAACGCCCCACCTTTGCCAGGTCATAACGGCTTGCATCAAAGAAGGTCGCGGTTACATATCCCTCCGCACTCTCCATGGTGAACGGCTCACCGGAACGCACCTTGTTGTACAGTTCCTTCAGACCTTCCTCATAACTTCTGCTGCTGTCTTTGTCAAAGGATCTGACGATCTTGGGTTCATCGCCAAAGAAATCAACGATCTCTTCATTTGTGCCCAGACCGATCGCGCGCAGGAATACGCTGATGGGTACCTTTCTCGTGCGGTCTACCCGAACATAGAAGATATCATTGGAATCTGTTTCATATTCCAGCCATGCGCCCCTGTTCGGGATCACCGTGGTGCTGAACAGTTTCTTACCGGATTTATCCAATGCTGACTTGTAATAAATTCCGGGGGAACGCACCAACTGGCTTACAATGACACGCTCTGCACCATTGATCACAAAAGTACCGTTATCCGTCATCAGCGGGAACTGTCCCATGTAGACCTCATGCTCATGAAACTCATCCTTCTCCTTGTTATGAAGACGTACTTTCACCTTTAGCGGCGCATCATAGGTAAGATCCCTTTCCTTGCACTCATTGATCGTGTGCTTGATCTCGGACTTGTCCAATTTAAAATTGACAAAATCCACTTCCAGTTTCCCGCTGGGATCCGTGATCGGCGCAATGTCATCAAACGCCTCACGCAGACCGTCGGTCAGAAACCAATTGTAGGAATTCTTCTGCACCTCGATCAGGTTGGGGATATCCAGAACTTCTTTCCTTCTGGAATAACTCATCCGCTTGCTGTTACCCTTTTTGACAGGTCGTATTCTGTTTTTTTCCATACTGGCATCCACTCCATTCGTATGATGTTGTTACGACTGCTAGAACACGTCAAAACGCATAAAAATCAGAAAAGTGCATAGAATTACCACTTTTCTATAATGACGCATTTTTCATCATAGCACTACTGTATCGATTCGTCAAGCAAAACCACGAAAAATTTTGATCCGGCCCGGCTGAACATTTTCCTGTTCAGTTTTCCAGCACGATCGAATCATATTCGATCGAAGCCAGGGTATCATCCGCGTTAAAGATAAAGGAAAGCCGCATACCGCCTTTCTCATAATACAGTTTGCGCCCGTCCTCCGTATAATCCTCTCCGTAAACAGAGATGACCTTTTCCTTATCCATGGACAGATCCACGCCCTCCGCCGTTGCCACATTGTCCGTTTTCAGCAGGATATAGTATATACGGTTGATGTTTCCATCCGGATAGGTATTGATCTCATAGTCCGCAAATGTGTAGAAATGTGCCATGCCCTGTGCCGCGCAGCTTTCCTCTTCATAATGCGTGCACTCCCCAAGCGAAGCCAGAACGGTATCCACATCCATATCCGGATACAGCCGGATGCCGGATGCCTCAAAATAATATCCCTCCGCTGCCGGTTCTTCCGCGGCCGTGCCTGCCGCTGCCGCCGTCTGTGTCTGTGTCTGCGCCGCCGCGGTCGCTGCCGCCGTGCTGCCCTCTTCTTTAGAGATCGTCTTTACCTCCTCGCCGCAGGCACCGATGCTCAGTGCCAGCAGACCTGCCATTCCCAGCATTGCCAGTTTCTTTTTCATGTTTTCTTCCTCCTTTATCTGTTACGTTTTATTACTCTCTTACGGTTCCCCTTTCACCGGCAGGCCTGCTGCCAGCCTTGCCTCCTGCGCCTGCCGCTCTGCTTCGTAAGCAGCACACTTTTCTTCCCAGACTGCCGCCGCTGCCGCCTCCTGCCTTCTGTCCGGCACGCCATAGTCTTCTGAAAGGATCCTGCCGAAATAACTGCCCAGTTTTTCCGCGCCGGATAAGTTTAAATGCAGGCCGGCATCATAGGTATCCGTCATGTAATCCAGTCCGTATTCTTCTGCGGTTTCCAGAAAATTATAATACGGCAGCCCGTGCTCCTGCGCATATGCCGCGACCTGCTCATCCCACTCCGCATACCAGTGCGGCATCAGACTGGGGGCTTTGACCAGGATCAGACGCACACCATGTTCCTCGCATAAAAGCCGCATTTTTTCAAGATAGAACCAGGCATTTTCCCCAAAAGCGTAATCCCCAAGCGGCCTGGGATCCGGGATGTTTTCTGCCGGCCGCACATCCACGCGCATGTAGTAACCGCTGTGCGTCACTTTGTCCCGCCGGAACAGATAGGTGAGATCATCCTTTTCCAGTTCCTGCCAGCGGGAATGATAACGCAGGATCGGGAATACGTAATCCGCAAACTGCTCTTCCGGCAGCATGGAAACACGCACCGCCTCTGCCTTGCTCGCCGACCAGCGCATGCCGTCCAGTGTCATGCGGTTATAGGTTTCTTTCTGCGGCTCATTATATTTGAGGGAAAGCACATTAAAAACAAATACCTTCGGCGTCTCATAGCGCAGGGTATCCTCCATCAGATAATAGGACTGCCAGATCAGCTGCTGCGCGCTCCCGCGGATATAACTGCTGATCCCGTACTGCTCCCACATCGTCACGGGAGAGATGTTTTCATACAACTCGCAATCCCCCACAAATACTACATCATGATCCATCTTCTCCTGATAAAACTCCGCCGTCATGGCCCCTTCCACGATGCCATGCATATATTTGGGCACCAGCAGACGCTGCAGAAGCCACAGGCCTGCCAATACCACTCCTGCCGATATGATGATCCTGAATAGAGATTTCCCGCTCATGAACATTATCCCTTAAAACTGATTATAAATAAACTGCGACGCATCGTAACCGATGCCGTAGGCTCCAAAGAGCAGCACCAGCAGAAACAGGCCATACCACAGCAGAAAACGCAGCGGATACGGCAATGCCGCGATCCTCTCCCTGACGGATTTCCTGCGCTGCAGCAGGCTCACGCCCAGAACCAGCAGTGTCCCGAGACCGGCCACCATATAATCCGTGCCGCTCAGCCCCAGTTCCAGCAGTCTGCCGTCAAACAGCCCGCTCCAATTATCCGCTGTCACCATGCTTCCGAACATGCGGAAGGTCAGCGGCACATTTCTGTAGCAGTCAAAGAGGCGCAGCACGCTTACGATCAGCAGGGTGCGCCCCACACAGAACGCATCCCAGAGCCTGCTGCCACGCACTTTTACATGTGCATGGAACCAGCGGTAAAACGGCTCCAGTTCCTGGGAAATGAGCAGCACGATACAGTTGCCCAGCCCCCATACGATGAAATTCCAGCTCGCACCATGCCAGATGCCGGTCGCAGACCATACGATCAAACAGGATAAATAGACCGGCACGCGTTTCCCCACAGCATCCCCCAGATGCTTTCTGGCGCCGCGGCTCACCTTCAGCATAAACCTGCTCACGGAAACCGGATAAAAGATATAATCCGTAAACCAGGTTCCCATCGTGATATGCCAGCGGTTCCAGAATTCCTTTAAGTTTTTGGAAAAATACGGACGCACAAAGTTTTCCGCCACTTTGATCCCCAGCGTCCGGGCAATGCCGATGGTGATATCGATGCCGCCGGTAAAATCGCAGTACAGTTCCACCGCGTACAGCACCATGCCCGCAAATACAAACGCGCCTCCATAGACTTCCGGCACCCCGATGATCGCCGTCACAGCCGTCAGCAGCCGGTCCGCGATCACCATCTTCTTAAAATACCCCCACAGCACGCGCTGCAGTCCGAAAGCCACGTTCTTTTTGTCAAACGGATGCTCCGCATAAAGCCCTTCCGCCAGGTCATCGTATCGACTGATCGGTCCCTGCACCAGCTGCGGAAAGAAGGAAACAAACAAGGCGAAACGGAACAGGTTCCCCTCTGCTTTCGTTTTGCCTCGATAGACATCGATCAGATAACCCGCGCTCTGGAATACATAGAAAGAGATACCCATGGGCAGCATGATATCCAGAAAGGACAGCCGCGCCGGGCTATGCAGCAGCGAAAGTACGCCGTTGATATTGGCGATCATGAAATTGGTATATTTCACTGCCGCCAGCATGCCGATCGCCAGCAGGATCCCCAGCACCATCACGCGACGCTGTTTTGCCTTCTCCGCCTCTTTATGCGCTTTGCGCTCTTCCCTGGAAAGTTCCGCCTTGTGGGCTGCCATATAAGCGGCATCCGCAGCCTGCCGCTTCCCGATGACCAGTGCGGTAACATAGGTGCTGAGCGTGGCTGCCGCCAGATACAGCAGGTTTGACCACCCGCTGAAGAAATAAAAAACATAACTGCCGAAAAGCAGCAGTCCCCACTGCCACTTCCTCGGCACCAGATAATAAAGCATGATGATGACCGCCAGAAAGGCGATAAATCCGTAAGAAGTAAATAACATCTTTTATCACTGTATCTCCGGATACTGCTCCGGATCATAATTGTGCGATTTGTAATGCGCATTGGAATATGCCATCAGCGTCGCATTATCCACATAAAAGAAACTGCTCCCGTCCGACCGCCGGCATGTATCAAAATGATACCAGCCTTCCCCCAGATCGATCAGGTTCCAGAAGTGCAGCCTTCTGGTAGGGATCTTCTCGATCAGGATATTCGGTATCCCGGCATGTGTCAGCAATATCTGCGAGGTGATCGCGTAGGTATAGCAATCCCCGCTTCTCTTATACAGCCCGTCATAAGCGGCCTGGATCGGATCCTCATGGTTGGTCTTGTCCAGATATCCCATGGAATGCACCCAGTTGAAAATGGCTTTGGCCTTATCATAATCCGTCATGTCCGGCTTTAAGATCTGCTCCAGCACGGAATCCGCCAGCAGATCCACGGTCTCCTGCGACACTTCCGCCGGCATGGCCACAGTCAGTTTTACGGTCTTGCTGGCCGCATTTCCCGCACTGTCCACTGCGCTGTAGGTCACCGAGTAATTTCCCAGTGTCTCCAGATCCACCCCCGATGCGTCTACCACCAGTTCTACCTCCGCATCATGGTTGTCCGTCACTTCCACGCCGCGCTTGTAGGAAACGCTGTCCCCCAGCACCACGCGGATATCCTTTGCCCCCGTGATCACGGGTGCTTCCGTATCTGCCGCCACCGTATACCTGAGCTGTTTCTGTACTGTATTGCCGGCCGCATCAGTATAGGCAGCCTCCACCGTAAAACTGCCCTCCCCGGATGTATCCGGCGCAGTCACAAACTCTCCCGTCACCTGGGACGCGTCTGTTACCCGCAGTATAAAATCCTCCGCCGAAAGCGCATCTCCGATAAATACCTGCAGTTCCTGCGTCTCTACCTGCGGCGGCGTCGTATCCACCATGATCAGGCGTGATGTATACACCCCGCCATAACTTACCAGATATACTGTATATTCGCCTGTTTCATCCACCCAGTCCGCGGCATCCGCTTTCCCGCGTGCCTGTATGTAGGCTTCCTTTTCCTCTTCTGTGGCATAGCGGATCTCCTGGTCTGCCGCCACGCTAAAGGCCTCCGCATCCGGCAGCCCTGTCCCTGCCTCGGCGACCACCTCACCCACGACCGGCACCACGCTTAAATGGGACATCACTTCCGTCACGTTCCCCCCGGCATCCGTGAGCAGCACAAATACTTCGCTTTCGCGCACATGGTCAAAAAACGGCGTTGCCGCAAAACGCACTTCCACCGCGGTCTCATCCCGGATCTCCGTCACAAACTCCTCCGCTTCATGAACCTCCCCGGGGATCGATACCACATCCACGCTCTCTGCCACCGGTGCCACGGTATCCACGATCTTCAGTTCCGATCGGTACGTAAAATGCCCTGACTGGATATACACACGGTAGGTTCCCGGAACATGCGTATCGATCGGCGTCCCCATGTCTGCAATGATCGTCCCGGTATAACTGCCCTTCATAAAGTCAGCCACGCTCACCTCTGTACCGGCCTCCGCCACGCAATGGCGATACACCCTGTCAAAGCAGGCTTTCCACACGCCCACCCCTGCAGCCGATAACAGCAGCAGGATACCGGCGATCACAAAACACCTGCGCAGCAGGCGCTGTTTTTCGGACGCAGCCTTTACCTGTTCAACTGTATGCAAGACCGCATCCATCACTCGTCCAGCAGTTCACTGACCAGTTTTGCCAGTGCCTCCATGGAATTAAAGTTTTCCGGTACGATCTTGTCTGCCGGGATCGCCACATCAAATTCCTCATCAATGCGCGCGATGATCGTCACGATATCAAAAGAATCAATGATCTTGCGGTCTACCAGTTCATCTTCCTTTTCAAAATCCACATCCGGGTGCAGTTCCTCCAGCACCTCCTGCAATACTTCCAGAATATCTTCCATGATTAACCTCCCTTACTCTGCCCTGCGGCTCTTTTTTTCTGCCAGCAGTTCTGCATACATTTCTTTCAGCCGTACCCGGTCGATCTTTCCGTTTGCGGTAAACGGCATCTCCGACAGCTGCTCGATACGGTTGGGCAGCATATAGCGCGGCAGCGCTTCCTTCAGTTCCGCCATCAGCGCCGCTTTGTCAATATCCCCCACATAATACAGGATGATCCGCTCTTTTTCTTTATAGTAGATACATCCGCACAGTTTCACACCCTCTACCGCGCTGACATCCGCTTCGATCTCACCCAGTTCGATCCGGTGTCCCATGTGTTTGATCTGATAATCCTTCCGCGACACAAACACCAGCTCGCCCCTGTCATTCAGCCGCCCCAGATCACCGGTTCTGTAAATCCTCTCCGGATAAGCGCTCTGCAGCGGGTTTTGCACAAAGCATTCCCCGGTCTTCTCCGGATTGTTATAATACCCCAGCGTCACAGCCGTCCCACGGATGCAGATCTCCCCTGTTTCCCCCTGCGCTGCAGGCTTTCCGTCATCAGCAAGCAGCAGGATCTGCGTATTTTTAAACGGCCGCCCCACCGGGATCGGCTCATCCTCCGCCAGTTCCCTGTCCACATGAAAATAACAGCTCATGCCGGTGCATTCCGTCGGCCCGTACAGATTGGTAAAGTGCGCCTCCGGCAGTGCCTCCCGCCAGAGCCGGAACTGCTTCATCGGAAACACCTCGCTGCCAAATGCCACGGTGCGAAGATATTCCGGTTTCACCCGGTCAAATGTACCATAAGCCGATATCATGGTCAATGCCGAAACCACCCAGCAGACCGTATTGATCTTCTTTTCATTTAAATACTCCACCAGTTTCGTCGGGAACATAAAGAGCTGCTTCGGTATCAAATAGGTGGTGGCACCAAATTTGATGGTCGGATAAAGCTCCTTTAAACACGCATCAAAATATAAAGGGGACTGATTGCCAAATACTGTCTCCTCCGAAAAACCGAGTGTTTCCGAAAGCTGTTCGATATAATCGATCACCGAACGGTGACAGGCTGCAACACCCTTGGGCACACCGGTAGAGCCCGATGTAAAGACGATATAGATCGGATCAATGTCCAGTGCCGCCTGCCGGACTGCCGCCAAAGCTTCCTGATCCGGTTTGACCGCCAGCAGTTCTTCATACAGGACACATGCTGTCTGTCCCGCAAAGGCATGTGCTTTCTCTATCGTTGTTTCATCACAGATCATCAGACGGGGTTGACAGTTTTCCATGATCAGCCGGATACGCGCAGCAGGCATTTCCTCATCGATCGGCACGTAAAAACAGCCGGAAGCGATCACACCAAAAAAAGTGATGATGGTACGCACCCGCTTATCCATGAAAACAAGCACCGGTTCGTGTGCCATGCCCCGCTGCAGCAAAGCCGTTGCCACAGCATTCATTTTATCATATACCTGCCGGAAAGTTTCGCTTTCCGTTTCATCCGTAAACGCGACCTTATCCGGAAGACGTTTCACCGTGACGTCCAGATAATCCAAAACATGGTTCTGCATGAATTCTGTTCCTTTATCTTCTTTATACCCGCTCGGTATTTGCAGAAGTTCTATAGTAAGCGCAATAAGTAATTGCGCTTACTATAACGCTCCGCGAGGATGCGCACGGATTTTGTAAGGAAATATGCCGCTTTCAGCGGCCAAAATCCGGCACAGTAACCGACAAAACAAAAATAGTTTTGTCGGTTACTATAAATATCCAAAGTACGGATGTTAAGAACTTCCGGTATAACAGCAACGCTATTTTATACTTTACGCTCTGCTTTGTCAAGATATGGTATCGTAAATAAAAAGGAACCCCCAAATCTTGGAGGTTCCCTGAATCCATTGGAATAAATTACTTAAGGGTAACCTTAGCGCCAACTTCTTCCAGTTTAGCCTTGATCTCGTTAGCTTCATCCTTGGATGCGCCTTCCTTAACCATCTTCGGTGCGCCTTCCACCAGTTCTTTGGACTCTTTCAGACCCAGACCTGTGATGGTACGAATCACTTTGATTACATCCATCTTCTTCTCGCCGAAACTTGTCAGCTCTACGTCGAACTCTGTCTTCTCTTCCTCAGGTGCTGCGCCTGCTGCAGGACCTGCTGCTACTACAACACCTGCTGCTGCGGATACGCCAAACTCTTCCTCGCAAGCCTTAACGATCTCATTCAGCTCCAGTACGCTGTATTCTTTGATCATTTCAATAAACTCTTCTTTAGACAACTTTGCCATTTGATTTTACCTCCATCTTAATTTTTACCTGTACGATTTTGTTTCGTGATCTGTTGCTGCAGTGCTGTCTTCTTTCAGATAACCCTGCTGATAAGATCATTCTGCTGCCGGTGCTTCTGCTGCGCCCTCGCCACCTTTTTCCGCGATCTGATTCAGTACGCGTGCCAGATTGGTGATCGGAGACTGCAGGGAACCGAGCAATTTGGAAAGCAGTTCTTCTCTGGACGGTACGGATGCGATATTTGCAATCCCTGCTGCATCGTACACGCTGCCTTCAACGATACCACCTTTGACTTCCAACTTCGGAGCCGTCTTTGCAAACTTTACGATCTCACGTGCCGGCGCTGTCGCATCTGTTTTGGAGATCGCGATCGCACTCGGCCCCTGCAGATACTGATCCAGTTCTGCACATGCACTATCCTTGAATGCAAGGTGCATCATCGTGTTTTTGTAAACTTTGTAAGTCACACCGGCTTCTCTCAGCTGCTTACGGAGTGCCGTATCCTGTTCTACCGTAAGACCTCTGTGGTCTACGATCACAACAGACTGGGCATCCTTGATCGCTTCGGAAATCTCTTCAACGATCGGCTTTTTCAGTTCTACCTTTGCCATCTTTTTACCTCCTTGTTTTATTTCTTGGAGATATTTCTAAAAAAGAAAATCCCCGGATATGCCGGAGAAATACTTATCCAAATATGTGGAAAGATATTTTTCTCCTCGGCAGGTGAGTTCCCTCTTTATGCCTTGCGGCACCTGCTGTCTACGGCATGGTCTCTCAAGAAACCTCGACTATATTACCACAGATCATTTCCGTGTGTCAACTGTTTTTTTGTTTTATGCTCGCGAACCAGCGCTTGTAAGTATAACTTCTATCGGTAATCGATCCGGTTATCCGGTGTATTTCGTGATCAATTCCGTATATGCCGCCTTCAGTCTGCCACAGTGCTCCACGCTTACCTTTGCCATCAGCTGCATCACATCCAGATAGCCGGCACCGATCCCGTTATCACGGCGTGCCATGGACAGTTCCGTACAGCCCAGCAGGATCACCTCACTGCCTTTGGCGCGCAGTTCCTCCGCCGCTTTTGAAAAACGATCCATATCCACAGGGCGGTTCGCCTTCACATCCTGATAGATCACCGCCATCACATCCGCCTGGCGCTCATCGGAGGGCAGCACCACCCGGATCCCAAATACCTCCAACTGTTTTTGAAAAAATCCGCAGCGCACCGTACCATCCGTAGCCATAAGACCGACACATTTTATATCGCGCGCAGATAAATACTCTGCCGTTTCCGAAATGATGTCGATCACCGGCACGGGGATCTCTCTGCACAGCCTGTCATAAAAAAAATTCGCCGTCACGCACGGTATCGCGATCCGCTGCGCCCCGTTTTCCGCCAACTGCCTTCCGATCCTGATCATCGGCGGGCAGGGATCCTCGCTGCTCTTTCCCAAAAGAAACCTCGTCCTGTCCGGAATCTGCGGGCAGCTGTGCAGCAGCACTTCTATATGCTCCTGATCCTCTGCCGCATCTGTCATCTCCGTTACCATCTGAAGAAAATATGCACTTGCCATCGGCCCCAAACCACCGATCACGCCTAATGTTTCCAAATGTCTGTCCTTCTTTTCCTTATGCTCGGATCAGGTTCATATGATGTTCCGGACCGGATCGATCCGGCCATCCTGCCGCGCCATACCCTTTCGTCTGTCTTTATCATGTCCAAAAAACGGCTCATTTTGCCGTGATATACCCATCCCCATCGATATTGATGGTCGGTGATATGCTGCGCATATACTCCAGCACACGATCCGCCTCTGCATCATGCAGCAGTCTGACAGAACTGTTGGTCTGCAGGCAGGGCAGAAAACGCAGGCTCTCCACACCGCCCTCCGACAGCGTCAGTTCGATCAGGCAGGTATCCAGCGTCTTGGAATTAAACCAGAAATTTCCCAGGCTGTACACCACCGGCACGCCGTTTTTATATGCGATCTGCTGCAGGATATGCGGATGCGCTCCGATCACGGCATCTGCCCCCGCCTCGATAAATTTCGGCAGCTGCTCATTCTGTCCCCAATCCGGTTCCTCTTTTAATTCCGTTCCCCAGTGGATCAGCAGGATCACAAAGTCGCTCTCGGCTTTTGCGGTCCTGATCGCCTCCAGCGTGGGATCGATCTTCGGATAACTGCGCAGCAGCCCCGGTTCTGTTTCCGTGGCCCCACGGGATTGCGGTGCATCATAACGTTCTATCTGCGTAGATGCCACGATCGCGATCTTCATCCCTCCAGCGTACAGATAGATCGGCTGTTTTGCCTCTGCCAGATTCCTGCCGCCTCCGGCATACGGGATATTGGCTCCCGCCAGCGTATCCATGGTATCCACAAAAGCATCCATGCCATAGTCAAATGCATGGTTGTTCGCTACCCCTGCGATATCCACGCCCATCTCTTTTAAAAGACTGACCGACTCCGGCGCCGCGCGGAAAGTATAAGTCTTATTTTCCAAAGGCGTTCCCCTGTCGGAATAGGGAAACTCATTGTTTACGATGCAGACATCCGCTGCGCGCATATGCTCCAGCAGATCCGCGGAAACACAGGCCTCCAGCCTGCCGCCTCTTTGCCTGTATTGTGCATAGATGGCATAACCGGGATCAAAAAGGATATCCCCTGCGAAAGCCAGCCGTACCTTCCCCTCTTCCGCGGTATGGACCAGATAAGTATTGTCCTCCGCCATACCCTCTCCTAAAACCACGGCCTCCGGCAGGCTCTCTTCGGTTTCCGCGGGTACCGCTGCCTCCTCTGCCGGCACACCCTCATTTCCCTGCGTGTTCGGCGTCAGATCCACGGTAGCCGTTCCCGCACCTGCCGCTGAGGATGATATCCCGGCCGAAACGGAAGGTGACACGGAAGTGTTTACGGCCTGCTGCGCTTCACCGTCAGCCACCGCGGCTTTCTCCGGCCGCAGGAACAGCATCCCCAGGCCGCCGATCAGCAGTACGATGACCAATGTAATTATAAACAACTTAAACTTCCGCATGCTTCTTCTCCTCTGTAAAGGTCAATTTATATCTGACTGGTATCGGTCGGATGCCGATCCCGTAACCGACCATAGAACGGTCGCTAACGGTATCTGGCTCCTCTGTAAAGGTCAGTTTATTTCTGCCTGGTATCAGTCGGATGCCGATCCCGTAACCGACCATAGAACGGTCGCTAACGGTATCTGGCTCCTCTGTAAAGGTCAGTTTTTGCTGACATATTCCTCCCGGCGGCTCTGCGATATAAAAACAAACCCCCATGAATTTTCATGGGGGCGTGATGATCTTTACGAAACAATCAGAACTTCGCCGTACTGATACGTACACCGGGGCCCATTGTTGTTGCCAGCGTAATGCTGCGCAGGTACTGACCTTTTAATGTGCTGGGCTTTGCCTTTACGATCGCATCCATCAGCGCGCTCAGGTTCTCGGAAAGCTGCTCCTCCGTAAAGGATGCTTTGCCGATCGGGCAGTGGATGATATTGCTCTTGTCCAGTCTGTACTCGATCTTACCTGCTTTGATATCGTTGATCGCCTTGGTCACATCCATGGTAACCGTGCCGGCCTTCGGGTTCGGCATGAGGCCTTTCGGACCAAGCACCTTACCTAAACGGCCTACCACACCCATCATATCCGGTGTAGCAACCACAACATCGAAATCCAGCCAACCTTCATTCTGAATCTTCGGGATCAACTCATCGCCGCCTACAAAATCAGCCCCTGCGGCCTCTGCCTCATTGACCTTATCTCCCTTTGCAAAAACCAGGACTCTGACTGTCTTACCCGTGCCGTTCGGAAGTACTACAGCGCCGCGGATCTGCTGCTCTGCGTGACGTCCGTCACAGCCCGTTCTGATATGCACCTCTACTGTTTCATCAAATTTTGCAGTAGCGGTTTTCTTCACCATGCCTACAGCTTCCGCCAGATCATAATAAGTAGCGCGGTCAAACTGTTTCAGGGCTTCCGTATATTTCTTTCCGTGCTTCATCGTTTTCTCCCTCCTTATTCTTCCACAGTTACGCCCATGCTGCGGCAGGTACCTGCGATCATGGACATAGCAGCTTCGATGGATGCAGCATTCAGATCCGGCATCTTTGTTTCAGCGATCTCGCGCAGTTTCTCTTTTGAGATTGTTGCCACCTTTGTCTTGTTCGGTGCTGCGGATGCTGTCTTCAGATTGCATGCTTTCTTGATCAATACTGCTGCAGGCGGAGTCTTTGTGATAAAGCTGAAACTTCTGTCAGCATATACAGTGATGACTACCGGGATGATCAGATCACCCTTGTCTGCGGTCTGCGCGTTGAACTGCTTTGTGAATTCAACGATGTTTACGCCGTGCTGACCTAATGCCGGGCCAACAGGCGGTGCCGGTGTTGCTTTTCCGGCCGGGATCTGTAATTTGATGTAACCAGTTACTTTCTTTGCCATTTTTGGCGTCCTCCTTATATATAATGTGGTAGTGGCGCGATACCGCTATGGCATTGCTCCCACATACGCCCAAATAAATCGATGGATCAATCCATCTTTTTCACCTGATAGAAACCGATCTCTACCGGTGTCTCGCGGCCGAACATCTCGATCATGATGGTCACGGTCCGCTTGTTCTCGTCAATCTTGGATACCTTACCGATCGTATCCTTCCATGCGCCATCCACGATCTGGATCGTATCGCCTTTCTGGAATTCTGCCTGTGAGATCTTCTCCTGGTTCAGTTTCTCGATCTCATAATCCTCCAGCGGAACCGGCTTGCTTCCGGGTCCCACAAAGCCCGTCACGCCTTTTACATTTCGGACTTCATACCATGCCTCGCTGTCATCCACATCCATATGGATAAACACATATCCGGGATAACTCTTCTTCTGCACCGTCTTTTTTCCTGCCGTGCGGATCTCCACCACTTCCTGCATCGGAACCTTCACTTCAAGGATCTTTTTCTCCAGGTGCTTGTTCTCCACCAGTTTTTCGATGGTGGCTTTGACTTTCTTCTCATACCCCGAATAAGTATGGATAATGTACCAGCCCATACCGCGACCGGATTTGTTATCGCTCAGACCTATGTCATGATCCTCCAGTGTCTTTTGGATCACCTCATCCGATGCGGTACGTACCGGTTTTAAAATCTCGCTCGTCTCCTCCGGACCTGCCAGAATCGCCTGCAGCTCACTCATTCGTTTGGTCTTTGCTTTCGTGTCTGCCATATACTCTCCTTATTAAACGCACCTTTCTAATATCTGACTGCGTCCGATGCCGATCCCGTGTTAACGCATAGTGTTCTTGTAACGAAGCAGCGATGCTAACAGGAACAACTGTAACCGTCCGAGGAACGGCCGCTAACGGTATCCGGCTCCCTTGATCTGATCCAGTTCACCCTAAAAAGTAGTTAACCATTCCACACCATACTTGATCACAAAATCAAGCACAGCGATCAGAACGGACAAGATCGCAGTGATCACCACTACAGCCACCGTCTGTCTGGTCAGTGAACTCTTATCCGGCCAGCTGATCTTTTTGTATTCGGTCTTGACTCCCTTAAAGAAACCCGGCTTTTTTGCCTTCTTTTCTTCGGACTTTGCCATATCGGCCTCCTGACTTACTTCGTTTCTTTATGTAAGGTGTGTGACTTGCAGAATCTGCAGTATTTCTTTGTTTCCATACGATCCGGATGAGTCTTCTTATCCTTGGTTGTATCGTAGTTGCGGCGCTTGCACTCTGTGCATGCCAGTGTAATCCTTGTACGCATTTTTCCACCTCCTAAAATGACACAAAAAAAAGAGTCCTTTGCTCTTGCGGAAATTAATATATCATACCTTCCGCCCGGCTGTCAACTCTTTTTCCACATAAATTCTCTCTTCTGTCGCTTTCCGTTACTATTCACAGCCCTTCGTGCTGTGATAGTAACGGGTTTTGCCAATGAAAATCGCCTGCGGCGATGGGCAAAACCCATCTCGCTCGGAATATTTGGGTCGTAATCGCGCAGCAAGTGCGCGATTCGACTGTGAATAG
>JAFUUX010000247.1 GCA_017471325.1 Lachnospiraceae bacterium | reverse complement strand
TTTCGTTTTGTCGTTTACTGCGCCGGATTTTGGCCGCTGAAAGCGGCATATTTCCTTACAAAATCCGTGCGCATCCTCGCGGAGCGTTATAGTAAGCGCAATTATTTATTGCGCTTACTATAAACTGCCGTTTTTTATCTGTTTGCTGCGGTATATGCCGTTCAGCCGTAGATCCGGCACCGGGCATATTTGGAAAAAGCTCCCACACGCACACCCTTTAACTGCACCGCATCCCGGATGATATCCGGCAGATACGCATCCCATTTCACCTCCATGATGACCGGTGCCTCCCCGGCCGGTATGGTCACGCATTCCGGATCCAGAAAATCGATCCGGTGCAGTGCCGTGCGAAGATCATAATCCAGCGTTACCCGTACATTCCCCGGTTCGTAGATAAACGGCTCTCTGGTGTAATCCACGATGGTTTTGGGCTGCAGTCCCTGATAACGCATTTTACAGTACAGTTCCTGGATCAGCGCACGCTCACTCTCCATCATCCAGTCGATCTCGCCCTCCACGATCCGCTGCGCCTCCTCCTCAGAAAGTGCCGCACTGTATTTCGTCCCCAGACCATTGAGCCGGCTCTTTTTTTCCAGATGGATCACGGAAGGATCCAGATTGTAATAGCGTATCCTGAACTTTTCCCGCCGGTTCACTCCGTCGATCTTCTCCCGCAGCGCTTTATCCGCTGCATTATCAAAATATAAACTGCGGATCAGATATTTCCCGTCCACAGCATGCGGATCCGGTCTGGCGACGGCCTTCATGCGCTGCCGGATCGCGATCAGGTCGGAATAGGTGATCTCATGCTTCCACTCATGCCGGTAATGCTCCCCCATAAACTCCTCCTTGCCTTTTTATTTATACCTTTCGTACTTCTTTTTATGCACATTTTACATGCGTTTCGTTCATGCGTCATTTTATCGTATCAAAAAAAAAATCGCAAGGCGATTTCCGAAAACTACATGAAATATTCAAAAATATGTTGAAACTGTGAAAACAAACCTTTTTACCGGCGCGGATGCTTACAGATACGCGGGCACTGCTGTCCTGAGCAAAAAATACAACAGCATAAAAACGCTGAAGATCGCCGGAAGAAATGATACCGGCCGCCGCAGATAAGGCATTTTACCAAATAAAGGCATCTCTTCCGATAAAGCCTCATATCCCATCGTCACCCACAGAAAGACCGGGATCGTGCAGGGCAGCACATAGCGCCCCTGCACCTGATAATCCGTGGTATAGCAATAAAAAAGCCATAACGAAAAGGTGATCCCGCATGCAAAAAGCCACAAAGCATGTGCGCATATCCCCTGCACGGTCAACCGCTTCCGGTCCCGCAATACAGGGTATCCCAAACCTAAAAAACCGCCCAAAAAGAACAGCGCGTACAGATAGTAATACTTGATCCCCGCATAGACGGACCGCGATCCATAAGCTGCCACAAAGCCCCGGAACAATTCCCAGAGCGTATCATTTTCCTTCAGCATGCCGATGATACCGATGCCGCGCTCCATTGCCGTGGGCGCACGGTAAGCGCCTGTCGCGGCCTGCGCCGCCTTTAAGGTCTGCATTCCTGTCACATCTCCGTTCAGCAAAACCGCATTGCGTACAAACCACCACCCCGCTCCCGCACACCAGATCAACAGGATCAGCCCGCCATAAGAAAACAGTTTCTTAACATCCAACCGGTATCTGTCTTTTTCCCGGCAAAAGCAGCACAGGACAAACCAGCCGATGCTCATCAGCAGATAACCATACGCGTTGTAATATGACAGCGAACACAGGACCGCTCCCACAGCAAAAACGATGCTGTTAACTGCTCCGATCCCCTCCTGCCGCATCCGCACAAGCGCATAGAGCATGACTGCGATCGAAAGCATGCACATGGATTCCACATTCACATAACTGTGCAGAAACAACTGCTGCGGCAGGTACATCACGCCACAGCAGAATGCCCACAGACTGCTCTGCTTTGAAAAAAGCCGCCTGCCCAGCAGCCACACAAAAAACGCCATGAGCAGACCGTACAGAATATTCACCGACCGGGCTGCCAGCAGCAGTCCCGCCGCATCCGCTCCAAATGCTCCTGCCGCGCGCATCACCATTCCCATCACGATGTAGGACAGTCCCGGAAACAGTGCATAGGATCCCCCGTAATAGGGGATCTGTACCTCCGGCTCTGTTCCATCCGGCAGTTTCCCATATTGGCATATATATGTGGGGATCAGATATCTGGAATGCTCATCCGGCGGATTGGTATACAAAGGCGGCGTATCCTCGATCGGCTGCAGGACAGCCAGCCAGAGGCACATCAATAAAAACAGCAGCATATATACCGCTACCGCCAGGATCTCTTTATGACCGGGTTTTTCCTCATATAACTTCTTCATCAGGAAACATCATAACACATTCCGGAAAAAAAAGAAAGACAGCCGGTCCGAACGGCTGCCTTTCGTGATATGCTGCTGTTACTATCACAGCCCTTCGTGCTGTGATAGTAACGGGTTTTGCCCATCGCCTGCGGCGATGGGCAAAACCCATCTCGCTCGAAATAGTTGGGTCGTAATCGCGCAGCAAGTGCGCGATTCGACTGTGAATAGTAACATGCTGCTCCTTATGAGTACGCCCCAAAAACTGCGCCCGTTTTTTACAGATCACTCATCAGTTTTGCCTTGTACTGGTTAAATTCCTCATCTGTAATGATACTGCCTTCTTTTAATTTCAGCAGCATGCCCACCTTCGTCTGAAACTCATCCATATTCGCATAGGGTGCAAATACTTCGTTGATCAGTGCCTGTTTCTTTTCTTCAAAATCATTTGCAGTGATCAGCCCCTGGTCCCTTGCTACCATATACAGTCTGGTGCGCAGTACATAATCCTGAACACCCTCTACCTCTTTGAGCAGAACGACCTTCTTATCATGATACCCCATCTCATTGAGCCAGGTAGTGTCTTTCAGTTTGATCACCCGCTCGATCTTTACGCGGAAACTGTCCTCGGTATTGGACGGCATTGCCATGATCGCTGCGATCAGCTGCTGTTTTTCCGCTTCAAAATCCTGCGCAGAGACCGCATCCGCTACCACCATTGCCGGCCACCTGGCCAGTTTCATTTCCAGGACATCCATGGAATCAGCCACACTCGGCTTTAACGCACTCTTTAACTGCGCTTTATTTGCTTCATAGGTTTCCGGCGCGATCAGTTCCGCCTCTACCAGGATCGGCTGTTTCTGCAGTTTCAGGGTAAACACATCATTCGGATCCATCGGATCATAAGCCACGCTCTGCAGCAGCTTATTCTTCTTCTGTTCATACTCCGCTGTACTGATCAGTTCGCTCATGACGATCACCGGCAGTTTGGATGTATTGTCTTTAAATACATTCAGATCGGTCACCGTAACATCAAAGCATTCATCCACGATCTGGTCTTTATTGGCTTCAAACTCCTTGTCGGAAAGCATACCGGATTTCTTCAGCACAAAGATCTTCTGTATTTTTTCATAGAAACCGGACATTCCCTTTTCATCACAGATCAGTTTCAGTTTCTTTTCTTTGTATTCCTCATCCGTACACATACCGGATTCATGCATGATATCCAGTTTCTTTAATTTCTGCTCATAAGATTCCGTCTTTTTCGCAGGAACTGCGGGTGCTGCAGGAACTGCCGGCGCTGCAGGCACAGCGGTTTTCGATGGTGTATATGCCGGAACCGCCGGTGTCGGTGTCGTCTGTGCCGGAACCGCAGCAGGTGCCGGGATCTCTGCCGCCATCGGAACAGCAGCCGGCGCGGGCGCTTCTGCCGCAGGTGCAGCGGGTACAACCGGCGCTTCCGGTGCGCTCGGCACGATCGGTGCATCCGGTGCTTTTACTGTCGGCGCTGCCGGTCTGGCCGGCGGCGTATTTTTTGCAGGTGCCGCAGCGCCTGTCATGCCGCCTGCCGCTTTTACCATAGCTGCGGTCTGGTCATATGCCTGCGCCACCTCTTTGATCCCCGGCAGGATCGTCTGCTGGTCTTTCGCGCCATACAGTGTCTGTGTCTTTGTCATGATGATCAGCGCTGCCGCCCCCTGGAATTCACCTTTTTTTACATCACGCACATCTTTCGCCGGATATTCAAATACGGAAATATACTCATTCTTGCCTTCTTCGTTGCAGATATAGCCGCGGCCGGAAACCACTGCACCTTCCGGCTTGGAATCATCGATCCGGATGAAAAGCTTATCCTGATTTTTCTGCTTCAGAAAGGACTTTATGCTGTTTCCCCAATTACACTCAAAAACCTGAACTGCCATTTCCTACCTCCCGTTCGGAATGTCTGAAAAAGGGCGCCAAGCCGTTTCGGACTGCCGCCCTTTTCTACTGTTTTTACAGATCATTCATTAATTTTGTCTTATACTGGTCAAACTCTTCATGCGTAATGATATTACCGTCTTTCAGTTTCAACAGCATACCGACCTTTTCCTGGAACTCGTCCATGTTTGCATAAGGTGCAAAGATATCATTGATCAGTGCCTGCTTCTTCTCTTCAAAATCATTTGCCGTGATCAGGCCGCTGTCTCTGGCCACCATATACAGTCTGGTACGCAGTACAAAATCAGCAATCCCTTCCACTTCCTTCAGGATCAGGACTTTCTTATCATGGTAGCCCATCTCGTTGAGCCAGGTCTTATCGTGAAGCATCATCACACGCTCCACTTTATTCTGGAAACTTCTCTCATCCGTAGACGGCATAGCCATGACTTCGGTGATCATGCGCTGCTTTCTTTCTTCAAACTCTGCATCGCTGGCAGCACCGGCCACCACCATCGCCGGCCATCTGGAAAGTTTCATCTCCAGGACATCCATACTGTCAGATGCCCTCGGATCCAGCATCGCCTTCAGATCCCGCTTGTCACTTTCAAACTCTTCCTTCGGTACCAGGCCTGCCTCTACCAGAATGGGCACCTTCTGCAGTTTCAGCGTGAAATCATCATTGCTGTCCATCTGATCGATCGTTATGCTTGCAAGCAGCGTTTCTTTCTTCTGATCAAATTCCGCCTGTGTGATCAGTTCGCTCATCAGGATGATCGGCAGTTTCGCCGTATTGTCACGGAAAACATTTAAATCCCTTACCGAGGTATTAAAGCATTCGTCCACGATCTGGCTCTTATTGCTTTCAAACTCTTTCCCGTCAAGCATACCGGATCTTCTGAGCACAAAGATCTTCTGGATCTTCTCATAGAAACCGGCCATGCCTTTTTCATCACAGAGCAGTTTCAGTTTCTTCTCTTTATACTCATCATCAGAGCACATGCCGGATTCATGCATGATATCCAGCTTCTTCATCTTCTCTTCAAAGGCTTCCTTCTTCTTTGCCGGTGCTGTCGGTGCTGCAGGCGCTGTCGGTGCTGCAACCCTTGCCGTCTGGGACGGTGTATATGCCGGAACCACCGGTGTCGGTGCAGGTGTCGGCGCTACTGCCGGCATGGGTGCTGCAGCCGGTACAGGTGCCGCCGCAGGTATCGGTACCGGTGTCGGTGCCACCGGAGCGACGGGTGCTGCTGCCGGAACCGGTGCGACAGGCGCTGCCGGCTTGGGTGCCGGCTTGGGTGCTGCCGGTGCGGGTGCCGCCGGCGCCGGTGCGGGTTTGCTCCCCTCCTGTGCCATGCCGCCTGCTGCCTTCACCAGATTTGTCACATCCTGGATCGCCTTATCCATTTCCTTCAATCCCGGAAGGATCGTCTGTGTATTCTTAACACCATATAATGTCTGTAATTTTGTAACAATGATCAACGCATCAGAGCCCTGGAACTCACCTTTCTTTACATCACGGATCTCTTTTGCCGGATAATCAAAACTGGATACATACTCGTTTTTGCCTTCCTCATTGCAGATGTAGCCACGTCCCGTCACTACGGACTTGACATCATCCGTGGATAAAAACAGCTTTTCCTGTTTTACGGACAAAAACGACTTTAAGCTGCTCCCCCAGTTGCACTGATAATTCTGTACTGCCATCTTTACAACCCTCCTGTAATTATTGAATACCTCTTTCAATGCTGATCCGCATCCATGCTGAATATCTTTCAGGCTGAATCACTCTCATGCTGAATCACTCTCATGCGGAATCACTTCCATACCGAATGCCATCCACGCCGGACTTTGCTGTATCACCATTGAAACCTAGTTTAATATAGCAATAAAAAACGCCCATTTCAAGAGCCCGGAAGGGCAAAATGAACGTTTTGCGAATATCCACCGATATATTTAAAAAATACGATCTATTTTACCGCTGTTTTTTTTGCATCAGAGCAATATCGTTCTATCCAAAATCTCTTTTCTCTCCCGGATGCTGCCAGCCAGCCTCTGCCTGCTGATTTCCATAATGCCCAATTTTGTTATATCTACAACGGTTGCGCGGGGATATAACCCTGCCAGCAATTTCTTCATTTCAGAAATCAATATTGTTTCACTTTCTTTGGAACGCATGCTGATAAAATCCACCAGTATGATGCCGCTCAGATTCCGTGCCACGATCTGATACGCGATCTCACGCGCCGCCTCCAGGTTCAGTTTCAGAAACACTTCCTCCCGCTCTTTTCCCGGCTGTGCTTTCGCGGAATTGACATCGATCACGCACAAGGCTTCGGTTTCCGCAAATACCAGTTCCGCACCGGAATCCAGCCATACACTGTCCGACAGGATCCGCCGGAGTTTTTTCTGCAGCCCGTATAAAGCACTCAGGCCAATGGTGTCATCCCTATGCAGGCAGAGCCGGCCGGCATCCGTTCCCAAACGCTCTGCCGCGGCCAGTGCCTCCCGGTATAATCCCTCCGATTCCGTGATCCACTTTCCGTCTGCATATTCCGCAGCCAGCAGGACTGTTTTTTCCACCAAAGCATCCGCCTCCGCCAGGCACACGCAGTTCTGTTCCCCGGCTGCACGACGCTTTACCGTTTCCCACTGGCACCGCAGCCGATCAAACTCCTTGCGCAGTGCTTCTGCCGGTACCTGCGCTGCCTTGGTGCGCAGCAGCAGGCCTGAACGCATTTTGGTCAACCCTGCCCGTATGCCTTCTGTTTCTGTAAATTCCTGCAGCCCTTCCTTCTCTTTTGCTGTCAGTTTTTGGGAATAAGCGATCCCCTCTTTTCCCTCCGTCAGCACCATGTTTTCCGTATGAAAAGCCAGTACCGCCGTTACCTTAGCCAGTTTCTCCCGGTACGCCAGCGTCTCCACCATCACCGGAAGCATCATCCCCACGCGATAAAGCCCGGGCAGAAAAAAACGCCCTCCCTGCGTTTCCACGAAGGAGGCTCCTATATTTTTCGCGTTCTGTACCACCCTGCCCAGATATATGTCGCCCACCTTCGGACTGCCCGCCTGCTCCGTCCAGACCTGCTGTATCCTTCCCTGGGCGATCAGATATGCCGCTTTCCAGACAGCGCCATTTGCATCCGTGACACAGAAGGCCACAAAACGCGGTGCCTCCTGCCGCATTTCGGAAAGCAGCTGTTTTTCTTTTTCCCTCTCCTGTATGCTCATTTCAGCCTTTCTGCTCCGCCTGCTCCAGCTGCAGCAGCGGCACAAATTTCCCGTTCCTCATGCCATAGATTTCTTTCCGTATGAGATGCTTCAGCGTTATGTCCTCCCCCGGCATACGCTCCATCAGCATCGCACACACATCTGCCGGACGCACGTTCAGCGCGCTGCCGCTCAGCAGGCGCATATACACTGCCGCTTTCGCATCATCCACGCGCATGCGCACGATCCCGGGCCGGATATCCTTTGTCTTCTTTTCCTTTTTCCCTTTTCCCTGCCGTCTGCGGCTGTCCGTATCCTGTGCTGTCTCCTCCTGCCCGGCGCCCCCGATCAGCAGTTCTTCTTCGGCGAACAGCGCTTCTACCGCCCGCATCAGCATCTCCCGCAGATGCCCCTCTTTACCGCTCGCCTCTGCTTCAAACCGGAGCTCATAGTCAGCCGCGGCGACCGAGGCCATGGCGCCGGCTGCTTTTGGGGGAAGCACTGCTGCCGCCCGTATCCATATCCCCTCATGCATCACGGCATTTAAGGCATCACACAATTCTGCTGCCTCCGCTTCCTCCGTCAGTTCCAGATCCATATAGTCGCCGTCGGTTTCCATCGCCACCCCCAGCGGATAGGCAAAGGACATGATCTGATGCGGATGAAAACCTTCCGTATACTTCGCCGGGATCTGCGAGCGCATCACCGCTTTCTGGAAATAGCGCAGCATATCCAGATGTCCCAGATACCGCACCGGCCCCCGCCTTGCAAACTGAAACCGTACTGTCACACTCATACTGCCTTCTCCTGTCTTTCGCTGACGCAGATCCCGCACTGATAGGATGCACAGCCGCATCCGGTACACTTCTCCCTGCAGTTTGACGACTTCGTCTCTGCACGCGCCATGCGCCACTCACGCAGCAAATATTCCCTGCTCACGCCGCAGTCGATGATCTCCCAGGGAAACAGTTCCTCTTCCCCCCGTTCCCGGAAAATATAATTCCCGTAATCCACCCCGGCTGCCGCAAAGGCTTCCATCCAGCGCTCGTAGGAAAACTGTTCTGTCCATGCATCAAACAGTGCCCCGTTTTTGTATGCGTGCTCGATGGCCGCCGCCACCTTTCTGTCGCCTCTTGCAAACACGCCCTCGATGATCGTCGTGCCGGCCTCATGATAATGATAGGTGATGGACTTCTGGTTCAGCTGCTCCCGCACCGTGCGCTTGCACAAAGAAGCCTTCGTAAGAAAATGCTCCGCCGTATCCATAGGTGCCCATTGAAATGCCGTAAACGGCTTTGGCACAAAGAATGACGAACTGGCCGTGATCTGCACGCGCCCCTGCCGCTGCTCCTTCGGCACGGTCTCGTAATACAGTTTTGCGATCTCATTGCAGAGCACGGCGATAGCCTTTACATCCTCTTCCTGTTCAAACGGCAGGCCCAGCATAAAATACAGTTTTACTTTATTCCAGCCTCCCCTAAACGCCATCTCAGCCCCACGCAGGATATCCTCCTCCGTCAGCCCTTTATTGATCACATTCCGCATCCGCTGGCTGCCCGCCTCCGGCGCAAAGGTCAGGCTGTTCTTCTTCACATCCTGCACCTTGTTCATCACATCCAGAGAAAACGCGTCGATCCGCAGGGACGGCAGCGAGATATTGATCTTTCTGCGGGAACATTCCTCGATCAGCTGCTCCAATAGCGCTTTTAAGCCGGTATGGTCGGAGGTGCTCAGCGAACTCAGCGAGATCTCTTCATAACCGGTATTTTTAAGGATCGCCTGTGCCTGCGATAAAAGTGTCTCCACGCTGCGTTCCCGCACCGGCTTATAGATCTGCCCTGCCTGACAGAACCGGCAGCCGCGGATACAGCCGCGCTGCACCTCCAGTACCGCCCGATCCTGTGCCGCGCGGATAAACGGCACGACCGGCTTTAACGGGTAATAACTGTGGTCTAAATCCTTCGCAAGGACTTTGCGCACTTTTGCGGGCACATCCGCGTATTTCGGCTGCATGCTCTTTAAACTGCCGTCCGCATGATAAGACAGTTCGTAAAGGGAAGGCACATAGATGCCCCCGATCGCAGCCGCCCTGCGCAGGAACTGTTCACGGCTCTCCTTGTTTTCTTTGCACTTTTCATACAGGTCAAAGAGTTCGCGGTATACCACTTCCCCTTCACCGATATAAAACAGGTCAAAAAAATCCGCAATGGGCTCGGGATTATAAACACATGGTCCGCCGCC
>JAFUUX010000246.1 GCA_017471325.1 Lachnospiraceae bacterium | reverse complement strand
CTTGGAAACATCATAGGTATACGCTGCGCTCACCTCCTGCAGCGCACCTGCATTCACCAGCTCGTTGATCTGATCGTCTGCGAATGCAAACACATCAGCAGCAGCCGTAGGATCGGAAAGTATCTTGTCCTTCGTATTTGACTCGGAACAAGCCCCTAACTGGATATCAAAGCTTACTTCCGGATACTGCGCCTCAAACTGGTCGATCAGCGTCTTGGTCAGGTCCTGATCCTCCTCGGATGCCCATACCGTCAGTTTTACCGTGTCAGTCGTCGCCGCGATCAGGTTGCCTACCGCAGAATCATCAGCCTTTGCCACCTCCACTACTTCCTCTTTGGTTTCCGTTGCAGGTGTAGCCGCTGCTTCTGTTGCTGTTGCTACACCTGCATCTGTCGCCGGAGCCGCTGTGCTTCCACCTGCTGGCGTATTGCCGCAGCCTGCCATAGCGCCGGTCGTCATCATAACGGACATTGCCAGTGCGATCGCTCTCTTTTTCATTCTGTTTCCTCCTTAAAAATTAGTTTTAAAATGAATTTTGGTTAGTCAAAATATGCGTTTCCTGTTCCTCCTCGCGTTTGCGCAATCGGTTGTTCATAAATAAATACTAGCATTTGGAAAATTAAATGTCAATCGTATTTTTATATCCTTTTTTACCAATTTGAGCCACTTTTTTTTTTACAGATTTACAAAAAAACGCTCCATACTGCTCATCTGTTCATTTTTTTGACACAAAAACGCCCGTTCCCAAAAAGAAACGGGCGATCTTTTCAATTCTCAAGCTGCTGTCCTATCGAAATACAAGGCTTTAACGCAGTATCTCTTCTATCGTGGATACCGTGCTGAACGAGCCCTTATTTTGGGATATGATCTCTTTCATCTTCTGCATTTCAAAATAGTTGACGTAGCAGATCAGCGTCTTATTCTCACCGGCAATGGCACCGTAAGAATTCATGATCGTACAGGTCTTGTTCAATTCCTCCTTGATGGCTTTCACCAGTTCATCCGGATCTTTCGTAATGATCGTCACCTGCTTGATCGCCTCAAAATGATCGGTGAAGTGATTGATGATCGAAGTGGCCACCACGTACACCAGAAGGCTCATGAGCGCTGCATTGCGGTTGATCAGCACAAATACCGCCATATACACGCAGGCATTAAAACCGATCAGGATATACGTCATGCTGAAGTTTTTGCCCAGTTTTTCAGAAGCCTTTTTTACCAGAATGTTTGCAAAGATCTCTGAGCCATCGATACAGCCGCCGTTTTTCAGGATCAGTGCCAGGCCGGCGCCCAGGATCGCCCCGCCAAATACCACTGCCAGAAAATGCTCCGTATTTAATTCAAACGGAACCTTTTCAAAAAATGCCAGACCGACCGTGTAGACGGATGTTCCCAGCAATGCCTTAAAACCGAATCTCTTCCCCAGCATAGCGGTACCTGCGATCAAAAAGGGCAGGAATACCAGGCCTACGCAAAGAGACAGATTAAAACCTGTCAGTTTATTGATGATGATCGCTATACCCGCGGTACCGTAATCGATCGCATCATTCGGGATCAGGATGCAGATTACGGAAAAACTTGCCATCAGCGCACCCAAAACGATCATCAGGCACGCAAAAATCTCTTCCAGTCTCTTGTGATTCATTTATTCTCCTCCGCTGCTAAAAAATCGGCCGGACTTAAGGAACACCGTTTCAGGCAATGATGCGTTTCTTCAGCATTCCGCGCACGATATTCCGACCATCCTTATATTCATATGCCAATGATTCCGCGGCATTGCGGATCAGGATCACGGATAATGCATCGCCCTCCTGTAACGGATCAAAAGCCTCTCCCCTATACTGCACTTCCACCTCAATGGTATCCATGCTTTCAGAATACTCATAGGTAAATTCCATATCCGTTTGATCTTTGTAATGGTCATAGATGGTGGTAAGACACAATTCCTCAAATACAACCTGCATCTTATTGATCAGATCGGCACCGATCATATGGCGCATGCCAAATGCCGTGATCGCCGATTCGATCTCCATGAAATCCGGTGCTTTTGCGGAAATACTGCGCCTGAATACCTTGAGCCTGCCGATAAACTGCCTCGTTTTTTCTTTTTGGGGATTCCCGAAGATCTGCTGCGGTGTTCCCTCCTCGTAGATCCCGCCTTCATCCAGATAGAACACACGATTGGATACATTCTTTGCAAAATTCATTTCATGGGTAACGATGATCATCGTCATTCCCTCTTTTGCAAGATTACGTATCACGGCAAGCACTTCCCCGACCATCGTGGGATCGAGCGCCGACGTAGGCTCATCAAAGAGAAGCACTTTCGGCTCCATCGCCAGTGAACGCACGATCGCCACTCTCTGCTGCTGCCCGCCGGAAAGTTCCGAAGGATAATTCTTTGCCTTATCCGCCAATCCCACAGCCGCCAGCAGGCGCACAGCCGTATCATACGCCTCCTGTCGGCTCTTATTCAGCAGTTTGACCGGTGCCAGCATGATATTTTCCACTACCGTCAGATGCGAAAAAAGATGAAATGACTGAAAGACCATCCCCATCTGCCGCCGCAAAAGATGGATATCATACCCTTTTGCCGTGGTATCCTCCCCGTTAAACAGTATCTTTCCGGCCGTAGGCTCTTCCAGACGGTTTAACAGATTCAAAAAAGTGCTCTTACCGGTTCCGGACGGCCCGATCAGCGAGACTACATCCCCTTCATTGATCTCGCAGTTCAGATCCTCGATCGGTGTCGTACCATTCTCATATTGTTTCTTTAGATGTTCAACCTTCAGCAGCATTGACTGTTACCCCCTTTACCTCACGGGAACGCGTCGCCGGATCCACTTTGTTTTTCATGATACGAAGCCCCAGTGTCAATATCCAGGCCACCATGAAATAAACGATCGCCGAAAGGATCAGCGGGAAAAAGGCTTCATAAGTCCGGCTTCGTATGATGTCCGACATTTTGGTCAGATCCTGTACCGAGATATAGCCTGCCACCGAGGTCATCTTCACCATGGAAATGAATTGTCCGATATATACCGGCAGAATGCGCACCGTTGCCTGCGGAAGTACCACCTGACGGAAACTCTGCATCCTTGTAAAACCAAGTGCCATGGCCGCGCGCTGCTGCCCTGCCGGTATGGCTTCGATCCCGCTGCGGAAGATTTCGGAAACATACGCAGCAAAGTCAAGGGAAAAACCCACCACACATACCGCAAATGCCCCCATATTTGCTTTTGAAAAAACAATATAATACAGGATCATCAGCAGCACCATAATGGGAATCCCCTGGATAAGCTTGATGTAAATTCTGGCAAAAGCCACAGCATAACTGTTTTTGCTCCTGCGCATGGCGCAGAGCAGCGCACCCAGAAATGTACCGAAGAGGCCGGAAAGAAGAGAAAGCGCCACCGTAACCCCAAGGCCGGACAAAAGCATACGCCAGCGGTCTTCCGTAACAAAATTCTTGATAAAACTCTTCTGCATCTTCCGGACAAATGCCGAAAAGCCGTTTTCCCCTGCCGGAACCGTCTCCCCCTGTTCCGCATAGGCGTAATTGTCCTTGTGGATCACTACGTACAAAGGCTCCCCGTGAAGAGACTCCGTAAAATTCATTTTTTCGCTCGCCTCTTCCCGGTACACCATACCATAACACAGCAGGTCATATTTTCCCACCTCAAAGCCGGCCAGAGCGCTTGCATAATCCATATAATCAAACTCCGGTTCATATCCGTATTTTGCGCAAAAACGCACGGTCAGGTCGATCAGGTATCCGCAGGCATTCTTCCCATTCTGGTAGCACAACGGCGGCCAGTCCAAAACCGTCACAACACGCAGTACGCCTTTGCTCTGCGTTTCCATAGGCGGCGTTTCCACATGATCCGGCGCTTCATCAGGATACTCCCATTTTTCATAAAGAGCCTCCATCTCGCCGCTTTCTTCCAGCGCAGCGATATATTCGTTCAATTCCTCCACCAGCCGGTTTCCGAGTTCTGTTTTGGGCGTACACATGCGGCTGTCCAGAACGCCTATCTCCTGCGGCATATTGCAAAGTTCCGGATACTCGTCCTTCATAGCGATAACGCTGGATTCCTCCTTGATCAGCGCATCCGCTTTTTTATACACAACCGACAGATCTTCATCCGCCCAATCCTGCACATAAATAATATCCGAATCCGGAAAATTCTCCTGGATATTCTTAACATATGCAGAGCCGGTCACACAGACAAAGGTCTTTCCGTTCAAGTCCGCAGGCTCGCTCCATTTCTCATGTTTTTCATTTTCTCCCGTCCCGGTATTCAGAACGTTCGCCATGATAATGGCCGCTATGATCGCAATAATGATAACCACTTCTGCACGCAGGATTTTCTTCTCCTGCATGGTCATTCCGTTTTTCTTCTCTTTTGCGCCCATTTTCTCCTTTTTTCCGTCTCCCATACTGTTCATCCCTGTTGGCGTCTCAATGGATGATGCCCGTCAAATCTCCGTTCGCACCAGCCCGCCGTCACTTTTCCCCGCTATTATACCATATATCTTATGATTATGGCATTAGAAATTGTACGGAATCCCACCGGCCGGATCCGTTCCTGTATAAAGTATCTGCAAAAAAGATTTATTACGCGGAGATTCTGTGGTAGAATGAATTGCTTAAAAGCAAGCGGATAAATTTTTGAAAAACAGATGGGGAATCATGATGTTGAAAGAAACACTGAAACAAAAGATAACGGGTTTTCTGAAGAAAGAAGCCATGCTCACGATCTCGGTGACTGCGGCTGTCATTGCACTGTTTATCACCCCGCCGACCACGGCCCTGCTCAGCGCGATCGACTGGCATACCTTAGGAACGCTTTTTATGATGCTGACGGTACTGGAAGGCTTTAAGCAGGAAAACATCTTCCGCCCGCTGATCCGGTTGGGTACCGGTTTTTCCACAATGGTGACGCTCTCTCTGTTTCTGATCTTCGGTGTGTTTTTTACTTCCATGTTTGTCACCAATGATGTGTCGCTGATCATCTTTGTACCGCTCACGATCCTTCTGTTCCGCAATGGCGAAAAGGATCATTTCATCCTGCCGGTGATCTCCATGGAAAATATCGCTGCGATACGCGGTTCCCTGCTCATGCCCTTCGGAAGCCCGCAAAATCTGTTTCTCTATGCGCAGTCGGGAACGGGTGTCCTAAACTTCATGCTGCATATGTCACCGCTCTGCATCAGTTCCGCATTATTGCTGGTCGTTTTCGTATTTGTCCTGTACCGGAAAAACATCAAAGAGAGTATTCAGATAGATACAGAGAAAGCCGCCGGAGAATGGCTCCCTGAGGCGCGGATCCGCAGGATCGCCTATCTGTCCTTATTTATCCTGATCCTGCTTACGATCGTTACACGCACCCAATACTGGCCTGTGACCGTACTGATCGTCCTGCTGGTCACCCTGATCGTTGACCGGAAGATCTTTTCCAGAGTAGATTATGTTTTATTGCTTACCTTTTTCTGTTTCTTTATCTTTTCCTCATCCATTGCAGCCAATCCGGACATTGCGGCAATACTGAAAAAAGCAGTGGCAGGACACGAATATTGGTGGGCCATCGGGTTAAGCCAGATCATTTCAAATGTGCCGACCTCCATTGTGCTTTATCCGTTCACCGAGAATTTTGCTGCACTCATCTATGGTGCAGATACTGCGGGACTCTGTTCGCTGATCGGTTCCCTGGCTTCCGTGATCAATTACCGCATCTCTGTGCGGGAGTATCCGGAAAACGGGAAGGATTTCATCAAGACCTTTACGCTGATCAGCTGGGTCTTCTTCGCGATCGTGGTGATCCCCGGCTGGCTGCTGTCACATTGGGCATTTTTCTAAAGCCTATAAGGTGGACGCTTTCAAAAGCACCTCATAACCCATCATCTGCTCTTGCTCCGGCGTGCCGCCATTGATCTGTTCCAGTAGTGTCCTGCAGGCCTGGATCCCCAGCGCCTTGGGATCATACTGCAGTGACGTGATCGCCGGCTGATTATCTTCGATCAGCCTGCTGTTATAAAAAGATGCAATGCGTACCTGCTGCGGCACACGGATATTGTCCCGTTTCAGTTTGTCCAGCACCTGATAACAGATCCGGTCATCCTCGCAGATGATGCATTCAGTTTTTCCCCGGAGCGCATCCTCTACCGCACGCTCTACTTCCTCGTTTTTTTCGCAGTTCATATAAATGCTGGTTTTCACGCCGACCATGCCTTCCTCAAAGCCCCTGCGCCTGGTCTGCGTTACGACCTTGTCTTCGCTGCCGGCAATAAAAACTGCCCGGCGGATCCCTTTTAATTTCAGTATGGAAGCCAACTCCCGGCAGGCGGTGATATGATCGTTGTCAATCTGCACCACCCCCTTCTCCTCCGTGCTGCCGATCACAACAAACGGGGTATCACTTGCCTTCAGCGCCTTGATGCTGGGGTCTTTCAGTAATGTACGTCCCAGAATAACACCATCTACCTTGTGGTTTTCCAGCACCCGCAAAAGACCGTTGATATCTTTATCAAACACCGTGGTGATCAGCACGTCATAATCCGCTTCCGTAGCCGCCGCCAGCACGCCCAGCATGCAGCGCTGATAAAATGAAAGCGAAGTCAGATCGGAATCCCCCGGTACCACCCAGCCGATATTGTACGTTTTGGACTGTGCCAGGCCTTTTGCCAGAGGATTCGGCTTGTAATTATTTTCTGCAATATAATCCAGCACACGCCGCCTTGTCTTTTCGCCGATCCTGCCCTTACCGGAGATCGAACGTGACACAGTCGTTTTGGATATGCCAAGCTCCCTTGCGATATCATCGATTGTAATGCTTTCTCCCGCCATTTCTCCCCCTATCCCTTAAGCGTTGTTTATGAATTGATCCGGACAAATCTTTACAAACTGCCAAAGGAATGCTATACTTCACACAAGCATGCGCAAACGGTTGTCCTCTATCTATTACTATACAAATAAATACAATCTGTGTCAATATAAAACAAAGAAAGGCTGGTAACAAAAATGCAGGATTTTTATTTCGGCGCAGCGTATTACGCGGAATATATGCCCTATGAGCGCATTGATCAGGACTTTCAGCTCATGAAGGATGCCGGCATGAATGTGATCCGCATCGCAGAGTCCACCTGGAGTACCTGGGAGCCGGAGGATGATGTCTATGATTTCACCCATTTGCGCAACATGCTGGCAGGTGCCGAAAAATACGGCCTGCAGGTGATCATCGGCACTCCCACCTACGCAGTCCCGGCATGGCTGGCAAAAAAATATCCGGATATCATGGCTGTCACGGCAGAAGGCACATGCAGATACGGCCACAGGCAGCTCTTTGACCTGACCAATCCCCACTACCGTTTCCATGCAGAGCGCATCATACGGCATTTAATGGAAGAGGTCAAAGACCACCCTGCAGTAATCGGGTACCAACTGGATAATGAAACCAGATCTGCCGGAGCCGCTGCGCCCGAAACGCAGACACTCTTTGTGGAATGGCTGAAAAAGCAGTATCCGGATATCAATGCATTTAACCATGCATTTGGCTTGGATTACTGGAGTAACCGCATCGCAAAATGGGAAGATTTCCCGGATATCAGAGGCACGATCAACGGCAGCCTGTCTGCAGCATACAAGCGCTTCCTACGGGAAGCGATCACGGAATTCCTGCACTGGCAGGCTCGGATCGTCAACGAATACCGCCGCCCGGGGCAGTTCATCACCCACAATTTTGACTATGCCTGGACGGATCACTCCGTAGGTTTACAGCCGCTGGTGGATCAGCCGGCTGCCGCCGCATGCATGGATACCGCTGGCTGTGACATCTATCATCCTTCCCGGTCTGCCCTGACCGGTGCCGAGATCTCGATGGGCGGAGCCATCGCACGCAGCCTCAAAAAAGACAGCTATCTGGTGCTGGAAACACAGGCACAGGGACGGACCGCCTGGCTGCCTTATCCGGGGCAGTTGCGCCTGCAGGCTTTCAGCCATTTGGCAAACGGTGCCCAAAGCGTGATGTACTGGAACTGGCACTCAATCCACAATGCGATCGAATCTTACTGGAAAGGAGTTTTAAGCCATGATCTGCTGCCCGGCCGCATTTACCGGGAGATCGCTGCTTTCGGAAAAGAGATCGCGCCACTGACCGACCGGCTCAGCGGTCTGCAAAAAGAAAACCGCATCGCCATCCTGCTGGACAATGCCAGCCAGTCCGGTCTGGAAGAATTTCCCATAGATGCGCATTGGGACTACAATGCCATATTCCGTGCTTTCCATGATGTGATGTACCGCATGAATCTTGAAAGTGATGTCGTTTATGCTGCAGATGATTTTTCCAAATATGCGCTGCTGGTGGTTCCCACCTTATATTCCGCTTCTGAAGAGACCATACAGAAACTGGACGCCTATGTAAAAAAAGGAGGACATCTGCTGCTGGGCTATAAGAGCTGCTTTGCCGACCGTGAACTGAAGATCTATGCCGATCAGCAGCCACACCTGATGACCGGATGCATCGGGGCTTCCTATTCCGAATTTACCATACCGGAGCAAACGAGTCTCTGCTTTACGGAAGCCTGTGATGTGCGGAAGGAATATCCGGTTCTGCATTGGATGGAATTGCTGCAACCAAATGACGCGGAAATCTGGGCCGCATACAGCGATCCCGCCTGGAAAGACTACGCTGCCATCACGCATCACGCTTATGGAAAGGGCACGGCTACCTATCTGGGCTGCCAGCCGGATGATGACGGTCTGGAACACCTACTGCAGAAACTCTGCCCCATTGTCGGCATCAGCATACCGCAGATCCGTTTTCCGCTGATCATGCGGTGCGGCATCAGCCGGGCTGGTAAAAAGTTATGTTATTATCTGAATTATTCCTCCAAAGAGCAGACATTTCAGTACCATGGCGAAAATGCCGTGGACCTATTAAGCGGAAAACATGCTGTCCCCGGCGGCCTTGTCACCATTGCACCCTGGGGCCTGCTCTGTCTGGAATCCGAACAGATCGAGTAGGGAGAACGAAGCCGCACCCTACCCGCCCGCGAACCGCCGGTCAACGTTAGCAGACCGGCGGTTCTGCGATATAGATAACCCAGGAAATCTACTCTACCGTCACGCTCTTTGCCAGATTCCGCGGCTTATCCACATCCAGGCCTTTGCTCACGCTGGTATAGTATCCCAGCAACTGCAGCGGGATGATCGCCAGGCTCCCCACGAAATGCGCATCCACCCGGGGGACGTAGACTGCAAAATCCACCTGATCCTCCACATCATAACGTCCAAACACCGTCAGCCCCATCAGATAGGCTCCGCGGGATTTGCATTCCACCATATTGGAAATCGTCTTTTCATACACATCCTCCTGGGTAAGCACGCCGATCACCAGTGTACCGTTTTCCAGCAGGGAAATGGTGCCATGCTTTAACTCTCCTGCCGCATACGCCTCGGAATGAATGTAACTGATCTCCTTCATTTTCAGGGATGCCTCCAAAGAGATCGCATAGTCCAAACCGCGGCCGATAAAGAAGATGTCATGCGCCGCAGCAAACTTGGATGCAAACCACTGGATACGTTCCTTATCTTCCAGGACCCGCTTTGCCTTGCCCGGAATGGAGAGCAGTTCCTCCAGATAGTACTGGTACTTTTCCTCCATATCGCCGGTTCCGCGCACACGGGCAAATTCCAGCGCCAGCAGAAATCCGCACAAAAGCTGGCAGCTGTACGCCTTTGTCGTAGCAACCGAGATCTCCGGCCCGGCCAGCGTATACATCACATGGTCTGCCTCACGGGCAATGGAACTGCCCACCACATTCACGATGGCCAGCGTCTTTACACCTTTTTCCTTTGCCATGCGCAGTGCCGCCAGCGTATCCGCCGTTTCCCCCGACTGCGAGATCAGGATCACCAGACTGTCCGTCTGCAGCTGCATTTTACGGTAACGGAATTCCGAAGACAGTTCGCAGCGCACCTGCAGATCCGTCAGATCCTCGATCACATACTGTGCCTCCATGCCCACATGCCATGCGGAACCGCAGGCAACGATATATACCTGGCGAAGCTGCTGCATCGCCTCCTCTGTAAGCCCTACCTCCGACAGATCAATGCTGCGGCCATCTTTTCTTTCTTTAATGTATTTATGCAGGGTATCGTCCATCACCTTGGGCTGCTCATGGATCTCCTTCATCATAAAATGCTCAAAACCGCCCTTTTCCGCAGCTTCCGCATCCCATTCGATCTCCGTGACTTCTTTTTGGATCTCATCCCCATCCAGGTTGTAAAAAGCCACTTTACCGGCGCTGATCCTGGCCATCTCCAGATTGCCGATATAATATACCTTCCGGGTGTGGTTTAAGATGGCCGGCACATCAGAAGCCACAAAACTTTCCCCCTCATTCACGCCGATGATCATGGGGCTGTCCTTGCGCGCCACAAAGATCTCGCCCGGATAATCCTTAAACATCACCTCCAAAGCATAAGAGCCGCGTACACGCACCAGTGTCTTTGCCAGCGCATCCAGCGGGCCCACTTTATACTTATGATAGTAATAATCTACCAGTTTGATCAGCACCTCGGTATCCGTCTGCGAATAGAAACGGTAGCCGTGACGCTCCATCTTGGCTTTCAGTTCCTGGAAATTCTCAATGATACCGTTATGCACGCCCACCACTTCCGACTCCACCGCTCCGGAACCGGAACCCGTGCAGTTGCCGCTCACATGCGGATGTGCATTGGTACGGCTGGGCTCCCCATGGGTGGCCCAGCGGGTATGACCGATCCCGCAGTTTCCCGCCAGTGCCCGGCCCTCATCCGTCATCTCCATCAGGTTCTTCAGTTTACCGGTCGCTTTAATGACTACCGCCGGCGCCTCCCCGTCACGCACTGCCAGCCCGGCCGAATCATACCCCCGGTATTCCAGTTTTGACAATCCTTCCAGCAGGATCGGCGTTGCCGCCCGCTTACCTGCATATCCTACGATCCCACACATCCGCTTCTGCTCCTTTCTTAAATACACATCCCCATTAAGAGTCTTGCATTACAGGAACCGCAAAACTGTTTCCTGTAATGATGAAAAAAAGGCATTCCAAAACAAGTGGAACGCCTTTGTTCTCTAAAATGTTGCTATTCTATTCTGTTCCTGGGCCGGACTCAGTTCTTCTTTGCCGCTTTTGCTTCCAGTGCCTTGTCTGTCGGTTTTACCAGGATCAGGCATGCCAGAAGTGCTATCACATACAGGATGATCGTAAAGATCAACACCTTCTGATAACCGACCGGATTGACCGCATACATCTCATGGCTGTCGATCAGTGCTTTCATATCCAGACCGGCTTCACTCACCTGCTCCGCCGTATACAGCACTTTATTATAAATATACTGTTCCTGGCCGAAATTCTTTACGATCCAGGCTGCCACCTGATTACCGGTAAGGCCTGCAAACGCCCATGCAGAAAGGGTAATCCCGTGGATCGCGGAAATGCTGCCCATGCCGTAATGATCGGAAAGCAGTGTAGGCACATTTGAGAAGCCGCCGCCGTAACCGGCATTCACAACATACACCAGGCACAATACCAGGATCGCTAACGGCAGGCTGCCTGCTCCGGTTTTAATGCCCTGTGTCAGCATTACGATCGCCGTAAATGCAATGGATAACACAAAGATCAGTTTGTAGATCGTATTTCTGTCCTTCATCGTATCTGCCCATGCTGAAAAGCCCAAACGGCCACCGGCATTGAATACTGCCGAAACCGTGGAAAGGATGCCGGCGATCCCTGCAAAGCCAAGGCACTTAAAGATCATCTTTTCCTGTGAGATCAGTGCCAGACCGCAGGTGATGTTGATATAGAACATCAGCCAGATGCCAATATAGTTTGTCACCGGTTTTGTCTTGATCGTTGCGATAATGGAAGGCTTCTCCCCCTTGCCCTGCGGCTCATGCCAGCCGGCCGGTTTTGCCAGCAGCAGATGCCCCGCAAACATCATCACGAAATAAACCGCTGCCAGGATCACAAACATTTTATAAATGCCGCCTTCGCCAAGACCTGTCAGCATGGAAGTCATGATCGGGCTGGCGATTGCCTTTGCGGCGCCAAAACCTGCTACCGCCAGACCGGTTGCCAGGCCTTTTCTGTCCTGAAACCAGAGCATCAGCGTTTTTACCGGTGAAAGATAACCGGTTCCCAGACCGACACCCATAATAAAACCATAACTTAAATAAATGCCATACAGCGGCAGATCAGAGGTCGCTTTTCTCGTTCCGTCCGCCAGAACCTCCACATTTTCACCGCCCCACCAGATAAAAAAACCTGTCAGCGCCATGCCGGCCGCAAAACAGATGGAAGCGATCAGGGATGACTTATGAATATCTTTTTCTACAATGTTGCCCAAAAAAGCCGCACTCATCCCCAGAAAAAAGATGGCAAAAGAAAATGCCCATTCCGTTGCGCCTTTGGACTGGCCGATGTATTCAGCGATCTCCTGTGAAAACAGTGACCAGCAATACACGGTACCGATGCTGCAGTGCAGTAAGAGTGCCGGGATTGCCGCACGGATCCATTTGTTTGTCCGCCAGCCGCCGGACTTTGCCGTACTTTCACTCATTTGACTTACCTGGTCCTTTCTCAACAATATGTTGTTACGCATGATTTCCCCCGAAATCATTTTCCCACTTAGAGATTTCTCTCTAATGCGGCTAACAGGACTTGAACCTGCACGGTCTCCCACCAGAACCTAAATCTGGCGCGTCTGCCAATTCCGCCATAGCCGCGCACGCCCCCTTTCGAGCGCCAAAGGAAATTATAACCGATACACCGCCATTATGCAAGCAAAAACCGCATTATTCCGGAATCGGTTTGATCACATTTTTGTAGATCCGCAGCAGGAAAAAACAGGTCACGCAAAGTGACATCAGCTCAGCGATCGGGAAACACCACCAGATCAGATCCAGTCCCCCGATCTTTGCCAGAACATACGCTACCGGGATCAATACCACTAACTGACGCGCCACGGAAACGATCAGACTGTAGAGCCCGTTTCCCAGCGCCTGGAAAACCGTGCCGCCGATGATGCAGAACCACGCCAGCAGATAATGAAATGCAATAATGCGCAGTGCCGGGACTCCCAGTTCGATCAGGCTGGCATCCCCGGTATCGAAGATCCGCAGCAAGGTCTCCGGGATCAGTTCAAAGAGTGCAAAGCCGATCAGCAAAAGGCAGAATGCATAAAACATGCTGAGTTTGATCACCTTCATCATACGCCCGCGCTTTCTGGCACCGTAGTTAAACGCCAGGATCGGAACCATGCCGTTATTTAAACCGAATACCGGCATGAAGAAAATGCTCTGCAGTTTGAAATAAACCGTAAATACCGCTACGGAAGCCTCATTGAGCCCTGTAAGGATGCGGTTCATGGAAAAAGTCATCACGGAACCGATCGCCTGCATGATGATAGACGGCAGGCCCACCACATACACACGCCGGATAATGCCCCAGTCCGGGCGGAAGCCATGCAGATCCACCGTTACATCCTCATTATACTTGCGGTTCAAAAAGAATGCCAGGATGCCGGCGCAGATCTGGCCGATAATGGTAGCCAGGGCAGCCCCTGCCACCTTCAGTTCCGGCAGGCCAAACATTCCAAAGATCAGGATCGGATCCAGTATGATATTGATGACCGCACCTGTCATCTGCGTAAACATGGTAAAGATCGTCTTGCCCGTAGACTGCAGCAGGCGTTCAAAAATAAACTGCGCGTAGATGCCGATGGAACCGCAGCAAACGATCGTCAGATACTGGGTACCGTACTCCAGCGTCAGACCGGTTCCCTTCTGGGATGCGATCAGTGACCGGGACAGGAAAATACCCACAAATAAAAACAGGATATAATTGCAGATGGAAAGAAATACACCGTTGTTTGCCGCTTTCTGCGCGGTTTCCCCGTCCCGTTCCCCCAGTGCCTTGGAGAGAATGGCATTGACGCCGACGCACATGCCTGTCGCAAACGCCATCAAAAGCATCTGGAAAGGAAATGCCATGCCCAGGGCGGAAAGTGCGGCAGTTCCGGCTTTTCCGGAACTGTCTTCGATCCTTGCCACAAAGATGCTGTCTACAATATTATAGAATGCCTGTACCAGCATAGAGATCATCATCGGCAATGCCATATTGATCAGTAATTTATTCATGGGCATGACACCCATTTTATTCTCTTTTACGGTACTCATTTCTTCACTCATGTTCCTTCATCTCCCTGATCACTTCCGTTTTTATCATTCTCTGCTTCCCGTACTGCAGAATCCGCCAATAACTGCATCAGGTTTTCCGAATCCAGAAATTCATCCGAAAAAGTCAGTACCACATCACCTTTCTTTCCTTCCGCTTCCATCGCCAGAAGTTCCCGGTACAATGGCTGCGCATCATCCATCGTCACTACCAGCTGATTACGTCCATGCTCTTTTCCGTAATACAATTTCTCATCTGCCTGCTTGATCAGTTCCTCCAGCGGCGTGTCGATCGCCCCGTCAACCAGACCGATCGTCATGGTCACATGGATCGGCTGCGATCCATAATCCACCACCTGGGATCGTATCCGTTCCAAAAACTCCTCCAGCGCTGCGCCGGCGGCAACCAGTTTCGTATCCTCAAAGATCAGCAGGAATTCTTCACCGCCCCAGCGCACGGCATGTCCACGGCCGGCCATCAGTATTTTCAACTCATTGGCTACATGCTTCAGCACCAGATCGCCTGCATCATGCCCGTATGTATCATTGACTTTTTTAAAGAAGTCGATATCACCGATCGCAAGCGCAAACGGCGCACCGGTTTGTTCCGAGCGCTGCTGCATGTTCTTCAGTTTTGCATTTCCATAGCGCCTGTTGTACAATGTTGTCAGCGGATCACATTCCACCAGGATGCGCACCGCGTTCTGCATGCGCAGGACATCCTTTCCTGTCTCACCGATCTCATCCCTGCGTTTCAGCACCGTCTCCGGCATGGTATTATTCAGATTTCCCGCCACCATTTCCGCCAGGAACAAATGGATCTCACCGATCGCATTTACGATCGCGTTTGTATAACGGATGCTGATAAAACTGGTCACCAAAAGACCCAGGATCGTGATCAGCAGGATCGGCGTATTTACTGATGAAGCCTCTTTTTTTACCTCTGCGGAGGTCAGCGCCGTTGCCACCATGCCCACCAGGTCATCATCCGTATTCCAGATCGGCACATAGCAGGCGTAATACAGTTCCGGTCCGATCTCGACCTCATAATACAGCGGCTGTCTTTTCTTCTCCATCTGCGAGACCACCGTAGCATGTACACCGGTACCGGTATAACGTATCCCTTCCTCATTCATCATCGTGGTCAGAATGCGCATGTCTTTATAGATCAGGGAAATATGCATCCCGCTTTCTTCCCGCAGATGATCGATGAACGCATGCTGCTCTGTTAATTCCTGCTCCCCTTTATATAAGGAAAAAAAGCCGTTCCCCACGCTGACCAAACGGTAGTCTCCCGGGTACATCTGATCGTAACTGTCGATCACCGCCACTGCCGTTGCGTATAAGGACCGGTTCAGTTCCTCCTTTAAACTGTTTCTGGTGCGCAGTATGGTCGTGGCGATGATCGCCACACACATGATCAATACCGGAAAGATCGTCCGAAAGAGGACTGCTTTCTGTAGTTTTCCGATCTTTTTTCTTTCAATTTTCATCTTCCTGTCCGCTCCTGCTGTCCGTATTATAGATAAGTAGGTTTTTCCTCTCTTCTTGCCGCCGCTCCGGTGATCAGCACCTCCCGCACCTCCGGCATGGAAGGCACTTCAAACAGCGCCTCCAAAAGGATCTCGTGCACCACTGCATTTAATCCCCTGGCACCGATGTTCATCTCATTTACTTTATCGATGATCACCTCCAGCGCATCCTCCGTAAAATGCAGTTCCACATGATCCTCGATCATGAATTCCCGCTCGTAGCGGGAAAGTATGCTGTCCTCCGGCTCTACCAGCACCCGTTTCATGGCCTCCCGGTCCAGTTTTTTCAATACCGTGACCGTACTCAGCCGGCCGGCCAGTTCCGGCTTCATGCCATATTCCATCAGATGCTCGGTCTTTAATTTTTCACCGGTCAGTTCAAAAGCATCCTCCCGCATCATCTCGCTGCCAAAACCGATCCCCATTTTGACATAATCTTTTTTTACGATCTTCTCCAGGCCCTCAAATGCCCCTGCACAGATAAACAGGATGTTCTTTGTATTCATCATCAACACTTCCTGTCCGTTCTGCTTATCCTGCAGCGGCACATCGATATCCGTTCCCTCAAACATGCCTAACAGCTGTCCCTGCAGTTCGTTGTTGATATCGCCTCCCCGGGAATAAAGTTTCGCCGGAATGATCTTGTCAAATTCATCGCAAAACACGATCCCGCATTCCGTCAGATCAATGTCTTTGCCGGATTTTATATACAGATTTAACAAAGATTCCTCTTTGTTCCTTCCCTTCCACGGTGTCGCTACGATCCCGCTGAAATCCGTGATCACCACCGGTATCGGCAGCAGTTCGGAAAGCCGCCGTATCATCTCTGTCTTGCCGCAGCCGGAAGGACCTACCATCAGCACATTGGTTTTGATCAGGTTTGCTTCCGGATTCGTGATCCGCAGAAAATGATTATAAACCGCCGTGCTCAATACTTCTTTGGTCTCATCCTGTCCGATCACAAACCGGTCCAGGTAGGCTTTCAGCCGGCGCGGGGTATATTCCGAGAGAAATTTACGGCATTCCTCCATAAAAGGCAGATCCGTCTTGTTCTTCAACACCTCCGGTTCTCTTTGCATGCGGATATTCGAGGCCCTGCTCTTCTGGTAACGGATACGGCAGACTGCCAGATGTCCCAGTTCTTCCTCCATTTGTTCCCGATCCGGCTGCCGCATCAGTTCGTATTCCATAAAGGCAAAGATTTCCTCAAGATCGTCATTGGTAAATTCATTTTCAATGGACTTTGCCATATAATAAACGGCATCCCGCGGATACAGTGTCGCAGCCTCCCGGATGATCAGCCAGAACGGCGTCCGGTAGCCCTTCTCCTTAAAACTCGCCCCCAGCAGTTTCAAAAGGCTGTCCATGTTCTGTTCTTCCCTCGGCCTGGCTGCCATGATATAGTGCACCAGGATACGCAGATAATCATATACCAGTTTAGGCGATGAGATCTCTCCGCCATCTGCCATGTACTGATCCAGACGCCTCTTGATATAGACAGCACATTCGATATCATCTTTGCATGAAAATATATTTACCATTTAACTTTCTGCCTCCGGCAATTTATCCGGTTTTCTCCCGCCATCCACAGCATCAGGATCCACTTCGTACAGCGGCTCTTCACCATGCAGTATCACATCTTCATGGATCACGATACGCTTCAATCCGGTCAGATCCGGCGCCCTGTACAATACCGGCCGCAATACTCTTCCCAGGATCCCCTGCAGCGCCCTGGCACCGACCGGTGTCTTCAACGCCTCCTGCGCTACCGCCCGCAAGGCTCCGTCCGTAAAAATAAGTTCCTTTTCTCCGGAAAGCCTCAGTTCCCGCTCATAACGTTCGATCAGGCTGTCCTTTGGCTCTGTCAGAATACGCATCAGATCCTCTTCTGTCAGCCGTTCCAGGACCGATACCGTGGAAATCCTGCCGGCAAGTTCTCTTTTCATACCATAATTCATCAATACTTCATGGTTGATATTGTCCCGTACAAATTCCAGATCCATCTCTTTTTCCAACGGCGACAAAAAGCCGATATTGCCCGGCATGTTCTTCTTCTTTTTCTGATCTGCGCGAATATATTCCTCTATCCCCTGAAACGCGCCTGCCAATACAAAAAGCATATTGGTGGTATCCAAAAGCAAAGGCTGCCCATCCACCTTCAGTTCTATCTCGCTGCCCTCCAGCATGGTAAGCATCTGCGACTGCACATCGTCATGGATATTGACACCCCGCTCTGAAATCGCGGGAAGAAGCAGCTTATCAAATTCATCCATAAAGACGATCCCTTTTTCCGCCACTGCTTTTTTACGGTCTGCCGCCTCATATAACTCCAGCAGGATATCCTCTTTGTGCCGGCCGCGGAACTGACTCGCCCCCAGGGATGAGACATCCGTAAAGACCATGGGGTATTCCGTGATCTCACGTATCCTGCGCATGATCTCCGTTTTGCCGCAGCCGGAAGGTCCGATCAGCAGCACCACATTTGGCGCAAAGCGCAGTTCCGGATGCCGCACCCGCTTTCCGTGTCCGTAGACTGCTGCGGAAACGGCGATCTTTGCGTCCTCCTGCCCGATGATATAATCATCCAGATACGCCTTTATCTCCATCGGGCGCTTCCATTCTGCTTTTTTCTTTTCCTTTTTGGGAGCCAGATACATGTACCGGATACGTTTCAGACGCCCCAGCACCTCTTTTTCACGCCGGTTTGCGCTCTTATCTGTTGCCTTGCGCAGCGTATCCGCCTCCAGAAAATCAAGGATAAACTCTGCCCGTTCCCCATACTGCTCTACGGAATAGCCCAGATCCTCCTCCAGTTTATCCAGCACCTTGAGCAGGGAACGTTCTGACGGCAGGATCCGCCGGTCTTCGATCACCCGGAAAAACAGCATCTCCAGATAACTTAATGCTTCAATATCGTTATCCCGTAAATCATTGCATACGGCCGCCAGCCGGCTCATCATATACTCAGAGATCGTTTTGCCCAGCATCTCCACATCAGCAACATTCTCTTCCGCCGGTCTGCCGTTTTCCCGGTTTCTTTTTTCCAATGCACGAAACAGATTGATCATAATCCTCTCACTTACTATTCTGACACGATAATGACTACATCCCGTTCATTTTACCTTTTTTTCGCGTAAGTTTCAAGACTTCTGTTTCCGCAGAGCCAAACACTGAACACAGATTTACACCTGGATCGTAAGATAGATCTCAGAACGCATCAGTATCTGCTGTTTCTTACTCCCCGCTACGACCGATAATGCCCGGTTCTTAAAGAGCCCGGCAAAAACAACCGGTATGCGGATCAATACCCTGTCTGTCTCGCACTGCTCCAGAAGCGCCTTCGTTAATTCCATCTCAAAATGCTTTCCCTTTTGCGCCCGGATATGAACGCGTCCCAAAAACTTTTTGCTTCCGTCCGTACAAATGGTATTGACCTGCGCCAACGCAAAGAAATAGATCATTCCCGCATATACGCACCATAAAGCACCGGCTCCTCCTGTCACGGCAGCCGCCGCCACGGCCACTGTTTTTGCCGTTATGACAGGCGTTCTCTTTTCAACACTCTGCATCTGCCTTATTTCCGTCTCATGCGGTCCTTCCTGTTCTCTCTTTGGTATTTCGGTATTTACCGTATTTCTGTTTCCGGCATCCGTATTTTCCAATATGCTCTCCACCATCAGCGGTTCCGCTCGTTCTGCCTCATCCCCTGCCTCCTGCCGTTCCGTTCCTGCCTCTTTTTCCGTTTTTTCTCCGGCTGCCTCTGCCTGCGGATCACTCTCTTCCCTGACTGTATCCTCCCCACTGCCCTGCACTTCTTCCTGCACGGGGAGCAATATTTCTGCCTGCGGCTGCGGTTCCTGGTACGGTATCGGCGTTTCCGCAAGCACATTTTCACTGATGCTCTGCTGCGGCTGCCCCTCTTTTTCCGTCGGCAAAGGCGGTACTGTCACGGTTTCCTGTATGGCAATATCCGCCTGCTCATCTTCCTCATCGTCATCTTCTTCATCCGCATTCTCCTCCGCCGGACACGGGACCGTCTTTAGTTTAAGCCCGGTTTCTTCTTCCATCTCATCCAAATCCCAATGCCATACCCCCTGTGCCGCTCTTCCGTCTGCCAGAAATACCTTATCCCCATCCAGATACAGGCCTTCCGCCTCATAGCCCTCCGCGATCCCCGCCGTGCCTATCCGGATATCCGGATACGCCTCGTCATAGACCACATGTACTGTGCTGTCCTCATAACTGATATCAAATTCCTTTGCCTTCCAGCGTTCCTCAAGGCAGACCTCCGCATCCTCCGGATCCAGTATCCATTTTCCGCAGCTTACCCCTTTCCCGTCGATCACGCAGGTATCCCCAAGCCAGTATCCGTCAAACAGGTAGCCCGTCCTGTTTTGCGGCAGTTCCGGATGCGGCAGTGTCAGTTCCTCACCATAAGCAACGCTCGTGCTTTGATCCGGCATGCCGTCTCCATCCGCATCCTCTCCAAAATACAACAGATACGTCTTCGCCTCCCAGCCTGCCCGCAGTTTTAACTCCGGCTTTTCCAGTTCGGTATCCGCTCCCGTCGGCTCCCCTTTTTCATCATAATACTGTATCTCCCCGCTATAAAATCCGGTAAAACGATACCCTTTTTTCTCCGGCGGTGTGACAGAAGGCAGCGCATCTCCATAAGCGATCTTTACAGAAGACAGCAGTTCTTCCCCATCCAAAAGATCTACTCTGACCGGAACAGTTAAATCCGTATATGACAAACTGTCCGTATGCCACATATCCGCCTTATCATCATACCAGCGCAGGGTAGCTGTATAGGTCCTGTTCTCACTGATCTCTATAACGCTGATGCCATCCGTCTCCTCCGCCCCGGATACATTCCAGGAAATATCATGATCCGTGATATCGGAAGACTTGTCCCTGATCCCGGCCTGCAGGCAGGCGCTTTCCCCCTCCTGCTTTTTTTCAATATAAAAACTCCCCATCCCGCTTACGGAACAGTCCAGAGTGATCTCCCAATTCCCCTCGCAGATTGCCGGATCCTCATCATAATACAGATGTCCGCATTCCACGCAGCCGTAGATCTCCGTATCACCACTGGTCCATGCGTGATACACTGCACCACTGCAGGGATGATGCACATTCCGGTAACATGCCCCCTCTTCCCCGGAATGTGTATGCTGCAGTTCTTTTACCTGTGTCTCTGTGGTCTGCGTCAATCCGGCAGCATTGAGCGCAGTCCCTCCCGTTTCTTCTTTTGCCAGCGCGAGTCCCGCCAGCATTCCCGCCAAAAGACACAATCCTCTTTTGCGGTTGACAACATTTTCTGCTTTTTTTCTTAACTCCTTTCCCGATGCCCTTCTTAAAATCTTTTCTTTCTGTTTTCCCATGTGGTTTTCCTCCTGACTGTTTCCGGAGGATAGCCGACCTGTAGAATCCCGCTCTTTGATAAAAAGAAATATTCTGTTTGTGTAAAAAGACGATAGCACATCCGCCCTCATTTGTCCAGCCTGTTTTGCCGGGTTTTCAGCAGATGTCAAAATATCAATATAATCCGGATTTGATTTATATCGGTTTCCATAATGTTTTTATGTACCAGAGAATATATATAGAAACTTATGTTTGAAAAATCGCATTCTGACTTATCCGGTCACCAATTGACTTCTATATATTCCGAATGTTTATTTTTTGTTTATATTTATCTGTTATCAGAGATCAATATACAAATACAGGATGACATAATATTTTCAGCGATCCCGTTTTACGATCCCCGCGGATAACGATACCACCAAAACGCAGTCCATTTTATACACAAAAGCCTAAGGATCAGCAGGCAAAAATGCGAAGCCAAAAAGATACCAACAAAAAACACCCGGGCGTGCTCATCCGTCCAGGTGCCATGCTTATACGGTTATCTTCCAAGCGCAATGCGTACAGTTTACGTAAGAATATTATATACCTCTCACCACGATCTCCGGGCCGCCCTTTCCTTCCAGATAAGCCCTTGTGATCGTCACAGTCCCGATATTGTCATCTTTCGGGATCTCATACATGATATCGATCATATACTCATCCAAAATCGAACGCAGCGCTCTTGCTCCGGTCTCTTTTTTGACTGCTTTCTCTGCGATCACTTCCAGGGCATCCTCCGCAAAGACCAGATTGACCTCATCCAGCGCCAACAGTCTCTGATACTGTTTCAGGATCGCATTCTTTGGCTCTTTTAAGATCCGGATCATCATATCCTTATCCAGACCTTCCAGCGTGCATACCATCGGCAGGCGCCCCACAAATTCCGGGATCATGCCGAATTTGCGGATATCCTCCGTTTCTACCCTGGAAAGTATCTTCTTGTCCTGATCGTTTTTATCTGCCACCTCAGCATGAAATCCAATACCGCCGCTTTTGTTTAATCTGTTTTTAATGATTTCCTCGATCCCCGGAAATGCGCCGCCGCAGATGAACAGGATATTTCTGGTATTTACCGTTGTGGTAGGCACCATGGCATTCTTGGAAGACGCTCCCACCGGCACTTCTATATCTGCCCCCTCGAGCAGCTTCAGCATCCCCTGCTGTACCGACTCCCCGCTCACATCCCTGGAATTGGTATTCTGCTTCTTTGCGATCTTATCGATCTCATCGATATAGATGATGCCCTGCTCTGCCTTGTCCACATCGTTGCCTGCGGCCGCCAGCAGTTTGCTCACCACGCTCTCTATGTCGTCTCCGATATAACCTGCTTCCGTCAGCGTCGTAGCGTCCGTGATTGCCAAAGGTACATTTAATATCCTCGCCAGCGTCTGTACCAAGTATGTCTTGCCGCTTCCTGTCGGTCCCAGCATCAGCATGTTGGACTTCTCGATCTCTATCTCGTCCATTGTATTTGTGGCAATCCTTTTATAATGATTGTATACTGCCACACTCATGATCTTTTTGGCTTTTTCCTGTCCCACCACATATTCATCCAGCATGGCTTTGATCTTGTGCGGTGCCGGAATATCCTTCAGTTCCAGCAGCGGTTTATGCTCGCCCTTCTCCCGTTTCTTCACACGCTGTTTTCCGCCAAAACCAAAGTCAAAGGGCAGATCGGCAAAATTGATAAAGTTGACCTTCGGCATCCCTTTGGGTGTTTTCCCCTCAGTATCCTTTTTTTCCTCTTCGCCTTCTTTTTCCCCCTCCTTCAGAGCCTGTTCCTTTTCCGCTTCCTGCTGCCCCTCGGCCGGATCGGCTTTCACATCATTTATTTCATCAGGCCTGACGTTTGCGGAAAAATCCTGATGCCCCGTCTCCCCATTCTGCGTAAAATTCATGGGATGATACATCCCCATGACCTTACTCCAGTCGATGGCGCCGGCGCCGTTCATATTCCCCATCTGGGAATCGATCATGCCGGACAGTTTATCCATACAGTCCGAGCAGACGTACATATTCATCGGCAGACGCACCATTTTCCCCGCGACACTCTCCGGGCGGCGGCACATGCTGCAGATATTGTCATCCCTTGTGCTGTTCTGCTCATGATCATTCATATCTTATCCTCCGTTTCTTTTCAAACCAGCCCTTTTATAATAGCAAAAAAACCCGCCCGTGTATATGCCACGGGCAGATTTTTTCCATACTGCTTGTCTTCTATAACTGTTTTGGGTACTTCCCTTAATTTGTCCTGCCAAGTACACTCTTATCTCCCAAAGTGACTTCCAATGTCATTTCCCGGTATCCGTTTCTCTCCGGCCGCAGTATCTTAATCTCTGCCGTAGTGCCTTCTTCATAGTACATCAGCAGACGCTGCAGCTGCTCCATGGAGGTCACTGTCTGGCCGTCAAAGGCTATGATATAATCTCCTCTCTGCAGACCGGCCGTTTCCGCTGCCGAACCACCGTTGACATTTGCCACATACACCCCCTCCGGATAACCGTAAAGCGCCACTTCCTGTGAGGTGACCGTTGCGCCTGTGATGCCCAGATACCCGCGGTTTTCTTCCTCTACCAGTGTCCTGGTGGTACGCTGCATCAGATCTTCTATGATCGGCTGCGCTGCGGATATCGGGATCGCATACCCCATGCCTTCCACTGCCGAACCGCCGATCTTGTTGGAATTGATACCGACCACTTCACCCCTGATATTTAAAAGCGCCCCGCCGGAATTTCCCGGGTTGATGGCAGCATCCGTCTGGATAAACGTACCGGTCGTATTTTCCATATCCATCCGGCGGTTAACGGCACTGATGACACCCGTGGTCACTGACTGACCGTAGCCCAGCGCATTACCGATGGCTATGGCCGGTTCTCCTACTTTCAAAGCATCCGAATCTCCCATCGTAGCGATCTTGATCGCTGCAAAGGTTTCCGGTTCCAGATCATTGATCTTTACGGCGATCACGGCCAGATCCATGGATGCGTCCGTGCCTTTTACCAGTGCTTCCGTTTCCGTATCATCCACAAAAGTGACATACAGTTTTTCATTTCCCTCTACCACATGGTAGTTGGTCACGATCAGCAGCTCTTCGTCATTGGAACCGATGATGATCCCGGAACCACTGGAAGAACTGGGCACGCTGTAGTAATAATAATTATAGGTTCCGTTATTTGTAATGGATACGATAGACGGCATGACATCCGATACCACATCCGTTACATCGGTCACGACCGTTGTGGAAATACTGGCCGGCAGTGTGGTAATGTCGTCCGTCAGCGCAGGCGTTACTTCCGCGCTCCGGTTAAAATGCGTCAGTTCACGTTCCTCCTGCTCCTCGACTGCCGTCTGTGTGTCTATGCCCAATGCCGTGCCTGCCTCCTGTACGGCATAGAACCCGGCACTGCCAAAGGCTCCGAACAGCAATCCCAGGACAGATGCTTTGACCATTTTCCCGAAAAAGGTGCCTTTTTTCTTTTTCTTCTCCGGCTGCGGCGCTGCATTATAGTGGTACTCCTGCGCCTGATAATTCGGATTCACATCCTGGTAGGTTCCCTGCGTGTGATAACCATATCCGTTTTCCGTATTAAAATCATTATTATACATGTTCCAAGCCCTTCCTTTCCGCAGCCCCTCATCACCGCTGCATCTGAAAATGATAAAAACCATCCAAAGGGCGTCCCCTTTTGATGGTTTTTATTCTAGTTTGGATATGTGTTTAATATGTGAAGAAAAAATTTCAATTCTGTGTCATTTTATGCTTCTGCAAGATGTCCTTTTTCACGGATCACATCGATCACGCTGTCCACATACTTCTCACATACTTCATCACTGCCGGCTTCCACCATCACACGGATCACCGGCTCCGTACCGCTTTCACGCACCAGGATGCGCCCCTCGTCTCCCAGTGCCTCTGCCACCGCCGCTACTGCCTTTTGTACATCCGGATCGTTCTGTGCATCCGGCTTGCTCTTGACGCGCACATTCTTCAGTACCTGCGGATAGAATACCACCGGTGCTGCCAGTTCGCTCATGGGCTTTTCCTTCGCCAGCAGTACTTCCATCAGTTTTAAGGATGTCAGGATCCCGTCCCCCGTAGTCTCATACTTGGAAAAGATGATATGCCCGCTCTGTTCCCCGCCGATGCGGTTGCCGGTCTGCACCATGTTTTCGTAAACGTATTTATCACCGACCTTGGTCTTGTCATATTCAATGCCCACTTTATCAAAAGCCTTGTAAAGCCCGAAGTTGCTCATGACCGTGGTCACGACTTTATTATTCAGCAGTTTGCCGCGCTCTTTCATGTACAGACCGTAGATATACAGGATATGGTCACCGGTGATCAGGTTTCCCTTCTCATCCACTGCCAGGCAGCGATCCGCATCCCCGTCATAAGCAAATCCGACATCCAGGCCCTTTTCCACTACAAATTTCTGCAGGTGCTCGATATGCGTGGATCCGCAGTCCGTATTGATATTGTAACCGTCCGGGCTGTCATTCATCACATAAGTCTTTGCGCCCAATGCATCAAATACGCCTTTTGCGATCTGCCATGCCGCGCCGTTTGCCACATCCAGGCCTACCTTCGCATCCTTGAAACTGTACTTGGACATAGAGATCAGGTAGCCGATATAGCGGTTCCGGCCTGCCACATAGTCTACCGTGCGTCCGATGGCATCCCGCTCTGCTACCGGGATCTCCAGATTGCCGTCAATATAATCTTCCACCTTCAGGATGGTCTCCTCATCCATTTTCTCCCCGCTGCCGTTTAACAGTTTGATGCCGTTATCGTAGTACGGGTTATGGGATGCCGAGATCATAATGCCGCAGTCAAAATCATCCACTCTCGTGATATAGGCTACCGAGGGTGTTGTGGTCACATGCATGATATACGCATCCGCGCCGGAAGCCATCAGCCCCGTGCAGAGCGCATACTCAAACATATAACTGGAACGCCTGGTGTCCTTGCCGATCACGATCTTGGCCTTCTTGCCTTCCTTCGCGCCATAATACCAGCCCAGGAAACGTCCGATCTTGATCGCATGCTCAAATGTCAGATCCTTGTTTGCCTCCCCGCGGAAGCCGTCCGTTCCGAAATATTTACCCATCTTCTCTTTTCCTCACAATCTCTCCGTTATTTTTCCAGATGCTGTTTTCCGGCACCACGCCGCGCACGCAGGATGTAGGATATACATTGGAATTCCGTCCGATCACCGTACCCGGATTGCATACGGAATTGCAGCCGACTTCCACATGGTCTCCAAGCATCGCGCCGAATTTCTTGATGCCCGTTTCCATCTCCTCCGTTCCGTTGTGCACCACCACCAGTTTCTTATCCGACTTTACATTAGAAGTGATGGAACCTGCCCCCATGTGCGAATAATAGCCTAAAATGGAATCCCCTACATAATTGTAATGCGGTGTCTGCACATGGTCAAACAGGATCACGTTTTTGAGTTCCACGGAATTGCCTACAACGCAATCCGCGCCTACCAATGCGGACCCGCGGATAAAAGCACAATGCCGCACCTCCGTATTCGGTCCGATGATGCAGGGTGCCCCCAGATAAGCTGTCGGAAATACTTTTGCGGTCTTGTGCACCCATACATGCTCTTCCCGTTCTTCGTACTCCTCGCCAAGCGTTGGCCCCAGTTTAAGGATCAGGTCTTTGATCCCTTTCAGGGCTTCCCAGGGATAGGTAAACCGGGAAAGGTAATCCTTCGCCAGCGTATGGTCCAGGTCATAAAGATCTGCGATCGTATACATATTACAGCCTCTCTTTCTTCTCGATATCCAGGAAATATTTATAAGTATCTACTGTCAGTTCGCCACAGGCTTCCTCATCGCAGGCAATGATGGCGCCATTGTGCATCTGCAGCGCCGAGCAGGTCCATTTCTGGCTCACGCCGCCCTCAACGGTTGCTGCCAGTGCCCTTGCTTTATTGTGACCGGAGATCAGCACCAGTACTTCTTTGGAATCCGTGACCGTACCGATGCCTACGGACAGCGCCTGCGCCGGTACTTTTTCCGGATCATTGCCAAAGAAACGGCTGTTGACGATACGCGTATCCGTGGTCAGATCACGCACACCGGTACGGGAAGTCAGGCTCGTATACGGCTCGTTGAATGCCAGATGACCGTCCACACCGATACCGCCCATGAACAGATCGATCCCGCCATACGAAGCGATCTTTTCCTCATAACGCCTGCACTCTTCCTCCGGATCCTCTGCCATGCCGTTTAAGATATTGATGTTTTCCGGCTTCATATCCACGAGATGATCAAACAGATTGTCATGCATGAAATACCAGTAACTCTGGTCATGCTCATGCGGCAGCCCCAGATACTCATCCATATTGAAAGTCACGACATTTGCGAAGGACAACTCCCCTGCCTTGTTCATGCGTACCAGTTCCTGATACACGCCGATCGGTGATGAACCTGTCGGAAGCCCCAAAACAAAAGGCCGTTCCTCTTTATGACCGTTGATCTTTCCTGCGATATAGGCTGCTGCCCACTTGCACATTTTCTCATAATCATCCTGAATCACTACTCTCATGATTTTTCTCCTCTATTAATCGCACTTTTTAATATCTGACTACGTCCAACTAACGCATGTGAGACTCTAAGGGCTGAAGCCCTAAGACTCTCATCAGGTACCGATCCCGTTCTTACGCGTAGTGTTCTTGTAACGCAGCAAAACTGCTATCAGGAACACCTGTGACCGACCATAGATGTTTCCGTTGGAATATACAGCCTAAAGAACGGTCGATAATGGTATCCGGCTCCTCTCTATATAAATGACCGCGTCTTACAGCATCGGAAGAACCTTTGTTACAGTATTGATTCTGCTTTTTGCTTTCTTCCTTTCGACCTGCTGTCTGCCGTGACAGTATCCGCCGAGTCTTTCGATGACTGCCACTCCTCGTCAACCTGTTATGGTCCTGGCGCTAACAGTTCCCCTTGCCTCCTGTCAGGGAAAAGTTTTATGTCTACCACTCAATATACAATATATGGCTCACAATTTCAAGTAAGCCCTATATTTCACTTTTTATTCCCCCTTCTCTTTCAATAATTATATGTTCCTTCCTCACTTTTTCGCCCCTGCCATCTCCAGTATCCCGGATTCATGGTAAGCCGCGGGATCAGCCTTTTGGGCAGCTGCCTGTAATGCTTCCCCAGCTGATAACCTGCATACTTAAAACCGCTGTTTATGATCATCCCCGGGATCTGCAGCGGCTGCCCCGTCTTCAGCAGATAAGCAGCCATCCGGCGCATCATGCGCACGCCCTCGGAAGAAGAAGAAATACCTCCAAACACCTCCGGAAACTGCGCCTGGGAAACCCCCAGGTCAAAATTCCGCTTTAACTGCTGCAGATTGGTATATCTGTGAAAATGCAATACCCTGGCCGTGGGCACATAGGCGATCTTTTCCCCCAGATCCAGAAAATGCCTTGCATTCACCATGTCTTCATTAAATATCATATGCGGCTCAAACCCGCCTGCACGCTCATACACTTTGCGGTCATAGGCAGCGCACACATTGGAACAGAAAAACGTCTTGATCCCCATCGCCGGAATATCCTCTTTGGACTTTATCACCGCCTTTGCCGGATAATTAAAATACCTGCTGTACCGCTCCGAAACCGTAGCCTCTTTTCCGGCCAACTGTCTGGCATAAGATGCTGCTGCTTTTCCTGCCAGCAGCGGTTTTAACAGTTCCTCCACCAGCCGCTCATCCACCGGCACCGCATCATCCGTCATGCAGATAAAATAATCCGCATCAGACAGGGACACGCCATACCGTCTCGTGCCGCCATGATCAAATTCCTCTGCCGTAATATGCCGGATCAGCAGATCCCCATACTGCTCCAGAAACCCCGTTCCTCCGAAGTACTCCTCAAAACATGACCTTTCCGTATTGATCAGGATGATGCGCTGCACCGGATAACTCTGCCTGTGCAGGCGCGCGATCAGTTTTTTTGTTTTCTCATCCGGCTTATAGACCGGGATCACCACATCAACCGTTTTCATCAGATATCGCCAAAACTTATCAGTACGCGTTTTTATTAATAAATCCTTTGAACAATGTCAAAAAGAGGATCTTGATATCCAGCATCAGCGTCCAATGCTCGATATAATACAGGTCACATTCAATGCGACGCCGTATGGAAGTATCTCCCCGGAAGCCGTTGATCTGTGCCCAGCCGGTCATGCCGGGGCGCACCTGATGCTTGATCATATAGCCGGGGATCTCCTCTTTGAATTTTTCGACAAACTGCGGGCGCTCCGGACGCGGCCCCACTAAGGACATCTGCCCGATCAGCACATTAAACAGCTGCGGGATCTCATCCAGGCTGGTCCTGCGCAGAAACTTTCCGATCCCGGTCACACGCGGATCGCCTTTTTTGGTCCAGCCCTCCTTCTCCTCTTCCTCCTTCTGCTCACGCATGGTACGGAATTTATACATTTTGAAAGGCCGGTTGTGCAGTCCCACTCTCTCCTGTGAAAAGATCACCTTGCCGCCGTCTGTCAGTTTGATCAGGACCGCCGAGACCAGCATGACCGGTGAAAACAGAATGATCAGAATGATAGCGCCGAAAAAGTCGATGAGCCGCTTGATCAGCATGTTCATGGTATTGGTCAGCGGCACATAACGGATATTGACCACCGCCAGTCCGGTCAGGTCTTCAATATACGGGTTGGTCGGGATCACTCCGTTATAGTCGGGAATGAACTTGGTATGCACGCCGGATTTCTCACACATGCGCACCAGTTCCTCCAGATAATCATAATCCTGCAGGGAAAGCGATATGCCGATCTCATCCAGTTTATTCTCTTCCAGGATGATATCCAGATTTGCGATGGATCCCAGCACTTTTACCCCGCGGTAAAGCGTACCTGCCGGGATGCGGTTGTCCAATATACCGCACACCACATATCCCCACTGCGGATTTTCCAGAATACGGTCGATATAGGTTTCCGCCGCGCGGGAATACCCCACCAGCAACACATATTTTACATTGTATCCCCGCCTGCGTATCGTGCGCAGCACAGACCGTATGATCTGCCGCTCCGTGATCGTCAGCACCACGGAGATCCCGTAGAAGATAAACATCATGCTTCGTGAGAAATCCAGCACCTTAAAGGCGTACATTCCCACGATCACCACACCCATACCCAGAGTATTGGCTTTGATGATATTAAATATTTCCCGCTCCATGCTGGAATATCGTTTTGAAGTATACAGATCACAAAAATAAAAGAGAACCAGATATCCGGGAATGATAAAATAAAGTGCCGAAAAATAGGTCTCCTGTGAAAGGGTACCTATCGCAGCATCTTCCGCGCTCTTTAAAAGGTCAAATTTTATATACCAGGCTAACAGGTACGAGACCGTGATCACAAGTGCATCCACTACGATATGGATGCGGTTCAGTCCCTTCTGGTTGTCTCTGATCATATATCTATCCTTAATATCAAATTTACATAAAACGGATTATACCATATTTAGTTTCAAAATACAATTCCCGCCACAAAATCTCCTGTTACTATTCACAGCCCTTCGTGCTGTGATAGTAACGGGTTTTGCCAATGAAAATCGCCTGCCTATTCCGGCCAGATCCTGCGCAGTATGTTCCAGAGCAGTTCCCCTTCCAGCATCAGCTGTCTGCCAAACGGCACGGTTTTAAAATCCACCCTGCGGCTTTTGGCTTCCTGCCCCCGGCAGTAGCCAAAGCCCTCCCACAGTCCTGCCAGATACGCCCTGCCCAGTCCTTTTTTTATGAAAAACAACAGTTTGATCATGATCCCCAGCAGCAATAAGGGGAAATTGACCGCCGCCTGCCAGAAGGGCATATTTTTATAAAGCAGATACAGATTGTTCCTGGCAGTAAGCTTTACCTTAAAAGCATTGTGCCTCGAGCCGCTGCTGGCACTGCCGGCATGCCGCACACAGGCTTTGGGGGTATAATAGTTGACATACCCCTGCAGTTTTGCCCGCCAGCCGATGTCCACATCCTCCAGATAAGCAAAATGCCGCTCATCAAAGCCGCCGATCTCCTGCAAAAGACTTTTCCGATAGATCGCCGCGCCCCCGCAGGCGGAAAAGATCTTCCTCCGGCGGTCATAGCGGTATGCCGGCTTGTCTTTGGCCGGAGCAAAGGCCCAGCCCAGCGCACAGTAATAATCCCCCGCATCATCCATCAGCGTAGGATCCTGCATGGAAAGCATGGCCGCCGCTACGGAAAAAATACGCCCGTCCCTGCGGATCTCCTGCCACAGCCCTTCCACAAACCCCTGTTCCACTTCGGTATCATTGTTCAAAAGGATCACATACTCTGCTTCTGCCGCCGCGATTCCGTCATTTACCGATGCGCAAAAGCCCCGGTTCCTGGCATGCCTCAGATAGCGTGTCTTTGGATACGCACCGTTTTCCGGATATTTCCGCATCACATCCTCCATGCTGCCGTCCGTAGAGGCATCATCCACCACGATCACCTCAAAACTGCGCACAGACTGACTCATCAGCGCATCCATGCAGGCCCCCAGATATGCTTTTCCGTTGTAATTCGGTATCACTACGCTTACTCTCGTATTCACGCGCCCACTCCCTTATACCTGCTGCAATGGATCATACAATATGGTAATGCCCTTCTCGCGCAGTTTATTGCAAAAACGCAGGCTGCAGTTACGTATCTTCTCCGGATCCGCATCGCCCGCAAAGGGCCAGTCATACCCCGTTGTCTTTTCAAATAATGGGATCAGATCCTCCCGCAGGCGCAGGTTGCGGATATCCACCGCCCGGGCGCTCTGCTGCAGTGCCGCGATATGCATGGTTCCGGAAAAACCCTTCGGCAGTGCCCGGAAGACCACCTCCCCCTCAGCGTCCATGAGCCCGCCTATGATCTTTCCGTTCTGCCGTACCGGTCCTCCGACAGCGCCGATCTCCGGACGTTTGGTAAAGATATCCTCTCCGTATTCCACCCGGTAAAACCCCAGATGCCTGAAATGCACGACCTCTGCCGCGATCCCCCGGGTCTGCAGCGCTGCCTCCACCGCCCTGCGCCCGGCCTCATAAGCATACTGCTTTGCCGCCGGATTCGCTGCCGTGGAAGCCTCATGCGTGCGCCAATGATACAGAAAGGCTCCTACATGCCGTATCCGCTGCTGCCAGTCCTTTCCTTCATAATGCGCCCTGCACCAGGCCACGCAGCGCAGTATCAGGTCATAATCCTGTGCGCCGTCAAATTCCGGCCGCAGTTTCAGTTCCTGCAGCACATCCTTACGGAATACGGAAAAATGGCAGATATAGTTATTGGTATATAAGAGTTCCTGGTCAAAATCGTGCTTTCTGTGCGGCTCAAAATAATGTTCCCGGTAGCGGTCCATCTTGTCCTCATCCGTATAGACCAAAACCGGCGCCCCCGCCTGCTCCCCCGCCCGGTCGATCTCGCGCCGCACCAGATAGAGCGCATCCGGCGTCAGCATATCATCATGATCCAGCAGGCCGATATAATCCCCTGTCGCCGCCGCGATCCCGGCATTGGTATTTTCCGAGATCCCCGCATTTTTCTCTAACGGAATATAGACGATGCCTTCATACTGTTCCTGAAAACTCTTTACAACGGCACGCACTTTTCCGCTTTCCGACGCATCCGCGATCACCAGTTCATACTGCTGGTAGGTCTGCTCTGCCACCGACAGGATCAGATCCTGCAAAAATACTTCCGGTGTCTCATACGCCGGTACCACCACGGATATCTTCAGCGGCCTGCCGAATACCATCGAACGCTGTTTTTCCAGTTCCTCCTCCGCGGGCGGTACGTAATCATACCTGCAGTGTCTTTTTTCCCACAGACGCTCTGCCACAGCATACCAGGTATCCTTCAAACCGTTCTTTTTAAAATAATTGATCGTTTTTTTGATATCAGTCAGCATATCAGATCATTGCTTTCAGAGCCGCGGTCAGCGCATCCAGTTTCGCCTGCGCATCCTCCAGACTGCTGCCTTTGACTCCCATGTAAAACTTGATCTTCGGCTCTGTCCCGGAAGGCCGTGCGCAGCACCAGGCATCATTCTCCAGTTCAAAATACAGCACATTGGAAGTCGGCAGATCCGTTTCCCCCTCTGCTCCGGTCTCGAGATCAATGGTCTTATGCCGCTTGTAATCACGGAACTGCTTTACTTTAAGTTCGCCAAAGGCTTTCGGCGGATTGCTGCGCAGTTTCTCCATTGTGGCCGCGATCTCCGCCAGCCCCTCTTTCCCCTTTTTGGTGATCGCATACTGCGCCTCTTTGTAATAGCCGTACTTTTCGTACATCTCCAGCATCATATCCCAGAGGGTAATGCCCAGTTTCTTGCAATAAGCCGCCACTTCTGCCAGGCACATCACCGCGACCACGGCATCCTTATCCCTTGCATGCGTGCCCGCCAGACAGCCGTAGGACTCTTCCAGGCCAAATACATAATTGTACTCCCCGCTCTGCTCAAAGCGGTGGATCTGCTCGCCGATATATTTAAAGCCGGTCAGCACCTCGATCTCTTTCACGCCATAGGCACGGCTTACGGCCTTTGCCATATTGGTGGTCACGATGGTGGTCACCAGCGCCGGATTCTCCGGCATGGTCCCGCCGGCCAGGCGTTCCCGTAAGATGTACTCCGCGATCAGCATGCCGGACATATTACCCGTAAACGGAACATACTCCCTGCTGTGCTTATCCAGCGCATAAATGCCCAGACGGTCAGCATCCGGATCCGTCGCCATCACGATATCCGCGCCTTTTTCCCTTGCCAGCTTGAGCGCCAGCGTAAATGCCTTCGGATCTTCCGGGTTCGGGTACTCCAGCGTGGTAAAATCCGGATCCGGCAGTTCCTGCTCCGGCACCACATATACTTGTGTAAATCCCAGTTCTTTCAGGATCCTGCGCACCGGCACATTGCCCGTTCCGTGAAAGGGTGTATAGACGATCCTGATATCATCCGCTACGGCTTTGATCACTTCCGGATGCAGGATCTGCTTTTTGAGTTCTTCCATATAACTGTCATCGATCTCTTTGCCGATGACGTTATACAATCCCTTTTCCACGGCCTCCTGCTTCGGCATGGTCTTGACGCTGCGGATATCCTCTATCGCGTTGACTTTCGCAATGATATTTGCATCATGGGGCGGCGTGATCTGCGCACCGTCCTCCCAATATACCTTATAGCCATTGTACTCCGGTGGATTGTGGGATGCCGTGATCACAATGCCCGCAATGCAGCGCAGCTTCCGCAGCGCAAATGACAGTTCCGGTGTGGGGCGCAGCGCATCAAACACATAAGTCTTAATGCCGTTGGCCGCCAGACACAATGCTGCCTCATCGGCAAACTCCGGGCTCATCCGCCTGGAATCATAGGCGATCGCTACCCCGCGGTCTGCCCCGTCCGCCTGCAGCACATACTCTGCCAGGCCCTGGGACGCCTTGCGCACCGTATAGATGTTCATACGATTGGTGCCTGCGCCGAGCACGCCGCGCAGACCGCCGGTACCAAACTCCAGGTTTTTATAAAAACGATCCTCCACCTCTTTTTCGTTGTTGCGGATCGCCAGCAGTTCTTCTTTCGTCCCCTGGTCAAAATAATCATCCTTCAGCCAGAAATCAAATATTTCACGATAGTCCATGGTTCTGCTCCTTTTTTCTATATAATTGCAGCCGTTCTGTCACGGCTGTTTATTTCTGCTCTTCTTTCATGCGCAGGGAATAATCACTGCGATCCAGGGAAAAGTTGACATTGTAATACGGATCACCCTTTTCCAGAACCTCTTTCCATTTTGTGCGGAAATGCTCGCATTCTTTATTATAGCGCTCTGCCCCCGGTCCCTGTAAGTCCGTCCCGCGGGAAGCCGATTCATAGTGATACAGTTCACAGAACGGCGTCCAGATGTTCAGGTAGCCTTTCTCCCTGAGTTTTAAGCAGAAATCCACATCATTGAGCGCCACACGAAAGCCCTCATCCAGACCGCCCACTTCAAAATACCGCTCCTTCTTTACCATCAGGCAGGCTCCCGTCACCGCGGATACATTCTGCGTATAACAGAGCCGCCCCATGTATCCCAGATTTTCGTAGTTCACCCGGTAGTGGGAATGTCCTGCCGTCCGGTGCGCCCCGAGCCCCAGCACGATCCCCGCATGCTGGATGGTCTTGTCCGGATAATACAGTTTGGCGCCGACCGCACCCACATCCTCCCGCTCCGCATACATGAGCAGTTCCTCCAGCCAGTTGAGGGTGATAACCTCCGTATCGTTGTTTAAAAGCAGCAGATAATCGCCGGCTGCTTCCTTCGCCCCCAGATTATTGACGGCCGAATAATTAAATTCTCCTTTATATTCGATCACGCGGATCTTCGGGTGGCTCTTTAACTCTTCATAGTAGGCAAAGGTCTGCGGCTCTTTGCTGTTGTTCTCAATGACCAGGATCTCATAATCCTGATAAGTCGACTTTTCTATGATCGAATCGATGCAGCGCTTCAGTACCTCCTTCTGATCGCGGTTTGGGATCAGGACAGACACCTTGGCCCGCGCCAGCAGCGGGTAATGGATACGGAAGATCGTCTCAAATGCCCTGGTGGATTCAATGCTGAAATGCTCATAGCCGGCCTGGCGCAGATGATCCGCCACTGCCCCTTTGGCCGCATCGATCGCATAAGATTTCGCCGTGATGTCCGCTGCCACGCTGCCTTTATGAGAGCGCCAGTAATACAAAAGTTTCGGCACATGCGCTACATGCTCGGCCTTTGCCGTCAGCCGCAGGATCATGTCATGATCCTGGCTGCCGTCATACTGGGTACGGAAGAGTTCCATCCCCTCCAGCAGGCTGCGCTTAAATACGCTGAAATGGCAGATATAATTATTCGCCCGCAGATTGTCCGGCGCGAAATCCGGTTTGAAATGCAGTGTGATCATATTATCCACGCTATTGCCATGGAAAGTACACTCATCGCAATAAATGTAATCCGCGCCCTCTTCACAGATCACCTTCATATACTCATACAAAGCCGCCGGATGCAGGATATCATCATGGTCAAACAGGCCGATGTAATCCCCCGTTGCCAGTTTCAGGCATTCGTTGGTATTCCTGGAGATACCTCCGTTTTCCGCCAGTTTGTGGTATTTGATGCGGCTGTCTTTTTCCGCACAGGCCTTGCAGTATTCTCCCACAAATGCATGGGCATCATCCGAACCATCCGCCAGGCACAGTTCCCACTTCTCATAGGTCTGGGCCTGTACGGAACCGATCATGTCTTTTAAGAAATTTTCCGGTGTATTATAAAGCGGTACCAGTATGGAAAAAAGATGTTCCTCCGGAAATACATGAGCCCTCTGCTCTGCCGCCTGCTCCGCTGTCGGAAAACTGGCCGTGCCATGCTGCCCTCTCGCCTGCAGTTCGATCTTTTTGGACTTCATTTTTCTGGCAATGCCCCTGGGACCGCCCAGATTGTGCAGGCGGTTTTTCTGCCGGATCGCCCAATGCATGGTCACCCGCAGCGGCTTGGACATGCGCCACGGCAGGCTGGTCTTGATCTTTTGGATCTGCCGCTCTTTTTCCTCGGCCAGTGCCTGCGCCTCTGCCAAACGGGTGGAAAGCAGCATATTCTGATACTGCTCCTCCTCGTAAGCCTTTTTATACTCCTCTAACGTCTGTAACTGTCTTTCTTCAGACATAGCCATCCTCTGTGTTTATCCAATATTATGTGTTACTATTCACAGCCCTTCGTGCTGTGATAGTAACGGGTTTTGCCAATGAAAATCGCCTGCGGCGATGGGCAAAACCCATCTCGCTCGGAATATTTGGGTCGTAATCGCGCAGCAAGTGCGCGATTCGACTGTGAATAG
>JAFUUX010000245.1 GCA_017471325.1 Lachnospiraceae bacterium | reverse complement strand
GTAAACGACAAAACTATTTTCGTTTTGTCGTTTACTGCGCCGGATTTTGGCCGCTGAAAGCGGCATATTTCCTTACAAAATCCGTGCGCATCCTCGCGGAGCGTTATAGTAAGCGCAATTATTTATTGCGCTTACTATAGCACCGGCAATTCATTTTGTCCGCGAGGATAAATAACTGTTGACAAATTAAATTGTATGTGATTTAATTATATTGTAAGCAATTTAATTGCAGACAGAATGGAGGAAAAGAAAATGAGCATATATGATTATAACGTAAAGGATAACAAAGGCAATGATGTCAGTCTTGCGGACTATAAGGGAAAGGTGCTGCTGATCGTAAACACCGCTACCGGCTGCGGATTTACGCCGCAGTACAAGGGGCTGCAGGAATTGTACGACAAGTACAGGGAACAGGGCCTGGAGATCCTGGATTTTCCCTGCAACCAGTTTGGAAACCAGGCGCCGGGCAGCGATGAGGAGATCCATTCCTTCTGCTCGTTAAAGTACAATACCACGTTTCCGAGATTCAAAAAGATCGAGGTGAACGGTGAAAATGCGTCCCCGCTGTACACTTATCTGAAAGAGCAGCAGAAAGGCGTGATGGGCAGCAGGATCAAATGGAACTTTACGAAGTTTCTGATCGACAGGGAAGGAAAGGTGCTTGAGCGTTTTGCACCGACGGATACGCCGGAAAAGATTGACGCTAAGGTAGCAGCACTGTTATAATACTAACGACAGCATATTTAACGAGGAGGGTAGAACCATGGAAGTAATGACGATCACAAGCGAAAATTTTGAAAAAGAAGTATTGCAGTCCGCAGAGCCGGTACTGATCGATTTCTGGGCGAGCTGGTGCGGTCCGTGCCGCATGCTTTCCCCCATCGTGGATCAGGTAGCAGCGGAGGCAACAGGCGGCTTTAAGGTAGGTAAGGTCAATGTAGATGAAGAGGGTGAACTGGCGGAACAGTTCAATATCATGAACATCCCCTGCCTGCTGGTATTTAAGGACGGCAAGGTGGCAAACAAATCCGTGGGCATGATCCCGAAGCCCCAGGTGGAGCAGCTGGTAAAGAGCGCAATGTAACAACATTCACGCAGATCGTTACTATCACAGCCCTTCGTGCTGTGATAGTAACGGGTTTTGCCAATGAAAATCGCCTGCGGCTTTGCGCAGGTATAAAACAGTTTATCAGAGGGTGAAATTATGTATGATATCATTATTATAGGAGCCGGCACGGCCGGGCTTTCCGCTGCGATCTATGGCCTGCGTGCCGGTAAGAAGGTGCTGGTGCTGGAGCAGCTTTCCTATGGCGGTCAGATCATCAACACCCCGGAGATTGAAAATTATCCGGGCATCAAAAACATCTCCGGCTTTGATTTCGCCACAGGTCTTTATGAGCAGGCTGCGGCACTGGGCGCAGAGGTAAAATACGAGCAGGTGACAGGCATCGCGGATGGCGCGGAAAAGACGGTCACCACATCCGGCGGGACTTACAACTGCAAAGCCATCATTATCGCGACCGGCGCAAAGAACCGTCCGCTGGGGCTGGAGCGTGAGACGGAGCTGGTGGGCGGCGGCGTATCCTACTGCGCTACCTGCGACGGCGCATTTTATAAGAAGCGTCCGGTCGCAGTCAATGGCGGCGGCAATACGGCGCTGGAGGATGCCCTGTTTTTATCAAATTATTGCAGCAAGGTCTATCTGATCCACCGCAGGGATGCATTCCGCGGGGAGGTAAAGCAGGTAGAACAGCTGAAAGCAAAAGAAAATGTGGAGTTTGTGCTGAATGCCACGGTGACGGCGCTTCTGGGCAGGGAACAGCTCGAAGGCGTAGAAGTGACCGACAAGATCAGTGGGGAGAAACGCACGCTGCAGGTAGACGGTCTGTTCATCGCCATCGGCCAGATGCCGGAGAATGCGGTATTTGCGCCGCTGATCAAACTGGATGCGGCAGGGTATGTGGAAGCCGGCGAGGACTGCCGGACGAACGTGGAAGGCATCTATGCAGCCGGGGACTGCCGGACCAAGACCGTGCGTCAGTTAACGACGGCGGCGGCAGACGGAGCCGTAGCGGCACTGGCGGCCTGTGCTTATATCGGATGATCGGGACAGGGAAAAGCAGGCGCACGCAGATATCACGCAGGAAACTGCGTGGTATTTCTGCGGATGATAAAAGCGGCTTGCAGGAGGCATTTGGATGAAAGCGCAAAAAGAAGAGGAATACGATTGCCTGAAACTTGAAAACCAGGTCTGTTTCCCCTTGTATGCCTGCGCAAAGGAAGTGGTGCGCCGTTACCGGCCGCTGCTGGATCCTTTCGATCTGACCTATACGCAGTATATCGCAATGATGGTGCTCTGGGAGGAAAAAGAGGTCAACGTCAAGACGCTGGGTGAGAAGTTGTATCTGGATTCCGGAACTTTAACACCTTTGCTCAAAAAACTGGAAACGAAAGGCTATGTGAAGCGGGAGCGTTCCATGCAGGACGAGCGCAATCTGCATGTGACGATCACGGCAGAGGGTGAGCAGTTAAAACAGCAGTTACATAGTGTGCCCGGCGCGATGGCGGAGTGCGTGTGTCTGGAACCGGAGGATGCAGCCGAACTCTACCGTCTGCTGCATAAAGTGCTGAAGGTAATGAAATGATGATCAACGAACTGAAATTAAAGGCGTTTGCAAAGATCAACCTGGTGCTGGATATCACCGGCAGGCGGGAGGATGGTTATCACGATCTGTGTTCCGTGATGCAGGAGATCGGCCTGTATGATACGGTGGTACTGCGGAAAGTACCATCGGGCGTGCATCTGAAGGTAGAGTTTGACGATGGCGTGGAGCGCGGCTTTTCGCTGGTGCCGGATGATACGAACAATCTGGCATACCGTGCGGCAGAACTGCTGCTTGCGGATGCAAAAGCAGAGGGCGGCGTGGAGATCGTGCTGCACAAGAATATCCCGGTGGCGGCAGGACTGGCCGGCGGCAGTACGGATGCGGCTACGGTGCTGCGGGGGCTCAATGTGCTGTACGACCTGTATTATGATTCCCGGCGCTTATGTGAACTGGGCGTAAAACTGGGGGCGGATGTGCCATTTTGTATCATGGGCGGTACCGCGCTGGCAGAGGGCATCGGTGAGAAACTGCAGGCCATGCCGATCCCGGGCTCTGTGTGCGTCCTTCTGGCAAAGCCGCCGGTAGCGGTATCCACCAAAGAGGTGTATCAGGCGTATGACCGGCTTTTGGAAACAGATCCGCCCAAACCGGCGGATATGGAGCAGGTGCGGGCTGCGATCGGCAAAGGAGATGCGGAGGCGATAACCTCCTGCCTTTATAATGCGCTGGCGCTGGTGACAGAGCCGCTGCACCCGGAGATCGTGCACCTGCGGGAAGAGATCATGAAGGAAGGGGCAAAAGGCGCGCTGATGAGCGGTTCGGGGCCATCGGTCTTTGGGCTGTATGAAGACTTGCAGGAAGCAAAGGCAGCGGCAGGGCGTTTGCAGGAGCGCTTTCCGAATACCTTTTTTGCGGCGGTGCCGTTTTGCTATAACCATAAGGAGTTGGACTAGATGACAAAAGACGTACTGATATCGATCAAGGGACTGCAGTTTGAAGGATCGCAGGATGATCGGCACGAGCAGGTGGAACTGATCGTCAGCGGCAGTTATTATAAAAAAAACGGGGTGCATTATCTGATCTACAATGAACAGCTAGAAGGCATGCCGGAACCTACCCGCAATATGATCAGGATCTCAACGGACAGAGTGGAAATGTCTAAACAGGGCGGATTTGCGGTATCCATGAACTTTATCGAGGGGCAGAAGAATATGAGCAGTTACCGCACGCCTTTTGGCAATATGATGGTGTCGGTAGATACTTCCGCTATCCATATCAAAGAAACGGAGGATTCCCTGGCACTGGAGATCCTCTATCAACTGGACATGAATTATGAATTTTTCGCGGAATGCCGGGTAGAACTTCTGGCATGTTCCAAAGAAGCCGGGGCAATGATGTTTATATAAAGTGTATAAAAACAGCAGGCGCGATGGCCTGCTGTTTGTTATTTGATGGATTTTGCACCCGCTTTTTCCTGCATTTTTTCCACCCATTGTTTGAACTTGCTTTTCTTCTTGACGTCTTTCTGCAGTTTGGTGCCATGCACGCCTTTGACGCCTACTAAATACATGCCGCTGATCTCGGCTCTGATCTCTTTCTTTACCGGTACTAAGTCGAAGATCTGTTCATCACAGAACATGGTCATGATCTGCGGCCCGATCTTTACCTTTACCATGGGGGCCTTGATGTTTTTGGAAAGTTTCGGCAATTGTGCCATCACATCGGCCGGCAGTTTGGCATCTTTGATCTTTATGCGTTTTTTATCGATGACCAGCAGCGATACGCTCTGTTTGTTGGCCTCCATCATCGCTTTTTGCTCATCCTGCCTCTTCTGCATCTTCCGGCCTAAAAAGTACAGGACGACCAACAGTATGATGATCACTGCCAAAATGATCAGAAATACGATCAACCCCTTGCTCATGAGTAATCTCCTTTATTATCTGCTGTGTAACATAACTTATAAAGTATATCATTTTCATGGAAAGTATGCAAGATATTGACAACAGAACAAAATAAAATTATAATTTTTCAGTAATGGTCAGTCAATAAGACAGAATATGTTATCCGGTTTAGGCAGGTGATGTGGTTCTGGCTGTTCATATTGCAGGAGTTGGAGGCAGGAGCCGCTATAGGCTGTTGTATTGGCGATGCCATGGAAAAAAGAGGTTTGGATATGTGGTATGTATTGCGTTCGATAGCAGGGAACGAAAATGAAGTATGCCAATGGATCAATGCATGCATGGATAAAAACTGTTACAGCAGATGTTTCACCCCGTTATATGAAGATGTGCGGAAAAGAGAGGGAAAAGGCTGTATCACCGTCAGGAGAATGTTTGACGGCTATATCTTTCTGGAAAGCGACCGGCCCATGGAGGTGCTGCTCGCACTAAAGAAAACGAAAAAGTGCCGGGCGCTGCTGCACGAAAACGGGGAGGGGGAAAAAGTACTGTTTCCCATTGCCAAAGAGGAAGAGGAGTTCTTAAGATCGATCCTTACAGGGGGACTGCTGACAGTGACCTATATCCGTAAAACAGGCCGTGTCATCGAGGAACTGATCGGTCCGCTGGAGAAATACAAGGACTGTATCGAGATCATCGATATGCGGCAGCGGAAAGCATATATCAGGATGAGGTTTGGCGGGGAGGAAAAAACAGTCCGCTTTGGCCTGTGGACGGATCTCGATCCGAAGTTGGAACGGATCGAAGCAGAAAAGGCGCGCAGAAAAGCAGAAAAAAGAGCTGCGCTGGAAAAAAGAAGAGAAAAGATAGGTATGTTTCATCCCGGGGATTTCGTGATCCATATCGAAGGTCTGTTTGGTGATGCGCCGTTGGAAGTGGCGAGAATCGATGAAGAAAAAGAGACTTTGGGCGTGAAACTGGAATTGTTTGGAGAAGAAAAGATCCTTGACCTGCCTGTTGAAGCATTTGTGAAGGCACGCTGAGTCTAAAGTAGAAAGAGCTATCCGGTGGGTGGCTCTTTTTGATTGCAAAAAGATGAACAGACGGAATGGTTTGTGTTTCAGATGATGCAGGTCGTCATAAATCAGTCATTGTTTTGCTGATGGTATTGTTGGAAGAACTCAGTGACTGTAACTATTTGGACGTTATCATAGGTGACAATCGATAACAGGTCTTTGTCACCACTTACGATTGCAGGTGTTAAAGAACGAAAAAAGAAAAACTCCCCGAAGGGAGCCGGAAAAGATTAGTTGTCATCATAATGTCCTTTGCAGGAAGCAATATATAGTCTTCCTTCCTCCATGTGATAGACGAGACGATCTTTTTCATTAATGCGGCGACTGTATTCACCGTGCAGATTACCTTTTAACGCTTCCGGGTCGCCGATGCCGGATAAGACACCATTTCTTTCGATGTCTTTAATGAGCTGGTTGATACGCTTGAGAGTTTTCTTATCCTGTGTCTGCCAGTACAGGTAATCCGCCCAAGCATCATCTGACCAGATTTTTTCACTCATCGGGATCCTCAATCAATTCGTGAGCTGTGCCTTTACCGTCTCGGAGCTGTTGAATTGATTTCATGAGATGTAATTGGTTTGACGGATTGTAGAACGGATCGTTATCCCTGATCTCAAAAGGGATGCGATGCTCACGGTTAACTGCTTTTACAAAGATGTTGATTGCGGCAGACGATGTGAGACCAACAGAGTCGCAGAAGGCAATAAACATTGCCTTGTCATCTTCTTCGACACGTGAGGTTAATGTGGATAGTGCCATGGTGATTTCCTCCTTTCACTGTTTGAGTAGAGTATAGCACAAAAAGAATACGAAAGCAAGCGATGGTATTCAGATAGCTGACAAATGCATTACAATCGTGCGTGGCAGGATGAAGTGAAAATAAATTGATACTGAATTGATGGAGAATGATACAAAAGAAGTCTCAAGAAGGCTTTTTTTGTTTATGTTCACAGAACGTTTACGGAGAATGATATCCCAGTGGAAGCTGAAGCCATGATACGCAGGCAGGAGGATTATTATGCCAGATATTGACGATTTTATTGAAGCCCAAAAGGAAATCCAATTTGCGGAAAAGATAAATAGTGTTTATAGGGCTCAGAATTCAGTTAAGGCGGCTGTTGTTAGTCTGATACCGGTATTGGGAGCTCTTTTTGATAAGATTACAGATCAAACGCTTGAAGATTATCAGAATAAGAAGAGACAGAAATTTGTTGATACTATATTAGCCAACAAGGATCTTATTACCAGTGATATGGTTAAAAATGTACCTTGTATAATTAATATTGCCAGAAGTATAGAGGTAGTAGACCGGTGCGCCTCTGATGATAAAGTAGTTTATTATGGGAATCTTATAAGAAATGGTTATTTGAGTTCAAAAACTCAGATTAGCAATGATGAATTTGATGAATATATATCAATACTAAATGAATTGTCGTATCGTGAGATGATTTATTTGAATAGTTTTGCAGAGCATGCAAGGAAATCTGGACTAATGTCGGAAGATATGCCTAGAGTTGATAAAGATAATCTAAAGAGATATTTTGCATATATGGATAAGATATATCCCCAAGGAAATCATGAGTTCATTCTTAAGAGATTACTTCGAACAGGTTTTATAATTGAGGATGTTCCTGTAGTTGAGCATGAAACAGTAATATTGGGCGGTACAGGGAATTATGCGCTTGATAAGAGTTATGATAATTTTGAAAGAATGGTGATAAAGAAATTTAGTTAGTAATGATGAATAAAGGGATAGGGGATGTATATTTTGCTTGGTATCTGTTTGTAGCTGGTGTTAATAGTTGATAAAGAAGCAATCAGATATATGAATGACGAGTATGTAGTAAGGGGACAGATGCCAAAAACTGAAAGAGATTGTAAATATGTGAAATAGCTACATCAATATGAGTTATAGATATTTGGCGATGACGGCGGAACTTTTGATGTGGTTATTACATCATACGATCATAAATAGGTGACCGGTTACTTTTACAAAAATGTTAAGAATCCTAGCAAATTCGTAAAGGTACGCGGTTACATGGTTGTCCTGACAGAAATGAAATAGCGGAATACATATTGATGGAATGAAAGAGTCTCGAAAGAGGCTCTTTTTGTGTGGGGAGAAATAAAAAACTTTACAAACCCATACACTCATGGTAAGATGTCAACATCGTCAGAGTTCATCTGTACATGCACAAAGGCATCGGGACTATCGCCCGGAGATTCCATGATTGTATGAAAACAGAGAAGTATTTGATCGTTTGTAAACAGCAGTAATTCTTTTGAGAGATACCTGAATGTTTTTTCTTGAACCGTTCAGGAGGTCATATATTCCAGAGAGCCTGCCTTTACATGTCAGATGAGCAAGATGAAGACATTGTAAAGGAGGAAATGGAAGGAACAGACAACAGAAAAGTCCCTGCGGACAAAGGAGGAGTGCAGAAGCCACAAAAGAAGAAACGGCAGGCAAAACAACTGAATAAGGATCCGATCACTTACCAGAATAAGGATGTGGGAAGTAAGGTGCTGGCGGAGCACCTGCCGGGGAAAGATTTCTCGGTGTTTGGCCTGCAGTTACCGAAGATCAAGGCACTGAAACCGACCAATCTGCCGGCAGTGGAAGCCAATGAACTACAGATGGATGATCTGTTTCTGCTGGAGGATGACAGCTACCTGTTGGTAGATTACGAGAGTGTCTACCGGGAGAAGAACAAAGTCAAGTATCTGGGCTACCTTGCAAGGCTGTCCAAAAGACTGTATAATGAAAGTGGGAAATATCCGGCGATCCGGGTGCTGATCATCTATACTGCGGATGTAAACGGGGAACCACCCGATCGGTGCTGGATATCACATCCCTGCAGATGAATTTGCTGGAGGTGTTTCTCGCGGAGATGGATGGAGAGAGTCTACTGGACGGGATCAACCATAAACTGGAAAATGGAGATACGCTCAATAATGACGATCTGCTGCGCCTGATGATCTGCCCGCTGACCTTTACGGGGAGAAAAGCAAAGGTAGAAGCGACACACAGG
>JAFUUX010000048.1 GCA_017471325.1 Lachnospiraceae bacterium | reverse complement strand
CCGTCTTTTCTCCGACTTTTGGCACGCCGGGCACATTATCCGAAGTATCCCCCATCAGCGCCTTTAATTCAATGAACTGCAGCGGTGTCAGCTGATATGCTTTTTCCACATCCGCCGCATAATAATCCTCGATCTCCGTGCCGCCGCGTTTTGTCTTTGGGATACGGATCCTGATATGCTCCGATGCGATCTGCAAAAGATCCCTGTCTCCGGAAACCAGCGCCACGTCCATGCCCATTGCCTCTGCCTGTTTGGCCAGTGTTCCCAGGATATCGTCCGCTTCCAGGCCGGCCTGTTCCACAACCGTGACCTGCATCGCCTTAAGCATCTCTTTCATCACAGGCACCTGCTCGCGCAGTTCTTCCGCCATAGGCTTGCGCGTGCCCTTATATTCCGGGTACATCTCATGCCGGAAGGTCGGCGCATGCACATCAAAAGCAACTGCAAGGTATTCCGGCTTTTCCTCCTCCAATATACGGAACATGATATTCAAAAAGCCATAGATCGCATTCGTATGAAAGCCTTCCGCATTTGTCAGTTCCGGAATGCCGAAGAACGCCCTGTTTAATATGCTGTGCCCATCGATCAATACCAGTTTTTCTGCCATATCCTTCCCCCCTCTTTTTTATCCGTTTTCCGGTCAGTACGCCGTGCGCTAGCCAAGGATCCCTTTCACCAGGAAATAATAACTGACACCAAGGCAGACGGTCATAACGACACGCAAAAAGAGCCCGCGCCGCCTTTCGTGCGAAATCTCCTTCTGCACATCAAAGAGCATGCGTTCAAAATCGGAATTGATATCCAGCGTGCCCCCATGCTCTAAACGGCGCATGCCTTCCTGCATCAGATACTGGATACGAAGTTCCTCCCTGCATTCGGCGCATTCATTGATGTGCCGGAGCAGCAGCCGGCGCTCCTTCCCCTCCAGTTTTCCGTTTAAAAAGCGGCTATAGTTTTTTCTGTAATATCTGCAATCCATAAAATCCATTTTACCCTAAATCCATGAAATATGCAAAAAAAACTTGTAATTTTGTTTTCCGTATGTTATTATCTTTTCGTTGACGCCGGCGTGTCGGAATGGCAGACGAGGCAGACTCAAAATCTGTTGTGGGCAACCACGTGCGGGTTCAAGTCCCGCTGCCGGCATATTTTAAGGGATTGCAGTGAAAAACAATAATCGCTGCAATCCCTTATTTTATTATTCCGGGCTGCAATGCACCGGATGCCCAATACTTTTTTTAGCAAAACGGAATAATTTTTTTCCAATTCCTACCATAATTTAGTTAAAAGTATTCTTGCGGCAACAGGGATGGCATGATAAAATAAGCCTTTGGAGGCTTGAAAAAGAAAACTGTCCCTAAAACATTTAACCGAGCCTGTATAAGGCTTAAATCTCAGGAGGAAACTATGAAAGAAGAAAATAAGGATCTGCAGGGCAGCGGAGAACCCGATACTGCCCGGGATACATCGGAAGAAATGGATAAAACAGCAGAAGCAAACGGTGCCGATGCTTCTGAAGACAGCCAGAGCGAACAGGAAACCCGGGACACTTCGGAAAAAACTGTTCAAAAAAACATTACCCCGGAAGCCACTTTTGATTCTCCGAACGGCAAAGACGTACACCGTCCTATCGTTTTTGTGGAACTGGCACTTGCCATTATCGCACTGGTCTTTATCATCGTGGCCATTGTAAGCAACCGTAAAAAGGCAGATACGGCTGATCCTGCTATCAGCGCTGACGGTGCAGGGACACTAAGCAGCGGGGTCGCCTCCGCAGATATGGTCAATCCTCCGGCAGCGGAAATTGATAACTCTGCCGTAACCGAACTGGCACCTGCCGTTCCCGATGCAATGGCTTTAAATACACTCACTGCCGAAGAATGCGAAAAGCGTGTGGCGGATGGCACCATGCTGAAACTGGAAACGGCAGACGGTGCTCCTGTCTATGTGGCAAACTATAAAAATGAAGATCTTCTGCGTGAAAGCCTTACCCTGACGGATGCTGATGTTGATGAATATATCAGGACCACGCTTTTGGAGGTCTCCACTGTTCCCCTGCCGGCTGATCATGATACCGCACAGATGGGCGATATCGCGAATATAGATTTTGTCGGTACTTTAGACGGTGTTGCTTTTGAGGGCGGCACCGGCAGCAGTTATGATCTTGAACTGGGCTCCGGCAGTTTTGTTCCCGGCTTTGAAGAAGGCGTTGTTGGGATGAAGATCGGTGAAATAAAGGATATCCCGCTCACCTTCCCGGAAAACTACTATGAGGAACTTGCCGGCAAAGATGTGGTATTTAAGGTCACTTTAAATGCGCTCAAAACTCCCGGATATGCCGATGAACTGACGGATGATATCGCCAGTTATGTCACGGAAGGCGATTTTGCAACCGCCGCAGAGTTAAAGGAATATTTAAAAACGGATTATCTCCCGATCGAGAAGATGAACGATCTTCTTTTTAATAATCTCTACATTTCCGATCTGAGCAAAGAGGAGATCCAGGCTTACTACGATGAACAGATCAACAGTTATCTGGAATACAGCAATATGTACGGCGTATCCTTAGAACAGTTCATGACGATGCAGGGCGCGCCTTCCCTGCAGGAGGTCCTGAATATGACTATGGATGAAGCCGCATTACAAGCCCGTGCCGATCGGCTTTATTCTGCTGTGCTGGAAAATGACCTGGCACCGATCACGGATAGCGACATCACTCAGCTGGCTGCCAATTATGGCTACAGTGAAAATGTAGAATCTTTTATCGAAACCTACGGCCATGATTATCTGCTGCAGTACCTGCGCCGCGATAAGGCAACCGCTTACCTTCAGTCTTTTGCCGACAAAGCATTGGAAACAAATACATCTGTTTCCGATGATACTGTTTCCGGCGACATCGTTTCGGAAAACGAAACTGCCGAGGAAGCTGCCAGCCAAAACAACGCTGAGAACGCACAATAACATACGTGCGTCCATAATAAAGGAGGATAAACTATGAAAAAGAAACTGCTTACCATGTTCACGCTGCTTTCTTTAGGTGCGATGACCGCCTGCGGCACACAGGAGTCCGCTCCTGCTTCCGCACCGGAAAGCACAAACGCAGACACATCTGCCGCTTCTGCTGCTGATTCCGATTATGCCTATATCACGGGCAACGGTAAAATGGTGATCGGCATCACACTGTATGAGCCGATGAACTACAAGGCGGAGGACGGCACTCTGACCGGCTTTGATACGGATTTTGCACAGGCTGTATGCGATAAACTGGGTGTTACACCGGAATTTCAGGAGATCGACTGGGATATGAAGGAAACCGAACTGAAATCCCAAAATATCGACTGCATCTGGAACGGCCTGACCGTGACGGAAGAACGCCGCGAGAATATGGACTTTTCCAAAACCTATCTGCTGAATAAGCAGTGCGTCGTGATCAACAGTGCAGATGCTTCTGTCTATACGGATGCCGCCAGCTTATCCGGCGCCATGCTCTCTGCGGAAAGCGGTTCTGCAGGTGAGACCGCCATCCGGGAAGACACCAGTCTGGCACAGGCCAGTTATACAGCGTCCAATTCCCAGCAGGACGCCCTGGTCGCTTTAAATGCGGGCAACTATGATGCGATCGTCATCGATTACACCATGGCAAAGGCTTCTGTCGGTTCCGGTGATTTTGCAGATCTTGCCATCGTTGAAAATATCGAACTGGCAAACGAAGAATATGCCATCGGTTTCCGTACCGGCTCTGATATGACCGAAAAAGTAAACACCATCATCGATGAACTGATCGCGGACGGCACGATGGCTGATATCGCAGCAAAGTATGAATTAAATGATCTTTATGACGCTGCCGTGAAATAAGAACAGCGTTTTTGCCTGCGGCATACTTTTGTATGCCGCAGGATCTATCCTGACGAAAAATGGAGGCGCCTATGAATTTACTGCTAAACGCAGACAATACCGGTTGGGAGACCTTTACGTCTGTCACCGCCAAACTTGCCGGAGGCTTCGGTACCACTCTGCTTCTGTTTTTCCTGACACTCTTATTTGCAATTCCCATCGGCTTATTATTTGCCTGCATCTCACGCATGCGCTTTAAACCGCTGCGATACCTGATGCGGGCTTTTATTTATGTGATCCGCGGTACTCCCCTGCTCCTGCAGTTAATGATCGTGGTCTATCTGCCCGGCATCGCTTTTGATGCCCCGCTGACCAAATGGGATATCTTCCACCAGAATGTACCGCTGGCATATTTCTGCGGTGCGCTGTTTGCTTTTGTTGTGAATTATGCCTGTTATTTTGCCGAGATCTTCCGCGGCGGGATCGAGAATATACCCAAAGGTCAATACGAGGCCTGCGAAGTCCTTGGCATGACCAGAACACAGACGTTCTTTCGCGTGATCCTCCTGCAGGTGATCCGCAATATCGTTGCCCCCATGAGCAATGAAGTCGTCACTCTGGTAAAGGACACCGCTCTGGCGCGGACCGTTTCCGTAGTTGAGATCTTTTTCACGGCCAGCGAGATCCTGCGCCTGCAGTTCATCATCTGGCCCCTGTTTTATACCGGCGCTTTTTATCTGCTGTTCTCGGCGCTGGTAACGCTATTGTTCGGCCTTTTAGAAAAGAAACTGTCAAGGTACTGGAAATAAACAAACCGATCCTGAGGTAAACATTTATGGCATTACTGGAAGTAAAAGAACTGACAAAATCCTTTGGTCCCACAAAAGTCTTAAAAGGGATCACGTTTTCTCTGCAAAAAGGAGAAGTCCTGGCGATCATCGGCTCCTCCGGCAGCGGCAAGACCACGCTCCTGCGCTGCTTAAACTTTCTGGAAACGGCAGATGGCGGACAGATCCTGGTAGCCGGCCAGCCGGTGTTTGATGCTGCCGATCCCGCCCTCCTGTCCCCAAAAAATATCCGGAAAAACCGTATGACCTTCGGGCTGGTTTTTCAGAATTTCCAACTTTTCCCACAGTATACCGTATTGGAAAACCTGACATTGGCCGCTAAACTGTCCGCAAAAATGAATGATCCTGATTTCAAGACCAATAAGAAAAAAATCTATGCCGACATCGACAATCGTGCCCTGGCTTTACTGGAACGGATCGGACTGGCCGAAAAAATGGACAATCACCCCTGCCAGCTCTCCGGCGGTCAGCAGCAGCGCGTAGCCATTGCCCGCGCCCTGATGCTCACACCGGACATTCTCTGCTTTGACGAGCCTACCAGCGCCCTGGATCCGGAACTGACCAAAGAAGTCCTGAAAGTGATCCGTGATCTGAAAAGCAGCGGCAACACCATGGTGGTCGTAACCCACGAGATGGACTTCGCCCGGGATGTGGCAGACCAGGTGATCTTTATGGCCGGCGGCATCATTGAAGAAGCCGGAACACCACAGGAAATCTTCCAAAATCCAAAAAGCGCTTTATTAAAATCCTTTCTGTCGCATGAATAGATCAGTTTCAGGAACAAAAAAATCCCTCCGAAAGCAGAGGGATTTTTTATGCCTGTCTATATCTTCCCGAAACCTTAGTTTGCTTTAAAATCTACAAATTCCGACTTGATATAAGCTGTCTTTCCATTATAGAGGATTGTCGTCCAACCGTTCCAGTCCTTGGCGATCACATCAAAGGAAGTACCCGGATATGCCTTTCCGAGCACATTCCCATCCATATCGGCCGAACCGCGTATATTGACTGATGAGGTCACCATAGCTTTGCCGATCACGGCCGCCCGCTCCCCTGTAGCAGTTTCTGCGCCTACGGCCACCAGATAATCCGATTTGATATATCCGGTCTTTCCCTCAAACTGCACCTTGCTCCAGCCATTCTGCAACTGCTCTAAACAGGTCAGTTCCATACCGTTTTCTGCCTTTCCAAGCCTGTCTGCATTCTCGCTGTCCGACATACGCACATTCACTGCTGCTGTTGTCTTTACCTGGAAGGAATGCGTCTGTGTCCCGCTGTCGGCAGCATTTTCAGAGGCAGCCGAAACTCCCGCGGAAGTATCGGGCGATGTCGCATCCTCGTTCTGGCCCGCGGGGACATTTTCTTCCGCCTGTGCCTCTTCTGCTGCTGATGCAAGGCGAACACCTACGCCGTCTTTGATCATCTGATTCAGTGCTGCCATATACTCCGCAAAAGAAGCATCCGAATCCATAACACTCTGATATTCATTCTGGATCCGCGTGATCAGCGCATACACATCCTCCTGGGATGTTATGCTGCGGATATAATCGACAACATTCTCATCAAACCCGCCGCTGTAGATATACAGATGCCCTTCCTGATCCCGGCACACCACCAGCGTCACCAGTGCCGGGGCTGTATTGCTCCAATCCTTCAACCGCAGATCATATGTTACATAAACCATATAGGAATCCGCATACGGTCCCGGTTTGGTATAGCAATGGATATTCTCATAAGCGTCTATATACTCGTTCTTTGCCTCAAATTTGGCTTTTTCTATAGAATCCGTATAACTGCGCAGGGAAAGAAAGGTTTCCATATCCCCTTCCTGCATCGCTTTAAAATAATCCGTGATCAGCGCGTTTACCTCCGGCAGCGCATCCTCCGCTAAAGGATCCGGCGGGATCGGGATCGCATTGCTTGTATTGCCCTTATCCGCGATCGCCAGATCTGCCGATACACTGTCTGAAGTATCCGCGCTTTTTTTTGAAATGCGACCTGCGAGTATGATCATGACCAGGCAGATCACCAATGCAATCACCGTAAATACGCAAAAACTGCGGTTTTTCCGTATCCACAGACGCGCCGCCGCGCCCATTTCCCTGATGTAAGAACCCAGGGATTCGTTCGAGCCTGCCTCTTCTTCTGCTTTTACTGTTTCTTTTGCCTGTTTTGCCGCCTTTGTTTTCCCGGACTTTTTTCTGACGCTTTTCTGCGTAAATATACTTTCTTCCGCCGCTGTCTCCGGTATCTCCTCTGCCTGCGCCGCGCCGGTCTCCTCTATGCTTTCCTCATAATACACGGAGGTGCTTTGCTGCATTGTTTCTTCGTCCGGATATGCCTGTTCCTGCATATGTTCCGATCCATCGTCGGCATTTTCCGAAAAACAGGATGAAGAATGCCATTCTTCTTCACCTGCCGGCTCCCCTGCAGGTGCCGGAAACAAAACCTGTGCCGCAGCCATTTCCTCTGCGGATCCCATATCATTTTCCTGGTCTGTTCCCTCTGCACTATCCTCCGCAGTGATCTGTTCCTCTGCGACAGAAGCCTCTCCTGTACTGACAACAGATGACTTGTCAGAATGGTTTTTTCGTCTTTTCCTGCCCATTACAACCTCTTTCTAAACAGATGTTCCACACGACATCCGGATATTCTCATAAAATAAAAAATGCACCCGGCAGGGATCGAACCTGCATCAATGGCGTCGGAGGCCATCATTCTATCCATTAGACTACGAGTGCATACTTGATTATAATACCACAAGAACCTGGTTTTGTCTATATGCTGTATGATTTTTTTATAAGTTTTTATGCCCCGCGGGCGGCAGTAAGCGCCGGATCCGTATACTGCCGCCTTTTCACCTTTTTTTTGTCTGACACCGATGCTTCAGGCACCGCTGTCTTTCACTTCCGTGCCCGAAGCATCCTGCCGGGGCATATACCGTGCTGCCCTATCTTTGTGCCTCGGCCATCTGACGTACCACGCACACACGGTCTTCTTCACTGTTGTAATAGTACACGTTATCCGAAAGCACTTCCTCTGCGGATACCTGTGTTTCATTGACTTCACGCACCATATCGCACAGACGCTCCGGCGTATCCATGCCTTTGTCCGGCAGCAGGATCAGTTCATGAACCGAAGACGGCAGTATAAACAGGTTGTGCCCCAGTTGCCCCGCGATCTCCTTCAAAAGCCCTGTATAAAGCATGCAGGCCGCCCCGAAATATTTCTGCCGGTTGGTCAGTACATACATGAGCGGGACATCCTTGTCTGCCATTGCCGCATGCAGCATTTCCTCCGCCATTTTATCCGAATCTTCTCCCAAAGGCCTCTCTGCTTTTCTGCGTTCCACATCCTGCAAGATGATCTCGCGCAGCAGCGCTTCCATATCCTGCAGTTTTTGCGGCATCAGTTTTCGTGTATTTGCCTTTGCGACGGCATAGAGTTCCTCCTCGCTGACATCCCACTGCTCTCTGTGTTTATGGTTGATCAGGATCGATGCATTCCCATAGTTATCCCCGCTGAGCAGATAATAAAATACCACCGCAAGATCCAGATACAGCACATGCGGCACCTCCTCCAGAAGCCTGCTGTTTTTATTGGCATTGATCAGTTTGTATACGATCCGTTCTTTTGCCTGTTCCCACCGGGCAAAAGCCTCCACACTGAATGTATGGTTTAAGCGATTGCTGTCAAGGACCGCTTTGAGTTCCCGCAGGATCTCCGCAAAAGGTTCACCCCCACGATAACGTACAAGATAATCCTCCAGGTATACTGTCGGTGTCACGTTTTCACCCGGCCGGAAAACGGACACACCATGCAGTTCTATGCCGTTATTTTTCCTTACTTTACTGATGCGCACCTCCGTTCCTTCGCTCAGTTCTTTTTTTAACGCGTTTCTTACTTTATCCGCAAATGCCTTCATTTCCATATCATTATCCTCCATATCTTCATCATTTCCATGATCGCTGTTTGTTTTTGGGGTTTGTTTTTCCGGCAGGCTAGTTACCACCGGTATGCCGGGCGCAAATCCGCGCCCATATAGATCATTTTGATTTTCAGAAAAATCGATCCGTCTTTATTTGGGGCAAAAAAAGACAACAGAGACGCAAAACTGCGATGTCTGTTGTCTTACAAATGCATGTCACTAAAGCAGCCGCAATACGGCTGTCAAAGATTATACGCGGCTTAAATACTCGCCTGTCCTGGTGTCGATCTTGATCTTGTCGCCTGTACTCACAAACAAAGGAACCTGCACCTGAGCGCCTGTCTCAACGGTCGCCGGCTTGGAAGCGCCTGTTG
>JAFUUX010000244.1 GCA_017471325.1 Lachnospiraceae bacterium | reverse complement strand
GAGTTTGCACCGGCAGGGACAGATACAGTAGAAACAGAAAGGAAAAACGATTATGTCAGAACAGGTGAAAAAACCGGTTGGAATCATGGAAACGGTACTGCGTGACGCTCATCAGTCTTTGATCGCAACACGTATGCCGACCGAGAAAATGCTGCCGATCATCTCTACGATGGACAAGGTCGGCTATCATGCGGTAGAGTGCTGGGGCGGTGCGACATTTGATGCATCCCTGCGCTTTTTGAAAGAGGATCCGTGGGAAAGACTGCGCAAACTGCGTGATGGATTTAAAAATACAAAGTTGCAGATGCTGTTCCGCGGACAGAATATTCTGGGATACAGACCGTATGCGGATGATGTGGTGTATGCTTTTGTTGAGAAGTCCATCGCAAACGGTATCGATGTGATCCGTATCTTTGACTGCTTAAACGATATCCGTAACCTGCAGGCAGCCGTAGATGCCACCAACAAGATCAAAAAGCAGGAAGGGCGCGGCGAATCCCAGGTAGCATTGTCCTATACTTTGGGTGATGCTTATACACTGGAGTACTGGGCAGATATGGCCAAAAAGATCGAGGAGATGGGCGCGGATTCCATCTGCATCAAGGATATGGCGGGGCTGCTGGTACCCTATAAGGCTGCAGAACTGGTAAAGACACTGAAAGAGAATACCAAACTGCCGATCCAGCTGCATACGCACTATACTTCCGGCGTGGCTTCCATGACCTACTTAAAGGCGGTAGAGGCAGGCGTGGATGTGATCGACTGCGCTATTTCGCCGTTTGCTCTGGGTACTTCCCAGCCGGCAACAGAGGTAATGGTGGAAACCTTTAAGGGAACACCGTATGATACCGGATATGACCAGAAGATCCTGGCGGAGATCGCGGATTACTGGAGACCGTATCGTGAGGAATGCATTGAGAGCGGCCTGATGAGCACCAAGGTACTGGGCGTGAATATCAAGACACTGCTGTATCAGGTACCGGGCGGTATGCTTTCCAACATGGTATCCCAGCTCAAGGAGCAGCATGCGGAGGATAAGTACAATGACGTGCTGGAGGAGATCCCGCGCGTGCGTAAAGATTGCGGTGAGCCGCCTTTGGTAACGCCGTCATCCCAGATCGTAGGTACGCAGGCGATCTTTAACGTGCTGATGGGCGAGCGTTACAAGATGGCTACCGGTGAGTTTAAGGATCTGCTGCGCGGTAACTATGGGCAGACCGTAAAACCGATGAACCAGGAAGTGATCGACAAGGTCATCCCGGGCGAGAAGCGTTCTACGGCCCGCAGCGCAGAAGCAACCGGCCATGACAAGCCGGAACTGGAGGCGATCGAAGCGGAAATGAAGCAGTACAAGCAGCAGGAAGAGGATGTGCTGTCTTATGCACTCTTCCCGCAGGTGGCGACCGATTTCTTCAAGTATCGTGAAGCGCAGCAGCAGAAGGTAGACGTGAAGAAAGCAGATACCAAGAATAAGGCATATCCTGTTTAAGGAAAAGGTAATACATCCTGAAGCAAAATAGAAAAGCGGCTTTGGCAACAGAGCCGCTTTTTTTAAAAAAACGAAAGAGATATCAGCGCGGTGCGGGGAGTAGATGATGCTGGACGAGATCAAAGGCCAATATGGAAATATGAGCAAAGGCCAAAAAAAGGTGGCGGATTTTATCTCAAATAATGTGGAAAGGGCTGCTTTTATGACGGCGACCAAACTGGCAGAGGCCGCGGGCGTCAGCGAATCCACGGTGGTTCGTTTTGCGACGCTGCTGGGCTATGATGGATTTCCGGAGTTTCAGAATGCCATGGCAGAGGAACTGCAGAGCAGGCTGGTATCGCCCAAGAAGGCACAGACAAACCAGTTTCGTGAGAACCGCTCTGAACTGCTGCGAAAGGTGATGGTGGCGGATGCGCAGAACATCGTGGATACGCTGGGCATGTTAAACGGCGAAGCATTTGAAAATGCGGTTCAGTTGCTTCGTGATGCAAGGCGCGTGTGGATCGTGGGGATCCGTACCTGCGCGCCGCTGGCCCAGTATCTGGCGTATTACCTGCATATGATGCGGGATGAAGTACAGTGCGTGACAACATCGAATATCAGCGAGATCTATGAGCAGCTTTCCTGGATGCAGAAAGAGGATGTCATGGTCGCGATCAGTTTTCCGAGGTATTCCATGCGGACACTGAAGGCGATGGATTTTGCAAACCGGAAGAGCGTGCGGCTGATCGCGGTCACGGACAGCAAATATTCACCGATGAACATGTATTCCTCATGCAATCTTTGGACAAAGACGGACATGATCACCATGGTGGATTCGCTGGTAGCGCCCATGAGTATGCTGAATGCGCTGGTGGTCGGCTTTTATCTGCAGGATGAGGAGCGGATCAGTGCGCGTCTGGAAACAATGGAAGAGTTATGGGATGAGTTTCAGATCTATGACAGGGATGAAATGTCGGATCTGGGAGAATAGGGAATGAAGAAAATAGCGGTGATCGGCGGCGGGGCGGCAGGGATGATGGCTGCACTGGCCGCGGCAGAGCAGGGGGCAGAGGTACTGCTTCTGGAAAAGAATGAAAAACTGGGAAAAAAACTCTTTATCACGGGAAAGGGGCGCTGCAATTTGACCAATACCTGTGAAGACCAGGAGTTTTTTTCGCATGTGGTAAGCAATCCGAAGTTTTTATACAGCAGCATTTACGCATTTGACCATACAGAGGTGATGGGACTGATCGAAAAACTGGGCTGCCCGCTGAAGGAAGAACGGGGAGGGCGTGTATTTCCGGTAAGCGATCATTCATCGGATGTGATCAAAGCGCTGGAAAAAGGCCTGAAAAAAGCAGGCGTGGAGATACGGCTGCATACGGAGGTGGAGGAGATGCGCCGTCTGCAGGAGCAGGGATTTATGCTGAAACTGCGGGGGGGCGCGAAAGAAACGGCAGATGCGGTGGTGATCGCGGTGGGGGGACATTCGTATGCAGGCACAGGTTCGGACGGAAGTTTTGATGTACAGATCAGGGCACTGGGACATGGCATGACGGAGGCGCGCACGGCACTGGTGCCGCTGGTATTGCGTGAGGAAGCGGAGTGCAAAGAGATGCAGGGACTGGCTTTAAAAAATGTGGAAGCCCGCCTGTATCTGGGCAAAAAAGAGATCTACAGCGGATTCGGGGAAATGCTTTTTACGCATTTTGGCGTGAGCGGTCCTTTGATCCTGACGGCGTCCTCGGTGTATCAGAAACGCAGAACCGGAAGAGAGTCGGAAAAAACATATCTTCGGATCAATCTGAAACCGGCACTCAGCGATGCGCAGCTGGACGAACGTATCCTGCGGGAGTTTGATGCAAACAAAAATAAACAGTTCGGGAATGTGCTGGGTTCCCTGCTGCCCGGAAAAATGCGGGAGGTGTTCCCCGGGCGCTGCGGGATCGCAGCGCATCGGGCGGTAAATACGATCACGAAAGAGGAACGGCAGAGGCTCATCGCGTCTTTGCATTGTCTGGAATATGAAGTGACCGGCACCCGGGGGTTTTCGGAGGCGATCGTCACACAGGGGGGTGTGCAGGTGAAAGAGATCGATCCGTCCACGATGGAATCCAAACTTGTACCGGGGCTGTACTTTGCCGGTGAAGTGATCGATGTGGATGCCCATACCGGCGGTTACAATCTACAGATTGCCTGGTCTACGGGACATTTGGCAGGCGTGAGTGCTGCAGGGTGACATGCACCTCAGAGAAAGAAGAGCGGGATGTTCTGCAACAGATCGGGGGAAACGATCCGGCGGCCTAAAACAGAGGATGGTTTATTATACTGAATTGTGCTATCATGGAAACGAATGTGAATCACAGGAGGAAAAGAAAAATGTCTGATAAAGTATTTTCGGTAGCGATCGACGGACCGGCCGGTGCCGGAAAGAGCACGATCGCAAAGAGCGTTTCAAAGAAACTGGGCGTGATCTATGTGGATACCGGGGCGATGTACCGTGCCATGGCATTATATCTGATACGGGAAGGCGTGGATATGGAGGATGCTGCGGCGATCAGCGCAAAGTGTAAAAGCGCGGATATTTCGATCCGTTTTGAGGATGGCGTGCAGCAGGTGATCCTAAACGGTGAGAATGTAAGCGGACTGATCCGGACGGAACAGGTAAGCAATATGGCGTCCCGTTCCAGCGTAAACCCGGATGTCAGGGTAAAACTGGTGGAACTGCAGCAGAAACTGGCTTCGGAGACCAGCGTTGTCATGGATGGCAGGGATATCGGAACCGTGGTACTGCCAAAGGCGGAGGTCAAGATCTACCTGACGGCCGGCAGCGCAGTACGTGCGAAACGCAGGTATGATGAACTGGCTGCAAAAGGGGAGAAGGCAGACCTGGCGCAGATCGAGGCGGATATCATAGAGCGTGACCGCAGGGATATGACACGGGAGATCTCGCCGCTCAGACAGGCAGAGGATGCGGTATTGGTGGATACTTCCGATATGACGGTCGAAGAAGTGGAGGAGCGGCTGTTGGCTATCGTGAAAGATAAGGTGGAGTGAGATGGAGATCATCACAGCAAAGACGGCGGGCTTTTGCTTTGGGGTGAAAAAGGCTGTCGATAAAGCCTTTGAACTGGCAGAGCAGGGCGTGGAACTCTACACCTACGGGCCGGTGATCCATAATGATGAAGTGATACACCGTCTGGAGGAAAAGGGAGCCCGGATCCTGCAGACGGAAGAGGAACTGGAGCGGATCACTTCGGGGACCGTGG
>JAFUUX010000243.1 GCA_017471325.1 Lachnospiraceae bacterium | reverse complement strand
CGTGCTGCATACCCAGGATAACCTGATCGTCAGCGGCAGCATGGAACTGATCACGCAGGGGGTGATCTCTTATTCCCAATTGGCGGATCAGGATGAACTGGTGCAGGTCGGGGATAAGGTGGTAACTTCCAACATCAGTGACCGCTATCTGCCGGGGATACTGATCGGTTACATTGCCACGGTTGATACCGATTTCAACCATCTGACAAAGTCCGGTCTGCTGACACCGGTGGTGGATTTTGAACATCTCTCGGATGTGCTGATCATCACGGAACTGAAGCATCCGCTGGAGGATTAGCCATGCAGCTGTTCCTGAAGGAAAAGGTAAGCGCCGCATGTATGGTCTGCTTTTGCTTTCTGATACAGACCAGCATTTTTCATGTGTTTTCCATGCAGCAGCCGGTTCCGGATCTGATCCTGATCTGCGTGTGCATCTACGGCTGGCTGCGCGGAGAGCATTCGGCGATGTTCTGCGGATTCTTTGGCGGCCTGCTGATCGATATCTTTTTTATGGATATCATCGGTTTTTATGCTCTGTTGTATGTTTATCTCGGTTTTCTGTGCGGACAGATGCACCGTTTTTTTGACGCGCATGAATACCGCATTCCGATGGCCACGCTGGTCACTTCCCACCTGCTGTTTCTGCTGGTACGGTTTGTCCTGCTGGATGTGTTGAACGGCAATTTCCATATCGGCTATTATCTTCTGGCGAGATGCCTGCCGGAAATGCTTTATACGCTGCTTTGCGGCATTGCGCTCTATCCGGTTCTGTTATTTGTGGAGCAGCGATTTGTACAGGCATCCCCCAAAAGAAAGAATAAGGCAAAGTGGAAGATCGGCGATTCTTCGGCACCGATCGACGGGGGAGGGATGCGCTGATGCTGGAACTCATCCGTGAAAAACTGAAGCATTTTTTTACCAGCAGGTATGTGTGGCCATATCTTTTTTTGCTTGCTGTTTTCAGCATATTGCTCGGCAGGGTATTCCAGCTGCAGATCGTGCAGGGAGACGATTACCTGGACAACTTTACCTTAAGTATCGAAAAGGAATTAAGCATTCCCGGATCCCGCGGCAATATCTATGACCGCAACGGTGTCCTGCTCGCCTATAACGAACTGGCTTATTCCGTGACGATCACGGATACCATTGAGTCCGGCGAGGGCAAAAATGAGACCTTAAACGGTATTATCCTGCAGATGGTAAAGATGATCGAGCGCAACGGGGATGCGGTGATGAACGATTTCGGCATTTACCTGGATGCGGATGATAATTACTGCTTTGCTTATGAAGGCACCCAGCGGCTGCGTTTTCTGGCAGATATCTACGGACGCGCGGCCATCGGTGATCTGCTGTATACCGAACGGATCTCTACGCCGGAAGAGGTCATGAACTACCTTGCCGGTGCTAAAAAATACGGCATCGGCAGTTATGCTTCAAACGGAAATAAACGCAGTTTTTTCCCGATGATGGGCTATACCCGTTCGGAGATCCTGCAGATCGCGATCATCCGTTATCATTTAAGCCTGAATTCCTTTCAGAAATACATCGCGACAACGGTGGCAACGGATGTTTCCGAAAAAACGGTAGCGGTGATCATGGAAAACAGCGCAGCCCTGCAGGGCGTATCCATCGTACAGGATACCGTGCGCCGCTATAACCATGCCGCATATTTTTCACCGATCATCGGCTATACGGGACGCATCTCGCAGAGCGAGTATGAGAGTTATTCCGCGGAAGATCCGGATTATGCCAATACGGACTATGTGGGAAAAACGGGGATCGAGTATTCCATGGAGGCTTCCTTAAAGGGACACAAAGGCTCGGAAACCGTCTATGTGGATAATATGGGAAAGATCATTGAGCGTCAGAACATCATCGCGCCGGTGGCAGGCAATGACATCTACCTCACGATCGACGCGGACCTGCAGATGGCGGCATATCAGTTATTAGAGCAGAAGATCGCCGGTATCCTGGTCAGCAGGCTGCGCGATGAAAAAACGATCGTTCAGTCCGGCCGTAACCGTCTGATTCCGATCTATGACGTTTATGCGGCGCTTTTCAGCAACAATGTCATTCATCTGGACCGCTTATCGAAACCGTATGCCGGCGAAACGGAGCAGGCGGTGTATGCGGCTTTTTTGAAAAAGCAGGCGGCAGTTTCTTCGATGCTGCATGATGAGATGCTTTATGGCGATACGCCGTATAAACAGCTTTCTGCGGAACTGCAGGAGTACGAAAGTTATGTGGTGACCCTGCTGGGTTCCGATAATGTCGGCATTCTGAAAACTTCCGAGATCGACACGCTGGATCCGGTATATCTGTCCT
>JAFUUX010000242.1 GCA_017471325.1 Lachnospiraceae bacterium | reverse complement strand
AGCTTGTGCGGCGTGATCTTTTTTGTAGTGGTGACCTGGGATGCGTATTTTTTTACCAGGTTTTCCACTGCGCGCCCGGTAATCCTGCGGTTCTGACTGGATAAGAAGAGCGCAGACTCATGTCCGGCGATCGGAATGATCTGTTTTCGGCGCGGAAGATAGTCCAAAAGCGCTTCCTCCACCTCTTCACCGAAATAAACCTTTGCTTCATTGCCGCCTTTGCGGATGATGCGGATCGCGCCATTGTCAAAGTCCACGTCCGTCAGATTCAGTCCCACGCATTCCGATACACGGATACCAGTCCCCAACAGCAGTGTCAGCATGCACAGATCCCTGGATACGGTACGGTCATGAAATTTTCTCTGATGGGTGCTTTCCTGCTCTGAGCCGTTTTCTACAATATCCAGTAATCTGGCTACTTCATCGGCCTCCAGACGGATAATGTTTTTTTCATGGATCTTAGGCACATGAACAATGGAAGCGGGGTTGGTTTTGATCAGTTCCGATTCATAAAAATAATTATACATCGTCTTTAAGGCGGATAACTTACGAGCCTTGCCGCGCTCATCATTGGTATGCTCCGTGCCATCCGCGCCGGTGTAAAAGGACAGATATTCCAGATAATTTTCAATATCAAATTTCCCGATCTGCTCCAAAGCATCCAATCGTATTTCGGAAATGTCTTCATATCTGGGTTCCAGGATATGATCGTTAATAAAGTGAAAAAAGATCTGCAGATCGTATGCATACGCTACCATCGTGCGTGTTGCGGTGCGCTCGCTGATGCCGCGGAAGAATATACCGCAGAAAGAAGGAAGATTTTTTTCCATCTGACGCAGTTTTTCTATATTCTTGCGTTTTACCTGATCGTGATAACTCAATTCTGCCATGGTTTACTCCGTATCTTTTGGAGATTTCTGATCGTTTTCATTTTCAGGAACCGTTTCCAAAGTGTTTTTCTGCCGGTGCCTTGTGGCCAGGTGCTTAAAATCATCTCCGTTTAATATGCGTTGTACGCTTTCTTTGGGAAGGCGCTTGAAATGATCATCTTCATCGATCAGATCAACATGCACATATTTTTTGGTATCCGTTGTGAGCATTTTTTTGGTAAGGCGCGTATTCACATAACTGCTGATGCTGGTGTAGATCACTGCAAACAAAGGCACTCCGATCACCATGCCGGCAAAGCCGAGCAGTCCGCCAAATAGTGTGATCGCGATGATGACCCAAAGGCTGGATAACCCCGTACTTTCGCCAAGGATCTTCGGACCTAAAATATTGCCGTCAAACTGCTGCAGAAGAACGATCATGATGACAAAATACAGACATTGTTTCGGATCGACCAGAAGTACCAGCACGGCAGAGGGGATAGCCCCGATAAAGGGGCCGAAATAAGGAATGATATTTGTCACACCGACCACAACGCTGATCAATGTGCCGTAAGGCGTGCCGATGATCTTTGTCAGGAAAAAGCATATCACGCCTATGATCATGGAATCGATGATCTTGCCCATGAAAAAGCCTAAAAAGGTCTTGTGTGCAAAACGGCAGTTGTGAATAAAGGTATTTGCGGTATCGCGCTTTAAAACAGCGTAGAGCATCTTTTTACATTGTCCGATCAGCAGTTCCTTACTGTTGATCAGGTAGATCGAGATCATCAGGCCGACCAATACATTCAGCATCATTTTCAGAAAAGACATGCCGCTGGAAATCACACCTTTGACAACACCGCCAGTCGTGGATAAAAATGCCAGCTGCTCATTCTGATCCGAGGAAGAGATGGTATTTACGATCACATCCTCAATGCTGGCTGTAGAGATGGTAAGGGCATTGTTGACGCTTTCCTCGATCTTTGGAAATTTCACCAGAAACTGATCCACGGTAACCCGCAGGTTCTGAAAGTACTCCGGCAGGCGCAGGCCGATATTCTGTACACTGCTGATCAGTTCCGGGATCAGCATATTGAAAAAACCGTATAATAAAAGGAAAAAGATGATATATGTGGACAGGATCGTAAGCGCGCGGATCCTTTTTTTGATCTTTCCTTTTTTTTCACCGGTCGCACCATGAAAAATCTGTTTTTCGCTGAAAAAGCGATAAATAAAATTGTTTTCCAGAAAATTGACGACCGGGGAAAGAAGGTACGCGATGATCAGACCGATAAATACCGGAGTCAGGATATCACATAATTTTGCAAAGTGTTCAGCAACGATACTGAAATGATTGACGACATAATAAAAAATGATGATCGCGCAGGCCGTGATAAAGATCGTAAGGCCGATACGGATATACTTTTGACCGCTTTTCATATTCATGGAATGACCTTCTTTCATGTTCCGCCGGTAAAATGCAGCGCAGATAATATGGTTTATCAGCGAAAAAAACTGTAAAACAAGATCGAAATCAAAAATTCTGATAAAACGCAATCGGGATCTGATCTCTACATGTTTATATCAGTTTATTATACCATAATCCCATAAAAATGAAAACCGAAAGATTTGAATGCACGTAAAACCGTCAGCAGGCAGATGCCTTACGGCATGCCCAAAAAACGGGCTTTTAGGATCATTCAACTTCGCCACAGCACAATCTCTTCGCAAAACTTTCCTTTTGCGAAGAGTTCCGTGTAACTCTGCTGCTTCTGTTCTTCGCAGAGCCATGGAAATTATAGTAAGCGCAATAAATGATTCCAAAGCAGCAAGCTCATAATTCCATAGAATCCGTGTTCAAAATGCTTCAGAAAACGAAACCGCAGGTAAAAAATGTATACGGACAAGGATTACGAATTTGCAGCAGCCAAACGCAATGCATGCAAAATATCCTGAAAATATGCCGGCAGTTCCGAATCAAAGGAAATCCACTGGCCTGTGGACGGATGCACAAAGCCCAGCGTTTTGGCATGCAGGGTCTGTCCTTCGGTTTTGCTCTGAAATCTGGCGGATTTTACGCCATAAACGGCATCGCCGAGCAGCGGATGTCCGATATGTGACATATGCACGCGGATCTGATGTGTGCGGCCGGTTTCCAGGCGGCATTCTATATACGCCATGTCTGCAAACTGTTCCAGCACCCGGTAATGTGTGATGGCGTCTTTTCCGTGCAGATGATCCTGCGTAACGGCCATGCGTTTGCGTTCTTTGGGATCCCTGCAGATCAGGGTATGTATGGTGCCTGTTTCCTGAGAAGATATTTTGCGAATAGTTCCAAGCGCGATCGCTTGGTAACTTCTCTCTACGGAATGTGTTTTTAACTGCGCCGCGATCTTCTGATGCGCATCATCGTTTTTGCATATCACAAGCAGACCCGTGGTATCCCTGTCTATCCGGTGCACAATCCCCGGCCGCAGTACACCATTGATCCCGGATAAATCCCTGCAATGGTACAAAATGGCATTGACCAGCGTCCCCTCGTAATGCCCAGGCGCCGGATGCACCACCATCCCCTTGGCTTTGTTCACGATAATGATATCATGGTCTTCGTAGATGATGTCGATCGGAATATCCTGTGGCCGGATATCCGGCAGAACCGCCTCCGGCAGATCGATCAAAAGCATATCGCCGCTTTTTACCACGGCAGACGGTTTGATACGGCGCCCGTTTAAAAGGATGGCCCCCTCTTTCATGATCTTTTGCAGATAAGAACGGGAACAGTCATTTAACAAAGCCGCAGCATACCGGTCGGCCCGTTCCCCTTCCCATTCTTCAGAGACCACCAACTGATACTCCATCAGTCGCCCTCCGTATCCTGCTTATCAGATGCAGTATTTTTCTTAAAAAGAAAATCCATGAACTGCAGGTCTTCATCTTTATAATAAAACAGGATCATGAACAAAAGCGTGATTGTCGCAACCACAATATAAATATCAGCCACATTAAAGATCGGAAAATTGATCCATTTCACATAGATAAAATCGGTGACTGAGCCTTTCATGATGCGGTCTATGGTGTTTCCGATGGCGCCGGACAGGATCAGTGTGCCGATAATGTTCATCGGAATATATTTCTTATCCTGCGGTAACCGGTAAAGCAGGATGCAGAGTGCGGTACTGACGATCAGCGCAACCACGATAAAAAATATCGTCCACCCCTGCATCACACCCCAGCTGGCTCCGGTATTTTCATGGTGGTAAAGCTGTAATTTCTCCGGGATCAGATCGATAAAAGACCGTTCCGGCAGTTTGTTACGGATCAGCACCTTCGTGTACTGGTCTGCCGCGACCGCAGCAATAAAGAGCACGGCATCCAAAAACAATGCTTTGAAACTATTGTGTGTTTTTTTTGAATCGCTCATTTATTCGCCATCTTCCACAAAATGGATCTCTTTGATCCCGTTTAGGATTTCTTCGTCGGTCAGTGTTTTATCGATAAATGCCTTTCCGACTTTTTTCAGCAGAATAAAGCGGATCTGGCCGCCATCTGCCTTTTTATCTGATTTCGTCAGGCGCAGGATCTCCTCGTCATCGATATCATCAATACTGATCGGAAGGTTAAAGGGTACAAACATGTCACGGATTTCATAATATTCATCCTTGGACAGTTTTTCACGTTTCCAGGAAATATAAGCCGCCGCTACGATGCCAAGCGCCACGCACTCACCATGCAGCAGGGTAAAGTCCTTGCTTTTCTCGATGGCATGCCCTATGGTATGCCCCAGGTTCAGCAGTGCCCGGTCACCGTTTTCCAACGGATCCCGCTCTACGATGCGCTGCTTGCAGATGCAGCAATGCTCCACCATTTCTTCGATCGTGGCCGCATCCTTATCGTGGATCTCATACATTTTGGAAATGATCCACTCATAAAAAGAAGCATCCATGATCAGACCGTATTTTAACACCTCTGCCATGCCGGCGTAGTACTGCCTTTCATCCAGGGTATCGAGTGTTTTGGTATTGATATAAACCAGTTTGGGCATTTTAAAAGCGCCTACCATATTTTTATAAGCCAGAAAATCCACACCGGTCTTGCCGCCGATGGAGGAATCCACCTGCGCCAGCAATGTGGTCGGGATCTGGATCACATCGATCCCCCGCATATAGACAGACGCGCAAAAGCCGGCCACATCCCCAACTACGCCGCCGCCCAGGGCCACCACCAGGTCATGACGGTTCATATGATGCTCCACAAAGTCTTTTAAGATCTCCTGAACGGTATCCATATTTTTATGGCTTTCTCCGGCCGGAAAAGCATGCACAAAAATATCGCTGCAGAGCGGGCGCAGCAGTTCCGAGATCTGCTCCGCATAGATCGGTGCCACCAGCGTATCGCTGACGATCGCGATCTTTATTTTTTCATAACCAAGGGACTTCATCTTTTCCGGCAATGCGGCAAAGTCGCTTTCGATCATGATATCGTAGATCGGTTTTCGGTTCATATTTACAGTGATCAGTTTCGACATATTCTCTGCTCCTCAATCAGATGATCTGTTTTGGGCATAGCCACAAAACTGTTATATTATAGCATATTATGGGAGAGTTGAAAATATTGAAAACAGGAAAATCATAAGAATTCCCATAGCTGACATTTTCCTCTTAGCAGCTCTGCAATAAAAAAACTGCCGGAAATCACCGACAGTTTTTAAACTGGATCATTATGAAACACTCACATGCTTTACTGCATGAAATTCTCCTGGAAAGCACCGGAAATATTTGTATTTTCCGGAGTAATTACATAAATGCCTGCCGGAGAATTGGTCGCTGAAAACGAAACACGGCCAAATGCGCAGTTCAGCGCATATACGGTACCACATGCAAAATCAAAGATCCTTCTGGCTAACCCTTCTTCGCAGGCTTCCGTATTTAATACTACTACCCAGCCATCCAGCAATTTATCCGTGATCTGACGGGCATCGTCCATGGAAGTCGGCTGGATCGCAAATACTTCCTGGTCATGATCCGCTGCGTAATCTTTCTTTCCGCCGGTAAACGGAGAGATCTTTCCAAAACTCCTCGGCGCCTTCTCTGCTGCGCGTGTTTTTTTCGCAGGTTTTTCCTCTTCTACTTCATCCTCATCATCCAGGTAATAATCCTCATCATAATCGTCCTGTTTACCGCCAAATTTGCTGGTCAGTGCTTCTGCTAAATTCCATGCCATGAAATTTTCCTCCTCATCCTAACGAATTCTTTTCGTATTTCTGTCTCCCCTGTTTTTTTATGGGAAACCTCTCTCAATGAAAACTATTATGAAACAATTTTTTCGTTATGTCAACACCTTTTTGGGATTTTGCCTGAAAAAACCTTATTTTAACAGCGTTTTGGCTGGTTTACATAAAAATCTGTTCATATTGTTATGTAAACAACTTATGTTAACTATTTATGTAAACCACCAACTTATGTTAAGTATGACAGATCCGTTTCCTTTGCGGCACAACGAAAGTATGTCCCAGGATCAAAACAGCAGGAAGGTTTTTAGCGCCTGAAGACTGCCGAATGGATCCCGCATTGGAACTATAGTAAACGACAAAACTATTTTCGTTTTGTCGTTTACTGCGCCGGATTTTGGCCGCTGAAAGCGGCATATTTCCTTACAAAATCCGTGCGCATCCTCGCGGAGCGTTATAGTAAGCGCAATTATTTATTGCGCTT
>JAFUUX010000241.1 GCA_017471325.1 Lachnospiraceae bacterium | reverse complement strand
TTCCGCTCCGCCCAGCTGCTCTCCGAGCCATATCCTGCTGCTTCCAAAACCGCTCCGGCATAGTTCCCCAAGCACCTCCGAAAAGCCCGTTCCGCCAAGCAATACAAACTTTTCCCCGCTACAGAGGGATGCATAATAATTCTGCGCCCTGCCATGCAGGCTGTAGATCGCCGCATCCTCCCAACTCTGCCCCGTGCGGGCTGCCAGGCAGGATAACGATGAAATCCCCGGACAGATGCGTACATGGATGTCTTTTCTATCCCGAAGCGCCTGCAGGTACATGGCCGCGCCACTGTAAAAACCGCTGTCCCCCGATACCAGTACGGCGATCCGCTCCTCCAAAACAGTCTCCAGAAAAGACAGCAACTCCCCGCTGCGGTATCCCACCGCCGCCTGCTGCCCTGCCCTTGCCAAAGCCTCCGTCAGCCTTGCCGGTCCAAAGACCGCACCGGCCGCATCCAGTGCCTCCGCTGCCTCTATGGTCATTCCCTGCCGCGTGCCCATGCCGCAGCCGATGATCGTTATCTTTCGTTCCATCCTGCCTCCAACAGCTGCAGTGCTTCTTCCAATGAGATTCCCTGTTCCTCCACCGGCCGGCAGATCACCACCACTTCCGCCCCGCCCCGTTTTGCGGCACGCAGTTTTTCCAAATACCCGCCTCTTCCGCCGGACTCTTTGGTCACCAGCACTGCGATCCCGTATTTTCTTAAGATCTCCAGATTTTCCTCTTCCGTAAAAGGTCCCACGCCGGTAAGGATATGGTCTGCCGGCATTCCCGCGGATCTTGCCAGTGCGATATTTTCCTCTCCCGGAAGGATACGCGCATACACCTGTTCATTTTCGGCAAGCAGTTTTGAAAACGCCGACAGTTCCTTGCTGCCTGTTGTCAGCAATATAGGCTGCCCCGCATATTCCGCCGCCAGCACCCTCGCCGCTTCTTCCGCACTCTTTACCTTTCTCTGTACGGGCATGCCTGCCTGCCTGCTGCCTTCTTCCGCCAGGCTTTCCCGCACAACCCGCAGATATTTTACAGATGCCATCCGGCATGCCGCTCTGATATTCAGGGATGCTTCTGCTGCATACGGGTGTGTGGCATCCAGCACAAAGACCGGTTTTTGCCTGCGCATCTGCTCTGCCATCTCCGCTTCCTGCAGGCGTCCCGTGTGCACTGCCGCGCTTTCCCTGACCTGCCGCGGCAGAAAAGCCTCCCCGCTGTCTGTTGCCACAAAAACATGGCAGTTCCATGTGCCCAGTGCCGCCTCTGCCAGCAGCCGCCCTTCTGTCGTGCCCCCAAACAGGAATATCGTCTCAGCCATATTTTTCCAGATACCCCCGCGGCGTGACCATCCACGCCCCGATCCGCCGCGTGCTGCTGTTTCCGATCAGTACCACGGTCTGCATATCCACCTCCGCTGCCGGCAGTTCTTTTAGCGCCACGATCTCCGAGACTTCCCCGGCTCTGCCGATATTGTGTGCCAGGCCACAGGGCGTTTCCTGATCCAGATACATCCGCAGGATCTCACATGCCCTGACAAAACGCTCCTTCCGCGACCTGCTCGACGGATTATACAGCGCAATGCAGAAATCCGCCTCTGCCGCAGCCGCAAGCCGCTTTTCGATCACTTCCCACGGCGTCATCAGATCGCTTAAACTGATGATCGCCAGGTCATGTCCGAGCGGTGCGCCCAGAAGGGCCGCGCCGGCCATCGCCGCCGTCACACCGGCGACTACGTGCACATTAAGCCGCTCCACGGCCTGCATCTGCTCCATGGTCTCCAGTACCAGCCCCGCCATGCCATAGATTCCTGCATCCCCGCTGCATACGACGGCCGTTTCCTTTCCGCTCAGCGCTGTTTCCACCGCCTTTTTACAGCGTTCCATCTCGCCGCGCATGCCGGTTTCGATATACGTCTTCTCCGGGTAGTATTCTTTCAAAAGTGCGGTATAAGCACTGTACCCCACGATCACTTCGGCGCGCCCCAGCGCTTCCGCCGCCTCAGCGGTCATGCGTTTCTGATCCCCCGGTCCAAACCCGATGATATATAACATCTGCCTTATCCCTCCGTTCCATAAAAAAGATCCGCTTCCGCCGCTGCAACGGCCAAAGTCATCCCCGATCCCGCTGTTTTTGCTATGATCAGCCGCCCGCCTTCCCCGGCGGAACGCATGGCGGCGCGCTCACATACATTCCCGGTACCGGTCTGCGCCCTGACAAAGGCAGACTCCGAAAAATCTCCCGGTACCTCCTCTAATTCCGCCGCCGTATATGTCCGGAAAGGAACCGCCAGTTCTGCTGCCAGCGCTTTTATGCCTGCCTCTTCCGCTTTCCGTTCCACCGAAGAAACACTTCGGATCCGCTCCCATCGGATATCCCGCGCCTTTAACTGTTCCATCACAAAGCGCTTCAGCGCCGCCCCTTCCCTGCCTTTCCTGCAGCCGATCCCCAGATGCAGATTTTGGGGATACAGACGGCACTCCATCATAAATTGTTTCGGCAATGCCGGATCATCCGTGATCACGATGCCGCATTCCGGCCTGCCTGTTCCCGAAGGAATCCCCTTCCTTTGCGCCGCCTCCAAAGCGGCGTCTCCCCGATCATGTCCAGCGCCGTCAGGCACCTGCCCCGCGGCGGCCTCAGCATATTCCGTCAAAAGCGCCGGCTTTTCCCCGGTAATCCTCCATTTGCTGTACAAGCCTATGGTCTCGCCTGCCAGCAGCCTTGCGGATACCTCTTTGATCATCCGCTTATCCTCAAACCACAGATGATTGTCTCTTGCAAAAACATCCACCGCAAACACGCCGTGCCGGTCGGTTGCCGTGGTGAGCACTGCCTCCGCACCGCTCATCCGTGCCAGCACGCCCGCCCAGCGGTTGGCACCGCCCAGATGCCCGGAAAGCAACGGGATCACATAACGCCCCGCATTATCCATACACAATACAGCCGGATCTTCGGCTTTGCTTTTCAGATAAGGCGCGCACTTGCGCACCGCGATCCCTGCCGCACTGATGAAAAGCAGCATTTCCGCCCCCGCAAAATACCGGCTCAGGATCTCATCGATATCATCCCCGGCCAAAAGCATCCCTTCCGAAAGTACACCGTCCGTTTCCTGCCGCTGCATGCCCGCTTCTTTATTTTCCGGCTGCTGTGCTTTCGCCCGGCCAAAGAGATATCCCCGGACATCATGCGCCGGAAACGCTGCTTTCAGCATTCCGGCAAGCCGTTTCAGCAATGCCGCCCCCCTCGCCGTAAACGCAAACAGCAGGATCCTTTTTTCTTTTTCCACTGTCTTAACTTCCCTTCCGGTATCCTGTTGTAAAATGCTGATCGTAGAGTTTCGACAGCGCGTAATCATCCCCCAGGATATCTCCCACAATGATCAGCGCGGTTTCCCTGATCCCGTTTTCCTCTGCCATCCGCGCCAGTTCCCCCACATGCCCGCGCAATACGCGCTGCTGTGGCCAGCTGGCTTTATACACGATGGCGCAGGGGGTCTCTTCCCGGTATGCGCCCTGCAGCAGTTCCTTCTGCACTTCTGCCGTTTTCCCGGCACTCAGAAACAGGATCAGTGTCGCACCGATCCCTGCCAGTTTCGGCAGCGCCTCTTTGTCCGGTACCGGCGTGCGTCCTGCGATCCGGCTGATGATCACGGTCTGCGATACCTCCGGCAGCGTATATTCCGCCTCCAGTGCCGCCGCCGCTGCCGACATGCTGCTCACCCCGGGACAGATATCAAACGCGATCCCCTTTTGGCGCAAAATATCCATCTGCTCCCGGATCGCACCATAGATCGACGGATCTCCGGTATGCAGCCGCACGGTATCCCGGCCGGCCGCTTCCGCTTCTTCCATCACCGTCAGCACTTCCTCAAGGTGCATGCGGGCGCTGTCATGGATTTTTGTCCCTTCTTTGCAATATTCCAGCAGGGCGGGATTGACCAGCGAACCGGCATAGATCACCACATCCGCCTGCTGCAGCAGCCGCATCCCCCGCAGCGTGATCAGATCAGGCGCTCCCGAGCCTGCCCCTACAAAATGTACCATCCGCAAACATCCTTTCTGCCTCTTTCGTGCATACACACAAGCCGCTCTGCCTTGAAAAAAGCACTGCCCCTGCCCGCACTTTCCCGTATGTGCGGTGCTGTAACGTTTCGTCTATCTTATCACACAGCTCCAGCATCGTCCCTTCCAGCCGTCCTGCTGCGCGTAAATACTCCACCGCCTCTTCCGTCGTATTGCAGACAAGCACCTGCCGCGCCGTATCCGCATCCCCGCCGCACCGCAGCAGGCACGCTGCCAGCGTTTCCATACGCCCGTCTGCATTCCGGGAATGCGTGTTCAGGATGCCGCTGCCGAGTTTGACCAGTTTTCCGATATGTCCGATGAGCAGTACCGATGCCATCCCCTCTGCGGCTGCCAGATCCAGCGCATCCCCGACAAAATTACTGCATTTTACGCATTGCTCCAGTTCCATCCCCATCTGCACGCGGATGAATTCCTCCCCGTAATTACCGGGTGTCAGCATCAGATGTCTTACGCCTTCTGCCGCCCGCTGCCGGATCTCCACTGCGATCGTATCCACCAGCGCCTGCTCACTCATCGGCTCCACGATCCCGCTGGTTCCCAGAATGGAAATGCCCCCCTCGATCCCAAGACGCGGATTAAAGGTCTTCTTTGCAATTTCCTCCCCCTCCGGAACAGAGATCACTGCCACCAGACCTCCCGTATACCCGGCTGCCTCTGCCGCTTCTTTGAGCTGCTCCCGGATCATCCTGCGCGGTACGGAGTTGATAGCCGCCTCTCCCACCGGCTGGTCCAGTCCCGGCCGCGTCACACGCCCCACACCGTTTCCGCCTTCGATGCGGATTTCCTGCGGGCACTTTTGCACCGTTGCGCAGACCAGCACGCCATCCGTGATATCCGCATCATCCCCGGCATCCTTATATACGCCGCAGCATACCGCCTCCGGCCGGCAGAAGATCGTCTCTACCGTAAGACACAGCCTCTTTCCGCCCGGCGTACACAGGCTGTATCCTTTCCGCGGCACCCCGCCCTGCAGCAGCGCCATAGCCGCACATCCGGCAGCCGCTGCGGCACAGCTCCCCGTCGTATATCCGCAGCGCAGTTTCTTTCCGTTCACATAGACCGTATCTTCCTGTATCATTTGCGCTTCCCCAGAGCCTGCGCATATTCCATCAGCGCAGGCTGCCCAGCCATCTCCAGCCGCTGCGGCTGTATGTCAAACAACCGCTGCAGCAGGCCATCCCGCACGACTTCCTCCGGCGTACCGAATGCAGCCGCCTTTCCGTCTTTGATGCACAGCAGTCTGTCTGCCGCCCGCCATGCCAGTTCTGCTTCATGCACCGAAAGCACGGCCGTCATACGCCGTTCCCTGCACAGTTTACGCAAAAGCGCCAAAAACTCCAGTTGATACCGGATGTCCAAAAATGCCGTCGGTTCATCCAGCACCAGCAACTCCGGTGCCTGCGAGAGCGCTCTGGCCAATAGCACACGCTGACGCTGCCCGTCACTGAGCTGCATGAAATCCCGTCCGGCCAGTTCTTCCACATCGGTCAGCGCCATTGCCTCGGCGACTGCCTCATGATCCGCCTCACCAAGGATCCCGAAATATCCGGTATATGGGTATCTGCCCATCTCTACCATTTCACGGCAGTTCAGATGCTCCGTGCGCAGCCGCCCCGGAAACAGGGCGCTCACTTTCCTTGCCCGTTCCGCCATCGGCAGCGCCCCCATATCCGCGCCGTCCAACAGCAGTTCCCCGCCCAAAAGCGGCAGATGCCCTGCGACCGCCTTCAGCACCGTGCTCTTCCCTGCGCCGTTCGGTCCCATGAGCACCAGCAGGTCCCCCCGTTCGGCATAAAAATCCATGCCCTCCACGATCGCCCTGCCCTGATACCCGACCGACAGCCCTCTGCCCATAAAAAATGCACCCTCTGTCATAAACGCTCCTTCTGCCGCCGCAGCATCACCACCAGCACCACCGGCGCGCCAAACACAGCCGTTACCGTACTGATCGACAGTTCCGTCGGTGCAAATAAGCACCTGGCCAGCACATCACACCCCAGGCAGAAGATACCGCCTCCCAGAAAACAAGCCGGGATCAGGACCAGGGGCCTGGCCGTTTTTAAGAGCCGCTTCACCAGATGCGGCACCGCGATCCCCACAAAGGATACCGGTCCCGCAAAAGCACTGACAACTGCCGCCAGCAGACTGGAAAGCAGGATCAGCAGAACACGCAGCCTGCGTACATTCACCCCCAGGCTTTGCGCGTATTCCTCCCCCATCTGGTAAGCCGAGATCGGCTTGGCCAGCAGCAGGATCCCGGCCAGGCACGAAACGGTGCTCAGCACGATCGTCCGCACGTTTTCCCAGTTCATGCCGGAAAAACTTCCCCGTGTCCAGTTGTGCAGGTTTACGATCTGCGCATCTTCCGCAAAGGTCACCGCAAAATCCGTGACTGCGGAACAGATATAGCCGATCATGATGCCCGCCACGATCAGCAAGGACATCCGGTTCACCCTGGCGGAAAGCAGCAGCACAAACCCCATGGCGATCAACGCCCCGCAAAAGGCGGCGATGATCAGCGTCAGGGAATGCAGCGGAAAAAGAAACCGTGCCGATGCGATCATCACTATGGCCACACATAGTTTGGCGCCGGAAGAGATCCCCAGCACAAACGGCCCCGCGATCGGATTGTGAAAAAACGTCTGCAGCAGATAGCCGGACAGCGCCAGAGCGCCGCCCAAAAACAGTGCGGACAGTGCTCTGGGAAAACGGATCTTTAAAACAATATCCGCCGCCATACTGCCCTCAGCATCCGAACACAATATCCGCAGTACCTCTTTTAACGGCACCGGCACGCTGCCCGCATACAGATTAACAAAAAGCAGCAAAACCATAAAAAAGAGCAGCAACAGGCATTTCGGCCAAACCGGCCGACTGCTGCCATGCTCTTTTATAAAGTTCCGCTCCATGGATCCCATGCTCACCATTTTACTCTATTTTTTTCAGAAAAACCAGTTCTTCCGACGGTGCGTCCGAAAGCATCCTGTGGATATCCCCGATCACGGTCCCCAGTGACATGGTGCTTTGGTACAGATCCTGCGACACCGCGTACACCCTGCCTTCCTGTACCGCCCGGAATTCCCGCATCAGCGCGCTCTTTTCCAAAAGTTCCGCCATACTGTGGATTTCTCCCGCCGTAGTTCCGTTATAGATCAGATAATCCGCGTCCTGTGCCGCCGCGTAAAACTCTTCCATCTGTATCGTTTCCGTGGAAAGCCTGTTTTCCCCCCATGCGTCTTTGGGCAGATAGATCCCTCCCGCCAGCCGTATCATCATCGGCACGTAATCATCGGAACGACGTATCACGGCGGCGCCGTCCTGACGGATATAGAAAAACGCGACTGTTTTCCCGCTTTCCTCATAGCCTTCTGCCTGCGCGCTCTGTTCCTCAAAGGCTTTTTCCGCTTCTGCCTCCCTGCCGCTTAAGGCACCGTAAAACTTCACCCATTCCACCCGCCCCAAAGGATGGTCTTCATAACTGGCGTAATCAATGATCACCGGTATGCCCAGTTCCTCCAGTTTTTCGATCACTTCCGGCGAATGTGTGATCATCGTGTTTTCGATCGCCAGGCGGCAGCCCCCCTGCAATAGCATTTCATAATCCGGCGCGCTGTATTTTCCCGCATAGACAAGACTGCCCTGCCGCATTGCCAACGCTGCTTCCGGTACATACCAGCCTTTCTCCTCCAGACCGCAAAACCGCAGGGTATCCACCGCGCCGATCGATGCAAAAAAATCCATCGACGCACTGGCCACCAGATAAACCCGGTCTAACGGCTGCCGGACCGTGAGGATTTCTTCCGGCAATCCCTCCGGCACTGCAGCCCCCTCCGGCACCGTCAGTATTTTCTTCCCATCCATCAGACAGAGCAGATGATACCCGCCCTCATAATCGTCTATGGAAAAACGATCGGCATACTGCAGTGTTTCCCGCCCGGTATATGTAAGCCCCGGAAGAGATGTGTTCTCCGGCTGCCCGATCGCCGCCCCGGTATCCCTTCCAGCGGACTCTGTTTCCCCTGCCTGCGCCGCACCGCATGCCGTCAATACAAAAAGCAGGAGGCTGCCCAAAAACAGCCTCCGGAACATACCGCCTCCCGGCCTTTGTCCCCTGTCCTTTTTTGCGTCCGCCTTTTTCAGCACTGCCTTTGCTCCTTCTTTCAATGACCGGTTTCCACTCAGAAACTTTCAATGACCGGCGTTTCCCCTCACGAAACTTTCAGTGACCGGCGTTTCCCCTCACGAAACTTTCAATGACCGGCGTTTCCCCTCACGAAGCATTGCTTACTCCGCCTTCAGTGTGGATACGTCAAACTGTATTGTGTATTCCACTTCATGCGGCGTGCTCATTGCCACGGTATCAGCCACCACCGCCAGCGGTGCATCCACCCCTGCCAGCGGCAGTTCAAATACGGAATTGCCCTCTGTATTGACCGGCAGGTATTTTTCGCCGTCCAGAAGCATATAGTCATAGTTCGGACTGCTCCATTCCACCGTCAGCATCATCACGCCATTTTCCACTTTGATCTGTGCCGGTGATGTCACCGTGGCTTTTCCGCTGCCGCCCTCCAGTGCCAGTTCGATACTGTAATTTCCATCCTTTGACAGTTCCGCGGCACTTACCGCAGTGCCCTCATTAACTGCCTCCGCTCCTGCCGCAGTACCTGCCGTCTGTGCTTCTTCCGTCGGCACGGGATGGGATACGCTTACCTTATGATCATACCAGACTTCCTTTGTGCCGATCAGTGCCAGATCAAACTCTTCCTCCAGCACCGGGATCGGGATATCAAATGCATGTACCGTTTCCGTCAGTCCATCCGGATAGGTCACACTCTCTTCCACCGGATCCAACAGCACCGCGCCTTCTTTTTGCGCATCCTCCGCCAGACCCTGATATAACTGCTGTATCGACTTGGACGGCAGGACGATATGCATCGTCATCTTACCGTTTTCGACCGTCAGCGTTCCCTTGTCCTCATAAACTTCATTGATATGGAACATGGTACTGTCTGTATGGAACTCTGCCACATATTCCCCATCCGGGATCGGTGCCTTCTCAGCCGCCGTATCTGCCGCTGCGTTTTCCGTGCCCACGTTTTCCATGCCCACGTTTTCCATGCCCGCATTTTCCGCGCTCACGCTTTCCGAGGGCTGTGCTTCCGCACCTGCTGTTTCCACCGCTGTTTCTGCTGCTGTTGTTCCTGCCGTTTCCTGTGCCTGTCCGCAGGCACCCAGGCAGGCTGCTGTCAATAACAATGCCATCCATAACTGTCTTTTCATCGTTTTCCTCCCCCCTGTGTTACCGGTATCTTTTACCGTTCCAGGAAAAGGCGGTGTATGATCTGTCCGTCCGTAAAAGACTGTAAAAGAAGAAATACACCGCCCGCATTCCGTTTATTTTATCACATCTGCCGTATGTGCCACGTAGATGTCCTGTACTGCCGGGATACGTCCCAGTCCGCTGATCTGTGTATCTACGCTCTCAAAGTTTCCGGATGCCTTAAAGACAGACAGCCAGGAATCTTCCTCTTCCCCCGCCATATCATTGTGCGCATGGTCACCTGCAACCACCATAAGCGGCCGGAGCACTACTTTTTTATAACCTGCTGCCGTGACTGCCTCCAAGATGCTTTCACTGGAAGTTTCTTCCGGCTCCCCCTCTACCGTACCGACAAATACATTTGCATAGCCCAGTTCCTCCATCTGTGCCTGCATCTGCAGGTAAGATACTTTTGCCGTGTGCGAAGTCCCATGCCCCATAAATACAAATGCCGTGCCATCTGCCTCTGCTGCTGCCAGGTCTGCGTAACCGGCTGTCTTTACTGCCTCGCCGACCAGTGCCTCCGCTACCGCCTTCTTGTCCGCATTGGTCTCTGTCGTGCTCGCGCCTACCGTTCCCAGCAGCGGCTCCGCTACCTTTACGGATGCAAAGGATGATTCATGTGCTGCCAGCGCAGCCATCAGTTCATCATATTCCGCGCCGTGCATCAGATGCGTCGGCTGGATCACCAGCTCCTTCACGCCATTTGCTTCCGCACGCTCCAGTGCCTGCTCAACACTATCGATATACTCCTCATCCCTGGCCTGCACATGGTTTATAATGATCTGTGCGGTAAACGCGCGGCGCACGGCATAGTCCGGATACGCTTTCTGCAGGGCATCTTCTATGCCTTTGATATCCTCGGCGCGGCTTTCATTAAAGGAAGTGCCGAAACTGACTACGAGGATCTCTTTCTCACCGATCTCATCCTGATTTCTCGGATCATCCTTGGAAGCATCCCCAGTATCACGGCCAAAGTAATCCGGATCCGCAAACTCACCTTCCACCATTTCTTTCTGCGCGTCCGTCAGCGCATCCCAGGCTGCTTTGGCCGCCTTGCACTGATCATCCGTCTGTTCCGTCCTCTCCTGCACATAGATCGCATCGATCATCTCTGCCACCGCATCTGCCGCCTCCTGATCGCTGTTCTCTGCGGCCGGCGCCTCCGTGGCTGCTGCTTCTGTCGCGGCCGGCGCCTCCGTGGCTGCTGCTTCTGTCGCTGCCGGTGCCTCTGTGGCCGCTGCTTCTGTTGCTGCTGCCGGCTCTGCTGCTTCTCCACAGCCTCCCATCACCAGGCTGCCCATCAGCGCCGCCGTGCATAACCATTGCATTCTTTTTTTCATACTCTTTCCTCCTTTCCGGTCTCCTGCCGGTCACTTTTTCCCGAATCTTATTCGGTTCTGAAAATCTGGAACGGATCATATGCCGGAACCACGGCCTGAACAATACAAAAAGACGTCTGAAAGACTGTTTTATACGTACAGCCAGGCTCTCGTGGCTTTGGTCTCCATCTTTTGCAAACATCCGAAAATGTTCCATAAAGATGAACCCCGGTACAGACAAAAGGCAGGTCTCCTGACTTGCGGTTCTTCCGTCTGCGGCCGCCTTCCCGGTCTCCCAGTGGCATTCCGGCCCAGACTCCCCGGATACAGTGACGAGTTCGTACAGGATTCTCACCTGTTTCCCTTTTCACCGAAGCAACCGCCTGTATGCATGATACAGACAGTTCTCCGACACCTTCTGCTTTCCATATGGATCTGTCAGCGGATACTATAACACAAATATTCTTGATATGCAATAGCGGATCATGCCCGCAGGATATGCTCCGCCATATCCAGTGCACGCCGGTTTTTCTTCACATCATGTACGCGCACAAAGGCACAGCCTGCCAGCGCTGCCATAACGGATGCCGTCATCGTGCCTTCCTCCCGCTCGTTCACCGGAAGCCCCAGGGCATTTCCGATCACTGACTTGCGGGAAGCCGCCAAAAGCACCGGGTAAGGCAGTTCTGTCAGTGTTCCCAACCCCTGCAGTACTTTCAGGTTTTCTGCCTGCGTCTTGGCAAAGCCGACTCCCGGATCCAGTATCAGATGTTCCTCTGCGATCCCCGCCTGCTTTGCGATACGCACGGAATCCAAAAGGCCGTTTTTGACTCTGCGTATCACATCGTCTCTTTCCGCAGCCTCCTGACAGCTTGCTTCATATTGTTCCGCCGTGCGTTCTTCCCGGTTTCTGGCCAGCGCGTCATTATGCATCAGCACGATCGGGACACCATGGGCAGCCACCACTTCTGCCATCCTGTCTTCTTCTCCCGAAAACTTTCCATAGCGCAGGCCCCAGATATCATTCGCCAGATCGGCTCCTTCCTTCAGCAGCGCATCCATGACACGCCATTTATAACTGTCCACAGAGATCGGTATCTCCAGGCGCTCCCGGATCGCTTTCATCACTGTTGCCACTCTTTCGATCTCCTCCGCCTCTTCCACAGGCAGATAGCCCGGCCGGGTACTTTCCCCGCCGATATCGATCAGATCCGCGCCTTCCTTTATCATTTCCTCCGCATGGTAAAGCGCCCTGTCCACATGGTCAAAACGCCCGCCGTCAGAAAAGGAATCCGGCGTAACGTTTAGGATCCCCATAATATAGACATGTCCCCTGGAAAAAGAAAACTCCCGATTTCCGATACGCATCTGCTACCCTTCCTCCCTGTCAACCGTTACCCTGATCATGGCACCTGCGTGTATCTTTTCCAGCGCCGTTGTAATGCGCGAACTGATCTCCTCATCAGAGATCGCCAGTTCATACGGTACCGCCACGTCAAAACTGATACGATCCTGTTTCTCCCCATGCTGCATGCGGAAATCATGTACCGAAATCCCGGGATCCAGAGCGTATGCCGCACTCTGTGTCATCTGCTTTAACTGCTGCATCTCCAGATCATCCGTCACTACGGGATCCGTATGGATCGTGATCTCACTGACCAGCCCCTGCGCTACGATCTGCTGTTCGATCTCATCCAGGATCTCATGCGCCCGAAGCATCCCTATCGTATAAGGGATCTCGGCATGCATGGAAGCGATCGTCCTGCCCGGGCCATATTCATGCACCCGCAGGTCATGTACTCCCAGCAGTTCTTCGTGTTCCATCGCGATCCTGCGGATCTCCTCCACCAGTTCCTTATCCGGTGCCTGTCCCAGAAGCGGTTCTATCGTTTCTTTTGCAGAACGCACACCTGCCGCCATGACCAGAAGCGCAACTATCACACCCGCATAACCGTCGATATTGATGTTCCACAAAAGCATGACAACAACCACAGCAAGTGCCACAGCGGTCGTGACACAGTCCGCCAGACTGTCAGTAGCGCTGGCCCGCAGCGCCGTCGACGAGATCCGCTTTCCGATGGTACTGTAAAATAACGCCATCCAGCATTTCACCACGATCGCGCAGCTCAGCAGAACAATCGTTACCGGCCGTACATCCAGTTCTACCGGGTGCAGGATATGATCTGCGGAAGTCCGCAGCAGTTCTATCGCCACCGCCACCACCGCGGCCGCCACGATAAATCCCGAGATATACTCCATGCGGCCGTGCCCGTAAGGATGTTCTTTGTCTGCCGACTTTCCCGCCAGCCGGAATCCTAACAATGTCACCACGGAAGAAGCCGCATCCGAGAGGTTGTTCACGGCATCCGCCGCGATGGAAACCGCACCGCTCAATAATCCGAGCACCACTTTCAGCACACTCAGCATTACATTACAAAAGATGCCCACCATTCCGGCGAGCATTCCATAACGCTGTCTTACTTTTGGATCTTTTACCTCGTCCGCATCTCTGACCAGCAAACGTATCAATAAACCTGTCATGATCTTACACTTTTATCCTGCCATACTTTTTTCATCTGTCATGCTCTTATACTTCTGCCCTGCCGCACTTTTTCATCTGTCATGTAACGTTCTCTTCCATATGCTGCGCACAGTCCTCACAGACACCATAGAACACTGTCCGCATAGGATTTAAGTGGAATCCATGCTCCCCGGCCAGATGCTCCTGTATGCCTTTCAGTTCATCACAGTGCATATGGATCAGTTTTCCGCACTTCTCACATTTGCAATGAAAACAGACTTCACTATCCCGATGCACATGCGCTCCCAGATACTCAAAGCATGCCGGGCTGTTCCCGTCGATGATGTACTTGCTCACCAGCCCCTCATCCACCATGCGTTCCAGCTGGCGGTAAACAGTGGTGGTACCGATCGCCCTGCCGCTCTGATGAAAATGATCACACACATCATTCACCGTGATATGCACACCGGGCACCGTCTCCAGATATTCCAGCAGTTCTTCTCTCTGTTTTGTTTTATATCCGCTTTTTTCCGACATCTCCTACTGTCAAGACCTTTCCTGAATCATCAGCACACCGTCCTAATATAGCACATCCGGTGCTTTTCAGCAAGCAGCCTTATGTCCGCTGCACCTTTTTGGCTACCTTTTCCGCATACATCGCTTCGTCCGCCACATGCAGCACTGCATCCACATTGACACCTTTTGCCGGCGCGATCGCGTATCCTATGCTGGCCGTGATCTCATATGGTTTTCCCAAAAGCGAGCCGGACTGCTTCAGCCTGGAATTGATATCCTGCTTTCTTGCGGCCGCATCCTTTTCCGTATAACTGCCAACGCCAAATATGTAAAACTCATCCCCGCCGGCACGCACACAGATCTCCCCCTCTTTCGTTGCTGCCATGGCTGTCGTGCTGATCAGGCGGATCGCCATATCCCCGTCCGTATGGCCAAAGGTATCGTTGATATACTTCAGCCTGTCCATATCGACCACAAAAACAATCAGCTGCTCGTCCGCACCGGCATACTTTAACATTTCTTCCAGGCGGATATTCATGCCGCGGCGGTTGTAGGCTCCGGTCATCTCATCCTGCACGGACAAAAGTTTCAGTTTCGTTTTGGCACGTATCATCTCCAGCGCGATATTGACATGCCGCAGGAAATTCCGGTATACCAGATCCGCCTTCCGCTCCTGCATCAGCGCACGGCAGAGCACGGCATAGCCCAGCATCTTTTCCCCGAAATGTACCGGCGAAAAATAATAGACCATCGGTTTTTCACTGCCATCCAGCATCTGCGGCAGCATCTCCTGCGTATGGAAAAAACAATCCTCTCCGTCTTTGAAATGCACAAAACCGGACTTATCATTGCCGGAAGCATACAATACCATCTGCATCTGATCCGGATACCCTTTTTTGACAACGTCCGCCGGATCATCCCAGTTCGGATTCAGGCACAGATAAAATTTTTCAAAAGGCTGTAAGTACTTTACATTTTTATAGATTTCCTGCAGGCACTCCTGCGGTGTCGCCGCTGCTGAAAGCTGTTCAAAAAGATAGCCCTCCATCAGGCTGCCGATATTGACATAGTTCCCGGCTGCTCCGCCGCTGTCATACTCTCTCGTAAAATACAGGGCTTCCCTGTAAAGATTTGCGGAATGCAGGGCATCCGGCTCGCAGCCGCAACTCATAGCCGGATAAAAGTGGCTCTGCTTCTGTAACTTTGCCTCCGCTACCGCTGCCCCCGGTGAGATCTGCCGCCAGATCTCATTCACGGCCTCCATGGCAACTTTTTCGGTTTCCGGCAGAAATGAGGATATGGATACTTCATTGATCGCTGCCTCCATGCTGGCATCAAAGCCGGTGACGATGATATCCTCCGGCACGCGGATCCCGGCCTCCTGCAGGCGGTTTACCAATCCTATGGCCATCTTGTCATTGCAGCACACGACCGCTTCCGGTTTCTTGCGCATGCCGGAGATCAGTTCATTGGCCAGCGTCACTCCGCTGCTGTATTCATAATTGCCATACACGACCTGTTCCGCCCAAAGACGCTGCCCGTATTTCTCCAGCCCTGCCCGAAATCCCCTAAGCCTTGCTTCTGCCACCGGATCCCCCTGGAAGCCGGATAAAAATATGATATCGGAACAGTGATGTTTCCCCACGATGTGTGCCGCCACTTCATGAAACACCGTGGCATCATTGCTGGTCAGCAGCGGGTACTTTCCGAAAGGCACGCCAAGTGCTACCACCGGGATCCCCCGCTGCTCCTGCACCTGCCGCAGCACACGCCCGCGGATCCAGTCCGCACCGCCGTCACCGATGGACAGGCTGTCCACGATCACGCCATCCAGCGCGGCGTAGTTGATCAACTGATAGATATTCAGTTCCCCGCGCAGATAATCATCAAAAAAATGGCTGGCTTTGACCATAGGCGCAAATACAGCCACTTCCATATCATAACGATCGCACTGCGTAAACACCCCCGACATGACGCGCTGCGCATAGATCGATTCCGGATATGCACTTATCAGACCTATCCTTCGTCTGAGCATCCTACTCCCCCGCACTTATATTACGTGCTTTTGAAAAAATCTACAGACCTATTTTATCACAATCTCCCGTACTCCGACAAGGCAGGCGCAACAGATAAATAAAAAATATTCACGGAAAATATTTACTATTTCCGGTTTTCATTTTATAATGACATAAAATTTGCGTTTTCAAAACTGTGTCCATGGTATTTCCGGATGAGAAAGGGGGCAGGCCTCCATGGTAACAACCTACGAACTGCAAAAACGTATGAAAGGTTTTGTAAGCGGACATACGGAAGAATTTCTGGATATCTATCGCATCACTGCAGACGACATGTATTACCAGCTGCAGTTTATCATCTGTGATGAAGCCAAATCAGCAGCATTACTGGAAGAATTTTTTTATAAACTGCCCAAACTGACCTTTGAGACCGAGCCGCAAACGGAACTGGCCGGCTGGCTGAACGAAAAGATCACGCAGGTGACCACCCGCTGGCTGCAGGAAAACCGTTCCGATATGGTTCGTGCGGAACAGATCGGATTGTACATACCGCCAAACAGCATCGACCGCTATCTGCCCGGCATCGAATTAAGCCAGGCAGATTTTACACATGCCCTGGCGGAGCGGATCTGCAACCTGCCGGAATTATACCGCCAGACAGCATTGGCATACTATTACAACAGTTTTTCCGCCGCACAGCTGAGCGCCCTTTTGGAAATCGACAATATGCGCCTTCGCAAGCGGATCGAATTTATCGAAAAAACACTCTTCAGCCAGATGCAGGATTACTGCTATTCCAACAAAGTGGCCATGAGCAAACTGGACATGGTGGCGATCCGTATGGCACTGATCTATATCCAGCAGTATTATTCCTATGAGAACAAAGAGGCTTTCCTGCTCTCCCTGCAGCAGCGCTTTACAAAGCAGTGAGCCTGACCGCTTCATTTTCATTTCCATCTCGTTTTCCGCTTTGTAAAATCATATTGACCACTAAAAAAACAGCGCCCGGCTTAGGACGCTGTTTTTGATCACTTTCCATCCGCTTTTTAGTTATTGTCCTTCTTATCCCTGCTGGAACGGATAAACTTCGGGATCTCATAATTCTGATTCTGATCACGCCTGATACCGATCCGTCCTGTCCCTGCATTGTGATTGAACTGCGGGATATTATTGGTTCCCTGCCCTGCCAGCGGTGTCCGGATCGGGCCTGTTGCATCCGTTGCCTTCGGTGCCGGTGTCTGCTGGGTAAAAATAGATCCGGTACGGTTCATTGCCGATGTATTACCGCTCACGCCCGCTCTGGCCGGCATCTGCGGTCTGGGCAGCGGGGATGTGGCGCTGCTGATGGGCTGCTGCGCCGGTATCTGCGGCAGAGGCGCCGTCATATTATTTACCGGATTTACCGGCTGCTGTGGTACGATCCCGATATTGCGCCCGCCGCGATAAGCATTCGGATTCACCATCCGCCCCGCCGTATGGGATACCGGCTCGTCAATGCCCGTGGCGATCAATACCACCTTGCAGTAATCACCCATCTCTTCATTATCTTCATCATTCGAGCCTGTGATCATATTTACATTCCTGCCGGTCAGGGAAAGAATGTACTCGGATACGACCTGCTCATCCGTCATATACAGATTACCGGAAATATACAGCAGGATCGATTTGGCGCCATCCACCTGTGTATCCAGCAGTTTGTTCTCAACAGCCATTTTCACGGCCTCGATCGCCTTGTCATCACCGGTGCCGACACCCACGCCCACATGCGCAAGTCCGGCATTGGCCATAACCGTCTTCACATCCGCGAAATCGATATTTACATCCAGCACATTGTTGATCAGTTCTGTAATATTCTGAACGATCTGCTGCAGCACTTCATCCGCTTTTTTGTAACTTTCTTTTCTGCGCATCTTGCGTTCCACGATCTCCAGGATCTTGTCATTCGGAATCACGATCAGCGTATCCACATTGGCACGCAGTTCCTCCAGACCTGCCAGGGCTCTCTGCATACGGGTATCGCCCTCGTAGGTAAACGGCTTTGTAACTACCGCCACCACCAGGCACCCCAGTTCCTTGGCCACCTTTGCCACGATCGGCGCTGCACCGGTTCCGGTACCGCCGCCCATACCGCAGGTGACAAATACCATATCCGCCCCCTGCAGACACTCGCGGATATCATCTATGCTTTCTTCCGCTGCGGCACGTCCGATCTCAGGATCCGCGCCTGCGCCAAATCCGCCGGTTGTCTTCTCACCGATCTGGATAGGCTTCGCTCTGGTATTCATAAGCTGCTGCCTGTCCGTATTGATCGCGTAATACTCAACACCGGTGATCCCCTCTTCGATCATCCTGCCGACGGCATTGCTTCCGGCACCACCGACACCAACAATCTTGATCTTTACTACTACGTTGGATTCTTCATCATTTACTTCTATCAATTTCTTTTCCTCCTCAAAATGGTGACTTCAGGCACCAGATATAGTGAAACAATGCTCCGTTCCTACTTTATCATGTTGTGACTGTTTCATAATAAACTGATTTTTCGTAATTGACAACTGCTTTCGGCCACAAAATATTGTGGTTTTTTTGCTCGTTGACTACAAAAGTCAATTTTGTTGTTTCTCCTGATACATAACATTCGGTGAATCCGTTTTATAGGATTTTAGATCTATCGTTCCCACCTCCTCCAAGTCTAAAAATGTCAGGATCGCTTTTAACTGCTGAATCTTTTCCTCCAGCAGTTCCTCCGAGCCAAGTTCCACTCTTACATTTCCAAAAAACAATGCCATTTCGTAACTTTCATTAAAATAGATACGGTCTGTGGATATTCCATACTTTTCAAGCATCTTCGTCACATCGAGGATCGTCTGGAACACCTCTGCATTCTGTACCGGCAGCGCCTCATACATCACAAAATGATCGAAAGAAAGCCCTGTCACCATCGGCAGGCTTGCCGTAGGTACCTGCGCATTTTCCACCACAATACCGTCTTTGTCAAAATACATATACCGGTCAAGGTACTGCACATATCCCGCCAGGGACTTCTCATACACGATCACCCGGATCGTATTGCGGTTTTCCACCTTCACATCCATGGTTTCCACAAACGGTACATCATCAATGCTTTTATTATGGTATTTTAAAGAGAGCATGATCGTGTTATCGCCAAACCATCCGTTCTCCACCATCTGACGGATCTGCGTGGCCGTATAATGCGTGCTGCCCTCTACGTATACATTCGTTACCGTATAGAACTTAAGCATTTCCCAAAAGATGAACAACAGCAGGCAGACCGTCCCCAGAATGATGAGCACCTTTATCTTCTTCTGTATATTCTGCTCCTGTTCGCTCATACTTCATTTTCCCTGGCCACGCGCAGCACCAGCCCCATTTCCGCCAGCAAAAACACTACCGAAGAACCTCCATAACTGATAAACGGCAGGCTCACACCGGTATTGGGCATCGTATTTGTCACCACCAGGATATTCAGGATCACCTGGATCGCGATATGCAGCATGACGCCCATACAGATCAGCATCCCGTAGGAATCTGCCGCCGAAAACGCGATCAGCAGGCATCTGTAGAGCAGCACGGCAAACAGCACCAGTACAACGATCGCGCCTATCAATCCCAGTTCCTCGCAGATCACGGAAAAGATCATGTCATTATGCACTTCCGGGATCGTCCCCAGTTTTTGCACACTCTTACCGATCCCTTTGCCGGTGATCCCCCCGGAACCAATGGCATACAGTGCCTGCAGCGTCTGATAACCATTGTCCAGCAGATAGGCCCCGGGATCACGCCAGATCAGTATCCGTTTAAAACGGTAATTCAGTTTTGTGACATCATCCACACTGTTGACATACTTCAGAACCCCCCAGATCGCCACGCTTGCCAAACCGGGATAACAGATCAGCTGCCATTTCCACTCCTTCGTAGCCAAAAACAGCATCATTACTGCGATCCCCATGATGATGATCGCACTGGAAAGGTTTTTGGATACGCCATACACCAGGCCGGCCAGCAGCACTGCCACCCCCATCGGCAGTCCATACCCCAGTTTTGTATTCACCCGTTTGGGCGCCTCCGAAATATACCCGGCCAGATATACGATCAGCGCTACTTTGGCGATCTCTGCCGGCTGCACACGCAAAGGACCCAAACGTATCCAGCGCGTTGCTCCTTTGGCCGTGATGCCAAGCGGCGTTTTCAAAAGCAGCATCATGAATATCGCTACACCGATCAGGATATACCTGGCCGGCGGCTTGCCCAGAAATTCCAACACACGGTATGGCATCAGCACGATCAATATGATCGCCACCACGCCCAATCCCTCTGCCAAAAGCTGGGTACGCAGAAACGATGCCGGATCTTCCCCTGCGTTATACGCGCTGGTCGAATAGATCATCAGAAGCCCAAACAGCATCAGACCCGCCATAACGATCAGCATGGGAATATCGATCCCGTTTCCTGCCGGTCGCGGCCGCCCGGTCCTTTTCGCCCGCCCCCCGCCAACACTTCTTAATCTCCCTGTTTCTGCCATGCTTACAGTTTCCTCACAAGTTCTTTAAATATACGGCCGCGCTCTTCATAATTCTGAAACATCCCCCAGCTGGCGCAGGCGGGTGACAGCAAAACCGCCCATCCCGGCTCTGCCAGTTCGTGAGCCTTGCTCACCGCTTCCTCCATACTCTCTACCAGCACCGTATTCAGGAAGCCGTGCTGATGTGCGCATGCTTCTATCTTTTCCCTGGTCTGCCCCAGCAGAAGCAGGCAGCGCACCTTGTCCCCAAAACTCTCTATCCATTCATCATAAGTATTCTGCTTGTCATAACCGCCGCCGATCAGCACCGTAGGCTTCACCATCGCCTGTACTGCTTTGATCGCCGCATCCGGATTGGTGCCCTTTGAATCATTATAGTAATCTACACCATCCACGGTCGCCGTATACTCGATCCTATGCTCTACTGCCGTAAAATCCCGGACAGACTGCAGGATGCTCTCCATCGGCACGCCGGCAGCATCCGCCATGGCGATCGCCGCCATCACATTCTCTACATTGTGCGTGCCCAGCAGTTTCATCTCATGGATATTCATCAGCCTTTTTTTCTCCGCAAAAGAACTGAAGATCTCCTTTCCCTCCTGCCAGTATCCCCCCACCACCGGCTTTGCCGAATCAAAATATACAGGTCTGCAGGCGCACTTTCCTTCCCGTACAAATCCCTGCAGCCACGCATCTTCCCCGTTCAGCACGCACACCTCTTCCGGTGTCTGGTTCTTTGTCACAGCGAATTTGCAGGCCGCATAATTCTCCATCGTATGATGCCGGTTTAAGTGATCCGGCGTAATATTCAGGATGGCAGAGATCTCCGGATGAAATGCGTCGATGGTTTCGAGTTGGAAACTGGAAACCTCCAGCACGGTCGTATCCCCTTCTTTGGTCAGCAGCGCGATATCCGTATACGGATCACCGATATTTCCGGCCACATATACCTTTCCCTCCCTGCCGGAGCGCTCATACCAGTCCTGCATGATCTTTCCGGTCAGCGCCGTTGTGGTCGTCTTTCCATTTGTGCCTGTAATGGCGATCAAACGCCCCTTCGCATAACGGTAAGCCAGTTCTATTTCCCCCCAGACAGGAATGCCGCGTTTGCGAAATCCCTCTACAAAATCCGTATCCACCGGTATCCCCGGGCTCATGACCAAAAGGCACGCCGCCTGCTCGTATTCCTGTTCCAGTGTTCCCGCGCAGATCGCGATCTCTTTCGTAAACTGCTGCCGCAGCGCGGCCACATCCAGTTTTTCATTCTGATCATAAATGACCGGAAACGCTCCGACCTGCAGCAGCAGTTTTGCCGCCGCGATACCGCTTTTTCCTGCACCCATCACTATGACAGTCTTACCATTCAGTTCCATTTCACACCCCTATTCTCTCGGATCATCCGTATCCGCAGTCGGATCGTTGATCACAGTAATTTCTATCGTATTGCCGTTTTCATCCTGAAAGATCCCGGAATCCCCGTTCAAAGGCACACCGGTCTTCGGATCCAGATATTCCCCGTTCACCGGATCGATCGCATACCCGCTGCTTTCATCGATCTGTATATCCACCACTTCCACCTCCGGTTCCTCTTCCGAGGTGCCGTTCTCAGAAGCGCTGTTCTCCGAGGCGCTGTTTTCGGAAGCACTGTTTTCGGAAAGCGTATTCTGCTGCCCTTTTTCCGCCAGTTCCTTCTCTTCCGCAGCCGAAAGCGGCTCTGTCATGAAGATATGCATATACGGTAATATCTCCGTCAGGATATCCCGGCAGATCAGACAGGCATAACGGGTACCGTTTTCCTGAGAGCCCGTGTTCGGACGGTCAATGACTACATAGATCGCGATCTGCGGATCATTTGCCGGCGCAAATCCCATAAAGGAAACCGTGTAGTCACGTTTGCCCTGACCGGAACGCTCTGCCGTGCCGGTCTTTCCGCCGATCCGGTAGCCTGCCGGGCGTGCACGGACACCGGTACCCTCATCCACAACACCGGTGCAGTAGTCTATCATCAGATCCGATACGCTCTCCGATACTACCTGCCTGAGCAGCTGCGGCTCTATATTCTTTACGACCGCGCCGTTATCGTCCAGGATCTGCTTCACCACATGCGGTTGGTAATAATACCCGCCGTTCACCAGGCTGGCAAATGCCGAGATGGTCTGGATCATCGTGACATTAAAACCCTGTCCGAAAGTCGATGTCATCAGCTCCGTTACGCCCATCGTCCGCTCATTAAATACCAGGGAAGCCGTCCGCATCTCGCCCGCCAGATCAACATTGGTGCGCAGGCCAAAGTTAAAGTTTCTCTGATACTCCAGAAACTTCGCTTTCCCGACCTTCTGGCCGATCAGCATCAATGCTACGTTGCAGGATTTTTCCACGGCCGTCTTTACAGAAATATCCCCGTCACCATACCTCTGGTGGCAGCGGATCGTTGTGGTGTGGCTGCCTTCACCAAAGGACAGATACCCATGGCAGGTAAAGCGGTCGCCATCATGGATCACGCCCATATCCAGTGCCATTGCCACCGTAAAAGTCTTGCAGACCGATCCCGGCTCATATGACTGGGATATACAGAAATTCTTCCATAAATACTGGCTCGCTTTTTCCTCCGATCCCTCTCTTTCGACCAGAGCAGCCACTTCGCCTTCCGTATACAGAGTCAGGTCTTTCGGATCGTTCAGATCAAAATACGGATAACTGGCCATCGCCAGGATCTCCCCGGTATGGATATCCATAACGATCACGCCTGTATTGTCCGAGCCCATTTCATTTTCACGCCACTCTCCGGCATGTTCTATATTATAGGCACGGATCTTTTCTTCACAGACACGCTGGATATAAGAGTCGATCGTCGTTACCAGCGTCTTTCCGTTTTCCGCCGGGATCACGGTTCTCTCCAGCGCATTTTCCGCCGTCAGATACCCGTATTCCCTGCCGTTGCGCCCCACCAACGTATCGTTGTAAAACTCCTCCAGGCCATACTGCCCCTGACCATCACTGGTAGTAAAGCCGATCACGTCGCAGGCCAGCGAGCCACCCGGGTAGGTACGCTTGAACTGGTCTTCAAACCAGACCGCCTTTTCACTGATCTTTCCCAGTTTTGCTTCCGCTTCCAGTTCTTTATTCTGCTCCGCTACCCCGGCATTGTACTCCTCTACATACGCCAGATACTCTTCCATCGCATCATAGGAAAGATTTTTGACCAGGATATGATAACGCGCGTCCGGATTATCATTGATATAACCTCTGATCTCCGTCCCGTTCACACCCATGTATTTTACCAGGGCGCTGATCGTCGGTTCAATGTTCTTTCCGTCAGAATTATCGTGCGTCAGCAGATAACAGTCCAGGATCACATTATAGACGCGCTCCGAATAAGCCAGCATCGAGCCGTTCCTGTCCAGGATCGCGCCCCTTTGATAGGGAATGACCGTCGAATCGTACTGCTGCTGAGACAAAACCTGTTTTTTGTATTGTTCCCCGTTGTCCCGCATGATGGTCACCACACGGAAGATCAGGAATACAAAAAGAAGTAGTATGCCTATCGACACTACTACTGCTTTTCCCATGATATTCTGCTGCAGCTGCGTATCCGGCGATACCCTTTTCTGCCGACCGGAATGATTCCCTGTATTGCTTTTTTGATTTCTGCTGTTTTTGTTATTTCTTTTATTCTTTTCGTCTGCCACAGTCTTTTCCCAACCACAGCGGTGCTTCCTGCACTTAATCCGCCGGAAGCGCCGTATATTGTGTCACATAATCATCAATTGCCCCTGAATACATAATGATCTGTCCCTCACCGGCCAGATGCATTCCCAGTTCATCTCTTGCGATGCGGGCGATCTCTTCCATATCCACTTTGCTCAGAATGCGCTCCTCGTACAGATCATTGGAACGCTTTAACGATGCATATTCCGATTGCAGTCTGGCATAATGCTCACGTTTGCTCGTCACAGAATTCTGCAGGCTGATGAAATAAAATGCGATTCCCAGCATAACCGCAATCGCACCCAACAATAAAAACACGCTGGATGCCGCATAGTGCACAGCCTTCGCCGCACGCCGCCGCTCCTCCAGGATCGGATGGATATCGCTTTGTTTCCCCCGTGCTCTTTTCCTTGCCGTGCTCCCCTGCACATAATCCTCTCTAGCCATTTGTTGCCCCCTCATATTATACTTATTTGTTGCATCCCGCGCAACTTTTTTATTTTCTTTCAAATATCCTCAGTTTTGCCGGCTTGGATCTGCTGTTTTCTTCCAGTTCCTTTTCCCCCGGCAGGATCGGCTTTCTGTTCACGCATACCCCTTTTGCTTCCTTTCCGCACACACATACCGGAAAATCCGGCGGGCAGGTGCAGGGGTGTTCCGCCGTCCGAAAAGCATTCTTTACGATCCTGTCCTCTAAAGAGTGGAAGGTGATCACGGCTATCCTTCCGCCCGGCTTTAAAAAGTCGATCAGTTCCGCCAAAGAAGTTTCCAGCACATCCAGTTCCCTGTTGCAGGCGATCCGGATCGCCTGAAAACTCCGCTTGGAAGGATGCCCGTCCGCGCGCATTCTGGCCGGTATCGCATTTCTTATGATCTCGTTTAACGCGAAAGTTGTCCTGACCGGCGCCTTTTCCCTTGCGCGAACGATATGCTTTGCAATGTTTTTTGCGAATTTTTCTTCGCCGTATTCCTTTAAGATCCTGCCGATCTCTTCCTCACTCCACTGATTTACGATCTCTTCTGCGGTGAGGCTTTGCGCACGATCCATCCGCATATCCAGCGGTGCATCCATCCTGTAGGAAAAGCCGCGTTCCGCATTGTCCAGTTGATAAGACGATACGCCGATATCCAGCAGTATCCCGTCCAGCCCATCCACGCCGCGTGCTTTCAATATACCGACCGCATTTTCATAATTTGCGTGGATCAGTTCCGTCCGTTCTTTATACGGCTCCAATCTCACTGCCGCTGCCGCCAGCGCCTCCTCATCCTGATCGAAACCATACAGCATTCCATTCCGCAGCCGCTTTACGATCTCACTGCTATGCCCCGCCCCACCCAGAGTACCATCCATGTAGATACCATCCGGCTTGATCTGCAAGCCCTCCAATACTTCATTTAACATAATGGGTGTATGCCGGAACTCCATCAAAACCTGTATCCTTTTCCTTCCAGCGCCATGGTGACCGCTGTAATATCGTCTTCCGCTTCCTGACTGTAGAAACTGTCTTTGTCCCAGATCTCCACTCTGCCGCCCGTTCCCACAAAGATCACATCTTTTGTCAGGCCTGCGTATTCCCGCAGATTTGCCGGCAGAAGCAGCCTGCCCTGTTTATCCATCTCGCCTTCGCAGGCGCCGCCGATCATAAACCTCGCAAACACCCGGGCTTCTTTTAATGTCATGGGCAGTTCCTGAACCATCTGCTCTATCTTTTCCCAGCGCTCCGCATCCAGCATCCATAAGCAGCGATCCAGTCCTTTCGTCACTACAAAACCTTCCCCCAGCGCTTCCCTTAACTTTGCAGGCACCGTGGTCCGTCCTTTCGCGTCGATCGAATGACTGTATTCGCCCATGTACATCATATATTTGCCACTCTCTGGGTTGATTTTGACATCATTTGCCACTTTTTGCCCTACGAATGCAATTTTAAACTATTTTTCACAAAGTTTCAATACTTTTTTCATATTCTGCACAAAAAAATAAGGCTCGAAAGCCTTATTTTAAAGCACTTTTCAAGATATGGTATCCGTTTTGTTACTCTGTCCCAGATATAGTTTCTTTGTTTTTCCTGCCGGTGCGTACACGCAGGATCACAGCCGTTACGGCCGAAAGCAGGAAAAGCAGCAGCCCCAGGCATTGGGAAACCGCCAGTTCCGTCCCCGGAAACTTCAGTTGATCTGTACGAATCCCTTCTATAAAGAAACGTATGATCCCATAGCCGCCCAGATACCACAAGGCCCGTTCCCCGTCAAACGCCCTCCTGCGGCGCAGGAGCAGCATCAGGCAAAGCAGTAGCAGATTGCACACGCTCTCATAGAGAAACGTCGGATGCACCTGTATATAATTTGTCCCTTCAACGATATGCGCCGCAAGATCCGCCGAGATATCCCTGTCCCGCACCGCCTCGATGGGCAGGCGCATCGCAAACAATCCATCGGAATAGCCGCCAAATACCTCACGGTTTGTAAAATTGCCCCATCTCCCCACGATCTGCCCCACCAAAGCACCATACAATCCCAGGTCGACCATGTGAAACATGTTTTTCTTCCTGACCTTGCAGTAAATGATCATCGTCAGGATCCCCGCCAGCACTCCGCCATATATCGCCAGGCCGCCCTGCCGGATGTTCAGGATGCTCACAGGATCATTTTTATAATAGTCCCAGGAAAAAGCCACATAATACAGCCGCGCCCCCAGGATCCCAAAAAACAGGATAAACAGACCGCTTTCATAAAAATCGTCCGGATCCAGTCCCTCTTCTTTTGCCAGCCTCGAGATCAGGGCAAACGCCAACAGCACGCCGATCCCGATGATCACCCCATACAGGGCAATGGTAATACCAAATACCGGAAAACTCTTTGGCACATTTTCCAGATAGATACCCAGATTCGGAAACGCGATATCCGTTTCATTCATCCAATCAGGCATATTTCCCTCCCATAAATAATGCAAACCCGGAAACCGCCAAGACAGTTTCCGGGCATGCCGTCTTTTCTATGATCATACATTAAAGCGGAACAGGATCACATCCCCATCCTTAACTACGTAGTCTTTCCCCTCCAGCCCGGCCACGCCCTTTTCTTTCGCAGCCGCAATAGATCCCAGACTGATCAGATCCTCATAGGCCACTACTTCCGCCCGGATAAAACCGCGTTCAAAGTCAGAATGGATCTTGCCGGCTGCCTGCGGCGCTTTGGTGCCCCGCTTAATGGTCCAGGCACGGCATTCATCTTCTCCTGCCGTCAGGAAACTGATGAGCCCCAGCAGTGAATAACTAGCCTTGATCAGTTTGTCCAGGCCGGACTCCGAAAGCCCCAGCCCTTCCAGAAACTCTGCTTTTTCATCGTCCTCCAGTTCTGCGATCTCTTCCTCGATCTGCGCACAGATCACAAACACCTCGCTGCCTTCCGTCTTTGCATATTCCCGCACGGACTGTACATGCGTATTGTTTGCACCATCATCAGCCAGATCACTGTCTGCAACATTTGCCGCATAGATCACAGGCTTGGCCGTCAGCAGGTTATACTCTTTAAACCATGCCTCTTCCTCTTCCCCCTCTACCGTAAATGTCTTCGCCAGATTGCCTTCGTCCATATGCTTTTTCAAAGCTTCCAGCAGTTCCAGTTCCTTTGCTGCCGCTTTATCATTCCGCGCACTTTTGGATGTCTTTGCGATACGGCGTTCCAGGATCTCGATGTCAGAAAAAAGCAATTCCATATTAATGGTCTCAATATCCCGCAGCGGATCGATAGAACCGTCCACATGCACGATATTACTGTCCTCAAAGCAGCGCACCACATGCACGATAGCGTCCACCTCACGGATATTCGCCAGGAACTGGTTCCCCAGTCCCTCGCCTTTGGATGCACCCTTTACCAGGCCTGCGATATCCACAAACTCGATCACTGCCGGTGTCACTTTCTTTGTGTGATAGAGTTCACCCAGTTTCACGATACGCTCATCCGGTACCGCCACTACTCCCACATTCGGATCAATGGTGCAGAACGGATAGTTGGCAGACTCTGCCCCCGCTTTCGTCAGTGAATTAAATAATGTTGACTTGCCCACATTGGGAAGTCCCACGATTCCTAGTTTCATAAATAATACCTGCTTTCCTTTATTTTCAAGTTTTTCAGCCTCGCAACATCCTGTTACGTAACACTTGCGTAACACTTGCGTAACAATTTGAGGTTACTTTTCGTTAATTTCCGTTACCTTTTATAAGAACAGACCGTCAAACCTTTTCCCAGATCTTTCCCTTTTAAATCTTTACCCAACAGTTGTCTCCGCTCCGCTTCGGTCGTTGCTAAACGCGTACCACCGGCACGCAGCAACCTTTCCCGAGATTCAAACACCCGTCAATAATACCACAGCAGGTAACAATTTTCAATGGATTTTCAAATGTTACCTGATACTCGTGTTCAACGCAATGACAGTCAATATTGTCGCCGAACTGATGACCACTATCGACTGTCTATTGGAAAGTTGAAAAAGTCTTTGCAATAATCTCCTCATTTTTCCATTTTCCCTTTTCCTAATAATCACCCATAAAATATCAAAATGATGTTTCCGCTTTGTTTGCAAAATGTTTATGTTTTGTTAATATCCCAATTTCTATCATTTATCCCACATCTCATAATGACACATCTTCTTCATACAAAAACCTCTTAGGTTGCAAACGCTTAATCCTGCCTCATATTTCAGCTATGATCATAAAAGAAAATGCTGCCCGTTTTCACGGACAGCCAGATTCTTTACCAACCTATTATATTTAACCCAAGCAGTCAAAATCCTTTCAATAATTGTATATATAATTGCCCATCGCTAACGGACTTTCTCTCTCCAAACGGGGCAAAACCATACTCCTTATATAACTCAAGGGCTCCAATATTTTCCACTTCACAATCCAGAAAAATCAAGCCTCCGCTGACAATTGCCTGCGCCGCAGATAGACGAGATATGTAACAGCCAACTTGCGCCTGTAAAAGTCAATCACATGATGTTGGGGTCAAATGGACCCCGTTTGTTAGTAACAAATATGCGGAATATACTGTAACTGCGTAGCGTATGTGGTATACTGTAAGGGACGAATAACAACAGTTCCTGAG
>JAFUUX010000240.1 GCA_017471325.1 Lachnospiraceae bacterium | reverse complement strand
TAAACGACAAAACTATTTTCGTTTTGTCGTTTACTGCGCCGGATTTTGGCCGCTGAAAGCGGCATATTTCCTTACAAAATCCGTGCGCATCCTCGCGGAGCGTTATAGTAAGCGCAATTATTTATTGCGCTTACTATAGTATATCAGGGCGAATAAATATATAAATGTATTGAAGGAGGGTTACCATTATGTCCAGTATCAGTCTGCAGCGTCTGATCGACAAACAGAAACTGACCAATCTGACCGAAGAGATCGACATCAGCCAGATCCGCATTTCACAGCCGGATATCAACCGGCCCGGAATCCAGCTGACAGGATATATGGAGCATTACGATGCGACACGTCTGCAGATCGTGGGTTTCGTGGAATATTCCTATATGGAGGCTTTGGATGAGCAACAGAAAAAGACCATCTATGAAAAAATCTTAAGCAATAAAACGCCGGCCTTTGTATTCTGCAGGGATCTGCAGCCGGATAAGCTGTTTAAAGAGACCGCCATCAAATATGGCGTTCCGCTGCTTTCCACATCAAAAGCCACATCTACATTCATGGCGGAGGTGATCCGCTGGCTGAATGCCAAGTTGGCGCCCTGCATCACGGTACACGGCGTGCTGGTGGACGTTTATGGCGAGGGCGTGCTGATCACAGGGGAGAGCGGCATTGGCAAGAGTGAGGCGGCGCTGGAGCTCATCAAGCGCGGACACCGTCTGGTAACGGATGATGTGGTGGAGATCCGCAAGGTATCCGAGGAAACCCTGATCGGAACGGCACCGGCCGTGACCAAACACTTCATTGAGATCCGCGGTATCGGTATCGTGGATGTGAAGATGCTCTTTGGCGTGCAGTCCGTAAAGGAGGATCAGGAGATCAATCTGGTGATCAAGCTTTCCGAGTGGTCAAAGGACCAGGAATACGACCGCATCGGTATGGAAGAGGAATATGTGGAGTATCTGGGCAATAAGGTGGTATGCCACAATATCCCGATCCGTCCGGGACGTAATACGGCGCTGATCTGCGAGTCTGCAGCCATCAACCACAGGCAGAAAAAGATGGGCTACAATGCGGCACAGGAGCTCTATAAGCGCGTGCAGGCATCTTTGGAAAGAAAAGACGACTGAGTTTTGGATTGCAATGAGCAGTTTTGATTCATAAATTCCGGGGAGGGATGTACAATGGCAAAGGTGATCTTTGGAGTGGATCTGGGCGGCACGACCGTCAAGATGGGATTGTTTGATACGGAAGGCAATGTGCAGGAAAAATGGGAGATCGTAACCCGCAAGGAAGACAGCGGCAGCCATATCCTGCCGGATATCGCGGCATCCGTTCAGCAGAAAATGGCGGAAAAGTCCATCGCGAAAGAAGATGTGGTGGGTGTCGGTATCGGCGTGCCGGGTCCCGTGGATGCAAAAGGCGTGATCCACAAAGCGGCAAATTTAGGCTGGGGCGTCTTCTCCATTAAGGAAGAACTGTCCGGGCTGCTGGACGGCATCCGTGTGGAAGCAGGCAATGACGCAAATGTGGCAGCGCTGGGCGAGATGTGGCGCGGCGGCGGGGAAGGATACAGCAATCTGGTGGTCGTTACGCTGGGAACCGGCGTGGGCGGCGGCATCATTGTGGAGGGAAAGATCCTGACCGGTGCGACCGGTGCCGGCGGTGAGATCGGGCATATCCATATCGAAGACGGGGAAACCGAGGCCTGCGGCTGCGGAAAGTGCGGCTGCCTGGAGCAGTATGCGTCCGCGACCGGCGTGGCAAGGCTTGCCAGAAAGCGTCTGGAAAAGGACGATGCGCCCAGCAGCATGCGCGGCAGGGAGGTTTCCGCAAAAACCGTATTTGATGCGGTAAAGGCAGGGGATGCCGTAGCAATCGAAGTGGCGCAGCAATTCGGGCAGTATCTGGCAAAAGGCCTGGCGGCAGTGGCCTGCAGCGTCAATCCGGAGGCCTTTGTCATCGGCGGCGGCGTATCCAAGGCCGGAGAGGTGCTGTTTGATTTTGTAGAGGAAGAGTACCGCAAGCGGGTATTCCATGGCTGCGCAGATGCAAAATTTGTATTGGCAAAACTGGGGAATGACGCCGGTATTTTCGGCGCTGCAAAGTTAGTACTGGACTGAATTTATAGTCAACGACAAAAATAATTTGTCGTTGACTATAAAGCCTCCGGCGGATGCGCATGGATTTTGTATGGAATTTGTTGCTTCGCAACCAAAATCCAGCGCAGCAAACGAGCAAAAGTAAAAATACTTTTGTCGTTTGCTATATTTTACAGCACGCAGGGGGAAATAAATGTCCTGCGTGCTGCATTATTTTTTTAGGAGCGGAACATGACAGCATGCCGTGTTCTGCAGGGTGGGGAGATTTGGAACCGGAACATATGGCAGAAAAATGCAGGGCATTCGGTGCGGAGGTCCTGCAAAATGAACCGATGCGGAAGCATACCACTTTTCGCGTGGGTGGTCCTGCGGAACTGTTTATGACCATTCCGCAGCGGGAAGCGCTTTTTCGTGTATTGGATTTTCTGAAGGAGAAGGATATCCCTTTTTTTCTGCTGGGAAACGGCAGCAATCTGCTGGTGTCCGACAGGGGGCTTTCCGGTGCGGTGCTGCAACTGACAGGTGATTTTGAGCAGATCGGCTTTCAGGGAGCGTGTGTGACGGCAGGCGGCGGTGCGTCCCTGATGCGGCTGGCGGCAAGGGCGGCGGAGCATTCCTTAAGCGGGCTGGAGTTTGCCTCCGGGATCCCCGGAAGCGTGGGCGGCGCCATAGTGATGAATGCTGGCGCTTATGGCGGGGAGATGGCGCAGGTCGTGGAAAGCGCGGAGATTTATTTTCCGGGGGAAGGCGTGCGTGTGCTATCCTGCGGGGAAATGCGGTTTGGATACCGGCACAGCATACTCAAAGAAAAAGAAGGGGTACTGCTGTCGGTCACATTGCGCTTGCAATCCGGTGAAAAAAAGACTATCATGGATAAGATTGCCGAACTAAAGGAACAGCGCAGGCAGAAGCAGCCATTGGAATATGCCAGCGCAGGTTCTACCTTTAAACGTCCGGAAGGGGCATTTGCAGGGAAACTGATCGCGGATGCCGGATTGAAAGGATTTTCCATCGGTGATGCCTGTGTGTCGGAAAAACATGCGGGTTTTGTGATCAATAAAGGAAACGCGGCGGCGGCAGACATCTACAGCCTGATCCGGGAAGTGCAGAAACGGGTATTACAGACGTCGGGCTATATGCTGGAGCCGGAAGTGATCCTGCTGGGAGAGTTTGAGTAACGGATGAGAAAGACAAGGGTAAAACGTAGAAGGGAATTATATTTTGATCTGCTTTGGATCATATCGGCTTTTTTTATGATCTTTTCATATTCTGAGGGGGCAAATGCGTATGCGCTCTGCGAAAGCGGAAGCGTGGCTTATTATGTATGCCTTTTGTTCACGATATTTTCCAGGTTTCCTTTATGGCTCTGCCTGATGATCTCCGGTGCGCTATTGCTGGAGGAGGAGGAGTCGCTGCTGGATATCTGGAAAAAGCGGATCAGCAGAGTGGCACTGATCCTGGTGATCTTTTCTTTTTTCTACTATGTAAATGATCTGTTCCGGAATGCGAGACTCGAAGGCGGCGGTACGGACTGGGAGGCTTTCTGGGAGAGTTTTGACCTGACAAGGTTTATCCCGGACCTGTACAGCAGGGATCAGATCCCGCAGTTCTGGTATTTATACGCATATCTGGGTTTTCTGATCTGTCTGCCTTTTTTGCGTCCGATGGTCAAAAACATGCGGAACAATACATTCATCTATCTGATCACGGCGGTATTTGTACTCTCGTCCATATTGCCGCTGATCGACAGCAAGATCCTGCTGGACCGCTACAGCCTGAATCCGAACATGAAACTGGGCTGGCTCATGGAAGTGATCTTTATTTATCCGGTGATGGGATATTTCTTCCACCACAGGCTGGAAAGGGGGGTCTGCCGGAAGATAGCGCCATTCCTGATCGGCATCGATCTGGTATGGATGGTGTATTATGTGTACATGATGGCGATGAGCGGTGTTTCCCATGGCAATTACGATATGTACCCGTCTTATCACAGTCCGTGTACGATGCTGCACTGCGTTACCTTTTTTATCGTGGCAAAGGCGTACTTCAGCTGCAGGGAGCGGAGCAGTGGGCAGCGTGTCATTGGCAGTTTTGGCGGCTGCACACTGGGGATCTATCTGATGCATGGTTTTTTCCTGGATGACAGGATCCATATTATCGAAAAGTTACGGCTGGCGCTGGGCGGCCGCGTACAGAATGGGAATGCACTGTTTGCAGGCTTATTCTGGGCGCTCTTCGTGTATCTATCCTGCTTTGTGCTTACCTGGCTGGTGCGGAGGATCCCGGGGATGAAGAAACTGACATTATAAAAGAAGGTAGGATCAATGCGTTTTGTGATCGTGACCGGCATGAGCGGTGCCGGAAAACAGACAGCGATGAAGATGCTGGAGGATATGGGGTTTTATTGTGTAGACAACCTGCCTCTGGCTTTGTTTGACCGTTTTGTGGAACTGGTCGTGCGCCCGGGCGGGGAGATCAGCAAAGTGGCGCTTGGCCTGGATGTGCGCGCGGATCAGGATTTTGACGAAGCGGAACTGGCGCTGCAGCGGATGCGCGAGAAGGGCATCCAGTTTGAAGTGATCTTTATGGACGCGGATGATACGGTACTGATCAAACGCTACAAGGAAACACGCCGTGTGCATCCGGTATCGGGCGGCGGCAGCCTGGAGGAGGGGATCCACCGTGAGCGTCAGATCCTGGAAAATGTAAAAAAACGGGCGGATTATGTATTTGATACTTCTAATCTGCTGACACGTGTTTTAAAAGAAGAACTGGACCGGATCTTTCAGCAGAATCAGGAGTACAGCAGCCTGATCGTGCGGATCGTATCATTCGGCTTCAAATACGGGATCCCCATAGATGCGGATCTGGTCTTTGATGTGCGTTTTCTGCCGAATCCGTATTATATTGATGAGTTGAAGCGCCAGACCGGCAATGATGCCCCGGTGCATGATTATGTCATGGGTTTTCCGGAGGCGGGAGAATTTCTGGCGAAACTGACAGACCTGCTGCATTTTCTGATCCCCAATTATATCAAAGAAGGAAAACACCAGCTGGTCATCGGTATCGGCTGTACCGGTGGAAAGCACAGAAGCATTACACTGGCAAATGAACTCTATGCGCATCTGCGCACGCAGGGAAAATATGGAATTACGATCACCCACAGGGACGAAAAACTCTAAATTGATCAAGTGGCCGGAATGGTTATTCTGGCCGTTATTGCTGCTCTGCCTGTTGCCGACAGTTTTTTTTATGTCCCTGGATTCCTACCGCACGGGGGATGAGGTCATTACTTACGGCATGGCAAATGAGCCTGCGCAGGGTTGGATGTTTTCAAAAGGCAGGATACGCTCTTATCTGGATCACGAGATCCTGCAGGACGGGATCGGCGGAGTGTTTAAGAATCTGGCAGCAGCCGGAAAGGATATCCTGCAGAACCGGAGAAATGCGGTATTCTTTCAGACGGAGCGGCCCGCAGAAACCGGCTGGTACAGCGGGGAACAGCTGCGGGGCTTCCTGGCGATAGAAAAAGGGGAGGCTTTTCATCCGGGGCAGGTCTATCTGAATGCCATGGGTGATGATGCAAATTCTTTTTTGTATTATCTTTGCCTGCATCTGCTGTCTTCACTGATTCCGGGCATCTCGGCGGGGAAATGGAGTGGCTTTTTGCTGAACCTGCTCTGTATGGGCGTGCTGCTCTATCTGCTGTACCGGATCTGCTGCTATTATATGGAAAACAGGGGCTGGCGTTTCTTTACGCTACTGTCTTATGCCTGCTCTGCCGGGGCGATAGAGATGTATACAAATGCAAGGCCGTATTCGCTGGCAGCGGTCTTTTTTGCCGGCCTGTTCCTCCAGCATCTGCGGATGTTTGAGATCCTGAAGAGGAGTGGCGCGGCGGCTGCAAAAAAATATATGAAACGGCTGATACCGGTATATATGCTGGGATATGTTTCACATTATACCATGGGGATCTGGGCAGTCTGCCTGGGTGTATTTACCCTCTGTACGGCATTTTTGCTATCGAGCGAATCGAGATTAGGCATGACGGAAATGCATAACTGTCAGAACCCAAAGGAATTCATCAAAGGTTATCTGGCGACGGGGCTTTTGGCAGTTTTGTTGGGGATCTGCGTGGATCCCATGTCGGTTTTCGGGCTTTTATCCAAACTGAAGGGAACGGAATCGGCCAGCCTGCGCAGTGCTTATGGCGGCGTGTTTGGCAAAGCGGTATACGCGATGGTTTCCGGAAACGATATCTGGCTGCTTCTGCTGGCAGGCCTGTTGGTGTTGGCGGTTGCTCGTTATCTGCAGAAGGAAAAGAAGGCGGACTGGCGGATCGTATTATTTTGCCTGCTGCCGTTTGGATACGTTCTTTTGTCTACCTTCCTGATGCGTACGGATAAGATCAGCACGGTCATCCCGTACTTCTTTATCATGCTGGGACTGCTGATCGGGTATGTATCCGGAGAACAGAGACGGTGGAAGGCGGTGCTGGCTTCTGTTCTTTTCCTGCTTTGGTGTATCGGTGGTTTTCACGGAATGGCAGATAGCAAAAAACAGGAGCGGGGGGAGTTGTTGTTATTTGAGGAGCAGATGGCTCAGCATCCATCCGATACCATGGTTTTTGTACGTGCACATGGTTCCGGTTATGATAAGATACCGCTGCTGGGGAGGTACCGCGAAGTATATGTGCTGACGACGGATGATGGCTGGCAGGAGCACCGCGGGGAACTGATGCGGGCGGTGGCAGACAGTGGAATGTTTTTGTGTGACGGGGATTCTGAAGCCTGCGATATGATCCTGGAATGGCTTTCTGCAGGCGGCCTGGAGAAAAGGCATGTGGAAACATTATATGGAAATGATCAGGCTGTTTTGATCCGTGTGAGGGAATAAGGATGTCTTTTTCGGCACAGGTGAAGGAAGAACTGGACAGACAATATGGGAGTTCGCGGCATTGCCAGATCGCGGAGATGGCTGCATATGTAGCAAATATTGCCAAAATTCAGGGGGGCAGCCTGCAGTTTCATAGTGAAAACGATAGCCTTCTGAAAAAGGTCTTTACATTGCTGCAAAAAACATATACTATAAATGCGGACGAAAACTGCGGAACAGGAAATCTGCTGGTATCGGATCCCGCTCTTGCAGCATTTGTAGCGGATTCGGTACATTTTAAAGAGATACGGGAAGGTGCGGTTTCACTGCTGTTATTAAAGAATTCCTGCTGCAAAAGGGCATATTTAAGAGGGTGTTTTGCCTGCATAGGCTCTATGAGCGATCCCGGGAAAAGTTATCATTTGGAATTTCATTGCGCGGGAGAGCGTCAGGCCGTACAGCTGCAGGAACTGCTGCGGGAGTTTGAGATCACGGCAAAGCGGACTTTGCGTAAAGGGCATACCATTGTTTACCTGAAAGAAAGCGAGTCCATAGCAGCGTTTTTGAATGTGGCGGGTGCACACCAGGCTCTGATGGAGATGGAAAACCTGCGGATCGAGAAAGAACTGCGGGGAGATGCAAACCGGCGGGTAAACTGTGATACGGCCAATATTCAGAAAACTCTGGATGCCGCACAGCGGCAGCTTCAGGATATACAGTATCTGGAAGCGCATTACGGACTGCAGCGGCTGCCGGAGCAGCTGCGGCAGATGGCAGAGGTACGTTTGGAGTATCCGGATGCCACGCTGAAGGAACTGGGTGAGCTTATGGATCCGCCTGTGGGAAAATCGGGTGTGAATCATCGGCTGAGAAAACTATCCGAATTGGCTGAAGAGAGAAAAAAACAGATGAATATATAATATTTAGGAGGAGAGAACTATGGAAAAAACAGTGAAAGTGGGGTTAAAGGACGGCATCGACGCGGATGTGGTGTCTTTGCTGGTGCAGACCGCCTGCAAGTATGAGAGTAAAGTATACTTAAAGGAAGGATCGAGAAAAGTAAATATGAAGAGCATCATGGGCATGATGAACATGGTGGTGGCAAAAGGAAAAGAAGTGACTGTAATTGCAGAAGGCAGTGATGCGGCAGCGGCAGTAGAGGCTGTAGAACAGGTACTGACAGTATAAAGATCTCATATCAACCGCAGTACACACCATAAAAGCAATAAATGAACGGGGTAGAAGGCATAGAAGAAGTATTTCGGCTGACTGCCCCGTTTTCCGTTGTATAAAGAGATGGGGATCAGGCAGCCCAGGGCAAAGAACTCCCGCGCACTGGACAAAAGCAGTACCACACTGCTGACGGCTGCAGCGATCAGAGGGTAACGGCGGAGCAGGTAAAATGCGCAGATGGCCAGAACACCTACATATTGATAATCCGTATAAAGAATGGATGCCAGAAGACAGCCCAGGGCAATGAGAGCACCATAGAGAAAGAAGAGGTAGAGGCGGCCGATCCAGGGGGTGAGTATGGCATTTTTACCGGAAGTCAGCCTGCTGATCTCCGGGTCGGCACTGTCCATGGCCCAGATGACGGCCAGACCGATGCAGAGCGTGAAAAAAACATTCTGGGAATGGCGCTGAAAAGGGATATTGTAGAAGGCCAGGTCAAATGGTATTTCTGAGATCAGCGCGAATATCCCCAGGCGCAGCAGATACTTTGTCCTGTTTTTGGTATGCTGCAGCCCCTCGACCAGAAGAAAGATATAAAGGGGAAAGGAAATGCGGCCGATATCGCGCAGCACATCATAGACAGCATGTATGGTATGCGTGTTGCCGTGGCGGCGTATGTAAAAAAGCAAAGTAGAAGCACCGATATGGTCGATCAGCATTGTGATCAGGGCGATCCATTTTAATGCTGCCGCGGATAACGGGTTGGATGGATCTGTCAGATTGGCTGAATTCAGGAACTTTTGGAGAAATCCCCCATAAAAGGGAGGATGCCAGGCAAATCGTTGCAGATTTACCTGGCATAAATTATGAAAAAGTTTTTCTGATAATGTCTTTTTAATTTTGGACTGTTCCCTGTCCCTTGATGTATTTATCATAATATAAAAAAATGTATGAATGATGTTGTCAAAATTAACTTATAAAAAACAAATTATGAACAAATTATGAATGCCGGAACTTATGTATACCTGCGAACGGATTCATACCAGTATAGACTCTTATGATCTTTTTGGCTCCGGATAGTCCACACCGAAGGTTTCCACGGTCATGCTTTTGATCTTCTGTTCCTGCAGCGGACGGTCATTGTAGTCTGTTTTTGTTTCGGCAATGGTATTGACTACGTCCATGCCCTCGGTCACCTGTCCAAAAGCAGCATACTGTCCATCCAGATGGGGAGAAGTCTTGTGCATGATAAAGAACTGGCTGCCTGCGGAGTCCGGCCGCATGGAGCGGGCCATGGAAAGTACGCCCGGAGTATGTTTCAGATCATTGGCAAAGCCGTTTGCGGAAAACTCACCGGGGATCTGGTAGCCGGGACCGCCCATGCCGCTGCCCTCCGGATCACCGCCCTGCAGCATGAAGCCTTCGATCACGCGGTGAAAAATGAGGCCGTCATAAAAACCTTTTTTGATGAGGCTGATGAAATTGTTGACAGTATTGGGGGCGATCTCCGGATACAGTTCTGCTTTCATTACGCCGCCGTCTGCCATGGTGATGGTTACGATAGGATTTTGTGCCATTTTGTTGATTCTCCTTTTGTTATTGTTTGACAAAATATCTGAATGTGCTATAATAATCTCAACAGGGCAGCCGGTGAGGAAGCGCGCACTTCCCGCCTGGCGATTAGTGAATAAAAACGATCACTTACCGGCTAGGGTAAGGTGATCGTTTTTATTTGTCTCTCTTACAAATAATAACCAATGTAACTACAGCACATAACATGATCATGAACTGGATCAGATCAGAGAATGTTACATACATACACGGCACCCCCTTTCTGACAGGCTCAGACAGGAAAGTGCAACCACCCCACCGACTGCCTTGGTGAGATCATTATAGATTGAGTGTGCCAACGGTTTTTGCCGAAAACACGTTTCATTATAGTATAATCATGTGTACTTGTCAAAATATATGATACCCCTTTATTTTGGGTGTGAAGTATGGTATACTACTACCCATGGATACACAGAAGAAGACGATATTGATCGTTCATAATAAATACCGGATCCCGGGCGGGGAAGATGTGGTGGCGGAGAATGAAGCGCGGCTGCTGGCGGAACATGGTCATAGGGTGATCCGCTATACCCGGGATAACGCGGAGATCAAGCGCAGAAGCAGGTTTTCAAAACTGCTTCTGCCTTTTGAGATGCAGTTTTCCTTAAGGACTTACCATGATGTAAGGGCGTTGATCCGCAGGGAGGGCGTGGATATCGTTCATGTGCATAATACGCTGCATCTGGTGAGCCCATCGGTGTTTTACGCAGCTGCAGCAGAGAAGGTGCCGGTGGTGCAGACCGTGCATAATTTCCGTATGCTCTGCCCGGCAGGTACATTTTACCGCAGGGGACATGTCTGCGAGGACTGCGCGGCCAAAGGTCTGCATTGTTCCCTGCAGCACGCGTGCTATCGAAATGATTGCCTGCAGACGGCAGCAGTGGCATTTATGGTGTGGCTGCACAGGCTGACCGGGATCTGTCGGAACGTGCATTTTATCTGTCTGACGGAGTTTAATAAAGAAAAACTCATGAAACTGAACCGGCATCGGAAGGTGATCGATCCGGGGAAGGTATATGTCAAGCCTAATTTTACCCTGGAACCGGAAAAGCGGGAGGTTTTGACAAAATCTTTGCCTAAAAAGCCATATTATGTGGTGATCGGGCGATTGGAGAAACTGAAAGGGAGCGATCTGATCGCAAAAGCATTTGCAAGAAACCGCAAACATGTGGTATTTATCGGGCAGGGGGAGATGGAAGGGGCGCTCTGCTGCTATATCAGCCGCAATCATTTACAGAAGGTCGAACTGGCCGGGCAGCTTTCCCATGAGGAAGCGATGCGGATTCTGGCGAACGCGGAGGCGTTGATCACGGCATCGCAGTGGTACGAGACCTTTGGCATGACGGTGATCGAGGCGTATGCCAGGAAAGTACCGGTCATTGCGCTGGATTTTGGCAATATCGGGGATCTGGTGATCGACGGCGTGACGGGGATAAAGTTTAAAAACAGTGCAGATTCCTTAAACCGGGCGATCAAGGCGTTTGAAAAAATGGACCGGACAGAACTTGGCGAGAATGCATACCGGATCTATCGCGAGAAGTATTCAAAGGAAGGCAACTACCGGAGGCTTATGGAGATTTATGATGCGATGGGTGGTGGGAAGAGTTAAAAGCGGATTATGAAAAACAGAATTAATGTTATTGATTGGATACAAAAGAATAAGAAATATGTCATAGTTTTTATATTATTGTTTTTAACGCTGATTCAAGTGTACTATACAGATACAAGATCGACCACACGCCAGGGCATACTGTTTTGGGAGGCTTTGTTTTCTGGAAGATTTTTTCAATATTACAGTATCAATCTGCAGGCTAAGCAGAATGGATTGATGTTACATGAGGCCAATTATGACATGGTTCTGAATTTTCTTATGGGTGTATGGCAGTTACCTTTATACATCATAGAGAAAATAACTGGCTGTGGTGATATCATTAACTTTTTTTCGGCTAGGGTTTATAGTAAAATTTATCTCTTACTCTTGGTATGGATATCCGGATTGGAAATGCGTAAGATCGGGAAGTCTCTTGGGGCTGACGAACAGGATCAGGAGCACATTTTCTTTATGTTCGTAACGAGTGCATTTGTGATCACATCTGCATTGGTCAACAGTCAGGTGGATATCATCGGCGTGTTCTTTACCCTGAAGGCGCTATACCATGCTCTGGAAAACAATAATAAAAAATACTTTTTCTATTTTTTGTGTGCAGTTCAGTGTAAAAATTTTGCAGCCTTCCTGTTTTTGCCGGTGATCATCATCAAAGAGAGAAATGTAATACGGATCGCAGTGATCGAAATGGTACCATTGGCTTTATCCGCATTAGTAAATCTTCCGTTTAAACTGGCAGATCCGGCAGGGACAGCCCCTAAAACTGAACGATTGGCTTTTATGATTCAAGAAATGTTGGAACGAAAAATATGGTTGTTTGGTTATCAGGTTCCGGTATTCTTTGTGTTGGTGATCGCAGGATGGCTGCTGGCATGGTTTATCAAGGTGCCTGAAGAGAAGAAAAAAGAATATATGATTTATTTTGGCTATCTGGGTACATTGCTTTTCTTTATTGGGATGAGTACCTCGGCATATTGGTTTATTTATTTTGCACCATATCTTACCCTGTTGTTTTTTATGAGAAAAGACCGGCGGCAGGATAGGCTGTTCCTGGAAGTGATCTGCTGTGCAGCTATGGCTGTGGGATATGTATTTTGCAAATACTGGCAGTTTAGCGGTGTAGAGGTGATGCTGATGGGGCAGCTGATGCCGGGAAGGGATTTTATTCATTTGGAGGAATTGTGGGAGAAGTATGGTCATGCATCTTATTATATGGCATGGACGGTTACCTATGCGATCTTTGCCGTATGGAGCGTTGGCGCGGCTATATACCATTGCCCGTATAGGAAATATGGAGATAAAACAGAAACAGAAGTGGCAAAGGAGCCGATCGGAAAAGGGCTTTGGCTGCGTATGGCAATAAATATACTGATCAATTGCGCACAGGTGCTGCTATGCATGATCGGGCGGAGATGAAGGATAAATCATAAAATAAAGAATAGACAGGGACATTTGCAATGTTCCAGAAATCATGGAAACTGCCGGAAATTATGAAAAGGGCTCGAAAAGGCGTGAGGGAACAGGATATTGAAGATTCTTGTTGTGACATATTGCAGGGCTATGCTGGGGGCGAACAGGGCTATGCTGGCAATGATCAAAGACCTGCGGGAACGATATCATGTGGAAAGTACTGTACTGATGCCGGCGGTGGAAGATGGTAATCTGGCAGAGGTGCTGGAGAAAGAGGGTTTTCCGTATCTGATAGAACCCATGAAGATGTGGGTAATGCCGTTGAATGCAAAGCATGAGTGGCTGAGATCCATTTCTGCGCAGATAAAAACATTTTTTTTGAGCAAGAGTATATTAAAAAAAATAAAAAATGAACACTTTGACCTGATTTACACAAACAATTCCACGGTCCAATATGGAGCGGTCATTGCCAGAAAAAGACATCTGCCGCATGTGTGGCATATACGGGAATTTGGCCGGTATCATTATGATTATGATTATAGTTTTCCGTATCGAAAAAGGCTGCGGTATTTTTCTGAAACAGATCAAGTGGTTGCGATTTCAGATGCCATCGCAGAATACGCAAAAAAGGAGTTGTGCCCTGGAGCCGATATTAAACGGGTTTATGATGGTATTGCAATATCTAAACAGCAGCGCATAGAGTGGAACCGGTCTATGCCGCTTCGGATTGTATATGTAGCAGCTTTGCAATCCGGAAAAAATCAGTTGGAATTGATCAAGGCAGCAGAAAAACTGTGGGATCAGGGGATAAAGGATTTTGAAATCCATCTGGTAGGAGATGGAGCAGAATATAGGGCAGAGTTGGAAATGTACGTTGCCCAGCATAGATTGTCGGATTGCATTCAGTTTCATGGATATCGGGATGATGTGGAACAGATGCTTGATACAATGGACGTAGGAGTGATCTGTTCCAAGGCAGAAGGTTTTGGGCTGGTAACCTGTGAATATATGGCTGCATCCATGCCCGTAGCAGGCGCTGACAGTGGTGCGACTCCTGAACTGATAGAAGATGGCGAGACCGGATTTATCTATAAGCCCGGAGATGTGAGGATGCTTGCAGAGCATCTGAAAAAATGGATTGAGAACAGGGAGCTGATGGAACAGATGGGGAAAAAGGCATACAGAAGGGTACAGGATCATTTTACATTGCAGAGACACAGCGATGAAATGTATGCGGTATTTGAAAAATGTTTGAAGAAACGCGGATGAGAGAAGATAGTAAATAGTTATGGATCAACAGTATGACATACCCGTAGTAATGATCGTATATAAGCGTTTGGATCTGACAAAACGGTCCTTTGCGCCGATTCGTGAGTTACAGCCGAAAGAGTTATATATTATTTCCGACGGACCGCGCAGCGCGGAAGAGGAGGAAAAAGTGCAGGCGGTACGTTCCTATATAGAGGAGCATATCGACTGGCCTTGTCATGTGCATAAGAATTATGCAAAAAAGAATATGGGGCTGCGGTATCGGATGCCCAGCGGGATGCAGTGGGTTTTTGAAACTGCGGATAAGGCGGTTTTTGTAGAGGATGATATTGATACAAGCAGAAATTTTTTTGAGTTTTGCCGTGATATGCTGAATCATTATGAAAGTGATGATCGTGTATTGATGGTAACCGGCTCTAACATTTATGCCGGGGATGATAGTTTTGGAATAGGTGATATTACCTTTTCTGCATTCGCAAGTATATGGGGGTGGGCTACCTGGAAAAGGGCATGGGAACAATACGATGTTAATATCCATAGCTGGCGGGAAATAAGAAAAACCGGCCAATTGAAAAAGATACTTCATAAAAATGTTTATGATTATTATAAAATATTATATGACGATCTTCAATATCACTGGTATAGGACATGGGATCATCAGTGGACATACTTAATGCACATAGGCAAGGGAGTGGGGATCGTGCCCAAGTATAACCTGATCAATAATATTGGCATGGGAAGCGCAGAGGGGGAGCATCCGGCGGATTCGCAGGAGAGAGTGGATTTTGTTTCCAGTGTGTTAAGAGGGGAAATCAAATTACCCATTCACTATCCGGAAAAGGTAGCCCGGAATGCTGCTTATGATGATATGTACCAGCAGAGAACATATACCGTAAAAACCGGATTCCTGAAAAAAGTGAAATATGGAATACGTGCATGGTATTATGGAAAAGTACACGAAATGATCCGGGAAATGGAGAACGATACGGAATATTTGGAACAATGCTTGCCCGGTAAATATAAAATGAGCGAAGTGGAACAGGTTTATAATAAAGGAGATAAGATTCGTTTGGTCACTCCGAGAGAAATGCGGCGGTGTGTCAGAGAGTATCAAAGATATAGAAAATCAACTTCCAAATAAATATTTGAACAGAGGAATGTTATAATCGTTATGAAGACAGAGGAATTTCCGATTGATGAAGAAAAACTTGACCAACTGATAGATGTGCTGCACAGGAAAAAACAGACACTGCAGGGGGATGGTGGTTATGTATATGTGAATCTTTCCATGGTTCGTTTACAGATCATGTGGGTTCTTCCGAAGATTCTGTATGCGATGGGTGTTGCAGAAGCCATGGGGGCGAGAGTGATAGTGCTCACATGGCGGGAAAATGCTTTATTTGACAGGCTTGCAGAAGCATTAGGCGTTGAACATGTAGTGCTGGAAAAAATAGATCATGGGGATCCGGCAGCGTTGTTCAAAGCCGGTCTGAAAAGTGCATTTTGGCTGGCAGGAAACAGCAGAGGGGAATCCTTTCAAAAAGTAAGGATCATGGGGATCCCTGTGGGACAGTTCATATACGAGGATATTTTAAGGACGTCTTCTTTATCCACGATCAGGAGCATTCGAAATAAAATATGTATCTAAAAAATAATCCACCTCTTATGGATGATTTATGCGCTGCAGGCTTATCTGCAGAAGAAAAAGCCTGTTTTTGTTGTGGCGGATGATATTGCTTATCATGAAGGGATGCAGAATATATTATTTTTTAAAGCCGGAGCCGAAATATACAGCCAGCATATCTATGGGGAAAGCAAGGTGTATTTTGACAGAAAAGACAGGATCGCTCGGCGCGGAAAACTGATGAATATGCTGATCCGGAAACAGCTTGATTCAGTAAGCGGTGAGGCGGAAAAAAGGGCAGAAGAAATGCTGACCGCCAGGTTTGCCGGAAAAGGCGGAAGGGAACTGGATCGCGGCGCTTTTGCGGGGAAACGTGTTTTGAATCGGCAGGAAACGATGGAATTGCTGGGATTGCCATCGGATAAAAAGAATATCGTGATCATGGCGCATACTTTTACGGATGCGGTCTTTAATTATGGGCAGTTATATTACAGGGATTATTATGACTGGCTGGAGCAGACGTTACAGATAGCGGGAAAAAATGACAAGGTGAACTGGATCTTAAAACCGCATCCGACCAGATCGGCCTACAATGAATCCGAGGATTCGATAGAGAAGATGTATGAAAAGCATAGGAGAGACAATATCTTCTTTTTACCGGATCATGTGAGTGCGGAAAGCATCAGGGATATTGCAGATGTGATTGTTACGATAGGGGGAAATGCCGGTGCTGAATTTGCGTGTTTTGGGATTCCGGCTGTGATCATCGGGGAGCCGTATTATAAAGGGTTTGGATATACGCTTGAACCCCGGAGCCGTATGGAATATGAACAGTTATTGATGCATATTGAAGAAACGGAGCCATTGAAAGAAGAGCAGATATTAACGGCAAAGAAAGTATTTTATATGAATGCGCAAAAACAGCTGGAGGGAAAAGCGTTTTCGGATGAGTTTGCATCTATTCTTCTTGAAGAAAATCAGAATATGAATGATCAGATCGCGGTACAGTTATTCGAAAACAACAAAGGAACGCAGGCATATAACGATACAGTGATGGACAGCATCACAGGATATTTTTCCGCTCACGGTATAGAAGAGTGTGAGTATTATCAGCGGGGAAAAATGAGAGGATATCACAGGCAGAAAATATAGGAAAAAATCTCGTTGCTTGTGTATAGATGCACAAGAGGTTTGGTACACAGATATGATAAAGAAGTTATGGGGCATATTTGACCGAAAACAGAAAATACAGATATTTGGCATACTGATCATCATTGCGGTCAGTTCTTTATTGGAGTTATTGGGGGTATCCGCGATCCTTCCGCTGATACAGGCGGTAACGGAACCGGAGATCATTGATACCAATAAATACTTTCTTTTTGTAAAGCAATTCCTGAACATAGATTCCCCGCAGATTTTTATTGTGGTATGTTCTTTGGTGTTATCTGCAATTTATATCATAAAGAATATTTATATCATATGGATGAACAATGTGCTTTACAAGTTTACTTATTTCAGCCAGGCAAAATTATCCGTATCGATGATGGAAAATTATGTCTATCGTGATTATCAGTTTCATGTCGACCATAATGTAGCGGAACTGAACAGAAATGTTGAAAGCGATGTTGCGGCGTGCTTTTACACAGTGATCAGCGTATTGCAATTGATCATAGAGATATTGGTATGCATTTTACTGGTAACATTTCTGGCGCTGACCGATCTGGAAACGACGATTATCATCAGCCTGTTGATGAGCTGCCTTGTACTGCTGTTTATGCTGGTGTTTAAAAAGAGGATTCAGTTTTATGGAGCAAAGAGCAGATCGTACGGCGCAGAAAGAAGTAAATGGTTTCTGCAGACGTTTAATGGCATCAAAGAGATCAAGATACTGAATCAGGAAAAGTTTTTTTGTGACAGATATGACCAATGTTATCATGAGTATGCCATGGTAATGCAGCGGCAGCAGGTTTTAAATAACATTTCAAAGCCGATGGTTGAGATGTTTTGCATCAGCGGTATCTTGATTTTTATGTCATTTCGGATTCTGGCAGGCGCGGACATGTCTCAGTTTGTCCCGACATTATCCGTGTTTGCAGTGGCAGCCTTCCGCATGATGCCGTCGTTTAACCGTATCAGCGGTTATCTGAATGCGATCATGTTTAATAAAGCTTCTGTTGATGCGGTGTATAATGATGTCATGGAGATGAAATCCATCTTAAAACAGGTGAAGGAAGAAAGAATGGCAGAAAAGGAAGATGAATGGCATATTCAGGAAAAGATATCCGTTAAGAATCTTTCTTTTTCCTATCCGGCAAGACCGGATCACGAAATCTTAAAAGATATCTCATTGGATATTCCGTATAAAAAATCTGTTGCATTTGTAGGAAGCTCCGGTGCCGGAAAAACCACTTTGGTGGATCTGATCCTGGGGGTTTTTCAGCCAGACAGTGGCGGTATTTTTTTGGATGGAAAAAACATCAATGCCAACATGAGAGGCTGGCACAAACTGATAGGCTACATTCCCCAAAGCATCTATCTGCTGGATGATACGGTAAGAAGAAATGTGGCACTGGGGGTGGATGACAATGAGATTGATGAGAAAAAGGTATGGGAAGTGCTGGAAGAGGCGCAATTGGCGGATTTTATAAGAGAACAGCCGGAAGGATTAGATACAAATATCGGAGACAGAGGAGTAAAACTCTCCGGAGGTCAAAGACAAAGGATCGGGATTGCCAGGGCATTGTATACCGATCCGGAACTGCTGGTGTTGGATGAAGCGACCTCTGCATTGGATACGGAAACAGAAACAGCAGTAATGGATGCGATATTCCATCTGGCCGGAAAACTGACCATGATCGTGATCGCTCACAGGATCACAACGATCCGTGATTGCGATCATATTTTCCGTATAGAGGATGGGAAAGCCTGCAAAGTAACTTATGAAGAAATAGAAGCATCAGTGAAAAAAACGAAGGCATGACTGATGGAAATGAATAAAAGCAAAAGAGGATCGCAAAAGAAAAAGGAGCATAAAGAGTGAGCGGTTTAAGCGATGATACAAAGAGGATTCCGTTTATCGTAGTACACAGGGGGGGACAAAGATATCTGAAAGAATGCTTGGACTATGCTGCAGCGAATAAGCATCAGGTGGTTCTGCTCGGTGACTGTAGTAATCAGAAATATGAGGGTATCAATATATACTGGCATGATCACAGTGATTTTGGATCGGAGGCAATGCATCAGTTTAACAGCTTTTATCAGCATTTCAGTACCAATCCCTTTGAATACGAACGGTTTTGTTTTGAACGGCATTTTTTAGTTTATGAATATGCGCGCCGGAATCATTTGGATAGTTTTTTTGTGATGGACAGCGATGTGCTGCTGGGGAAGATGAGCCGAAATCAAAGGGAAAAATTACGGGGATGTTTTGGCGAGCACGATGCCGCTTTATGCTGGCCGGAGAAACAGGGAAAAATGGAATGGACAGTTTCTCCGCATTTTTCATGGTGGAGGATAGATGCGCTGAAGGATTTTTTGAATTATCTTTTGGAGATTTATCAGGAAAATCTGCATATTTTAAAAGAAAAAGCAGCGTGGCACAGGCAGAATGATCTGCCGGGCGGGATATGTGATATGACACTTCTATATCTCTGGATGGAAAGCGGAAGAAAGCGCGTCATGAATTTTTGCAGCAATGACAATGTAGATCTGGGCATTGATATGCAGTATAAAACCGATCAGGAAAATAGCAGGTATCTTGTAAAGGATAGGATTGAGAGGATTGTTTTCAGGAAAGGGAGGCCGTTTTATATAAATAAGGAAAATGCTGCGCTTATACCTGCGTTTGTGATCCATGCACAAGGTGATGCAAAACGGTACATGGGAATGCTCAGTAAGGGGAGAAACAGCAGCATAGAACGAAAAACGATAGACTTTTGTGAACGGGTGAAAAGCGTGACCCAAAAGATTTTGTGTTATTCAAGAAGCATAATTAATTGAAGATGGTTTGTTTGAATGCGGGATCGTGATATTAACGTTTGGAAAAAAGAGAGATGGAATGGAATTATCAGGTATTCTTTTTGGATAATAGTTTTTATATTGCTTTTTATCCGGTGTTTTATTTCCTTTAATGGGCAGGATGAGGCTTTTTACATTACGTCTGCAAATCGTTTGATGCAGGGAGACAGGCTGTTTATAGATGAGTGGTATATGACACAGTTTTATAGCGTGTTATTGGTACCGTTTTTATTTATTTATAAATCAATTTTCATGAGTTATACCGGTGTGATGCTCTTTTTCCGGCTGCTATATCTGGCATTCAGTTTTTCAATCTGCGGGTATTTTTCACATGTTTTGATAAAAAAACATAATAAATCTATAATTGAAACATATATATGCATGGCTCTGATCCTGTTTTACAAAAGGGATAATATTGAGGGGATGTCGTATTATAATGTATGCCTGCTTCTTATCGTGTTAACAATAGCTTTCATGATGGACAAAAAATGGGTTTTGTCAGGAATATCTATATTTGGCGGGATCTTGTGTAATCCATATTTATTTATGCTTTTGTCTGTTTTATCTGTGGTGTTTTTAATAAAGCATGAGGGTATGAAGATTGGAAAGGTATGGTTTGGGTTGATCGGAACCGGTGTCATATTTATTGGGGGGGTAATGCTTAGGCAGGATTTAAGTGAGACTATAAATTCTATTTCTGACATTATGATGATGGTTAAAATGCATTCGGTGTCATCGCCTGTGGAAAGGCTAAAGAGTTGGATCTATATCATTGTCATGGATTACAGATATTTGACGATACCATCTATCTGTTTCATTTTTTATAGAACCTGCCTGCTGTTGTATAAAAAGGGAAATCATATTGCAAATATGGTGAAAAAATATTGTTTTATATACTGCCTTGGGCTTTTACTGTTTTATTCTGTCAGATATGGCATGGTATGCGGAAATGCACAGGTATTATTGTCGATACTTGGTCTGGTGGCATTGTTTTCGATAGAACCATGGGATAGAAAAATGGAGGTTTCCGCATTTTTGCTGATTGCTGGAGGAATAGTATCCTTATGCTGGCATTTTGCTTCGGATACATGGGATGCATTTCGTATCGGTTTTGTGATAAGTTCATTGGGAGCTGTTTTTGCTCTATGCATGTTTTTGGAGAATATGAATGAATGGAGTGAAAAAAGCAGGATCGATTGGCGAACAGTGACAAAAGCCGCCATCTGCATAGTGGCGCTATGCAGTTTTGTCAGCAGATTTTTTTATCTGTACAGAGAGGAAAATATATGGGAACAAAACACTAGAATTACAGAGGGCCCGGCAAAAGGATTATATACAACATATGAAAAAGAAAGGAATTATGCTGAAGTTTTACAAGCATCTACCGAAATTAACGAATTAATAGAATTACGAGAAGATCATACAGTATATATAGATTCCTCAGATATTTGGGAGTATTTGATATATGATGCGCATTGTGGCGGATATACAACTTGGACTACTTCAATAAACAATCCTGCATTAAAACTATATTGGGAGAAACATGGATATCCGGATTGCGTAATACTTGCCAACGGTTCTGTTTCACCTATAACAGAATCAATGCCGGATAGTCCGCTTTACAGTAAAATGCTTGTTGAGAATAGGATTGTCTACTATAAGGAACAATAATTCTGTATGAAAACCGGAGGAAACGAAGAAAAGTGAAAGATGTATTCGATATAGTGAAAAGATTAACTACGATACTTGAGTATAATGAAAATAAAAAGTTGTTTGAAACAGATAGGGCAATTGTGTATTTGTTGGTACGCTAAACTGGCAGGGAGAATATAATGAATGGTTTTCATTCTAAAATTGATATTAGTCAAGAGCGTTATAAAAACTATATATTTTTATTCGTAATGAATGCGTGTATAATTATAAGTGTATATTATATATACATTTTTATAAAGCATTACTCCATTGATTGGTATATGTACACCAGCAACGGGGATATGGGAGAGATTCACTTACAAAGCAGCAGGATTGTCAGTTATTTGATTTATACATTGTTTAAGTGTGCCGGAATTAATTATACAAGATTGCAAGCATTAAATCTAATAGTACACAGTATTGGATGGTGTTTTTTTGTCTCAAAATTTGTCTATCAGATTGCAGGTAATATACATTTTGATTCTTTTAGAAGTATTGCAATCATAGATATTGCCTTATTGTATTCTTTTATAAATCCGGCAACGCTTCTGCATACATATTATTTTTCTGAAGTCGCACTAGAACAGACAATAGGATGTTTATGTCTGTTTGTATCTATTTTTTTGACAACTGTGAAAAGGAAAAAAACAGTATTAAGTACTATTTTAACAAGCGTTATTCTTTATTTGGCACTATCCACGTATCAACCGTATATTGGTCTATTCATAGGATATACAATGATTGATTTAATCTCATCTGAAAAAGGAAAATGGGTTCATAAAGGTTTTTACAGCTTAATCATAGGGGGTGTAGCAAGTGTGTTGTCAGTGGTTACCGGGATTATTATTAATTATAGTATATTTAATGGGGCATCGGATAGAGCGGCAGCATCATTGGATAGGTTGGTAAAGAATTTCTGCGTGGTGTTGGAGAATCAGATCCGGATATGGGTTAAGGGAGATCTGTTTTTGCCGCCGTTTTTTATGGTCGTTTTAATGTCTATTTCGATTATTTTGGTGTATTTAAATGATATTGCTTTAGTTAGGGGGGGTAAAAGAAGAGCCGGCAAGTTATTCATGATTAAAATGTTGGAATTCATCATATGTGTTATTATAATCTGGTGTGTCAGTTTTGCACCTCTGATTGTCAGTACTGATTGTATATTAGTGGTGCGTGCATATCCCGGTATTTTTACAATAGTGTCATTGGTAGGGGTATTTTCAGCTAATCAGATTCAGCATAATAAAAAAGCCATGGATGTTTATGGGCTATTTTTGGCATTTGGATTATTTATTATAGGCTTTTCGCTTGTGTCGATTCAAGTAAATACAGTTGCATCGAACAGATTAGATGAGTACGAAATTCATATGATGATCAGTTATATAGAAGATTATGAAAAAGAAACAGGTAGTTGTATTCAAAATATAAAACTTGGCTATGATGAAAATGAGACTGATGCTTTTGTTAATGAGATAGATTATTTGATAGGAGATACCCATTTGAGAGGGACTTCTGTTGCCGGTTGTATGCCGGATATGTTAAGGTTTTATTCTGACCGTGGGTGGAATGTAGAATGGGTGCAGAAGGAGGAAATACAGCAGAAATTCGGAACAGTTGATTATACATATTTAGACCTGAATAAACAGATGGTCTTTGAACAGGATACCGCTTATCTTTTAATCTATTGATCGGTAAGAAATAGAAAGGTTGTGCTTTGTATGTTTAGCAGAATAAAAAGCAGTGCTGGCAGCATAAAAACAAAAGATATGATAGAATACATCTTGCTGTTTATAGGAGTAGTTATCATGTTCTATAAATCATTTATGGGAATTAATATAGGGGATGAAGTGTTCTATTTGGAATTAATGCATAGATTTGCACAGGGGGATTGTCCTTTTTTACATGAATGGCATCCGACTCAGATTTATGCAATTATGCTATACCCGCTATATGTACTGTATGTATTTTTAAAAGGAAGCAATAATGGGATTATTCTGGCAGGCAGATTGTTGATGAACAGTATTACTCTTTTGACTGCATTGATTATATATGGAATATTAAAAAGGGGGGGTATTTCAACTTTAGAACGAGTTATGATTACGATTTTACAGTTGTTTTATTCCTGCAATGGTATATTGGGGCTGTCATATTATATGGTTGCGTATGAAGCGTTATTACTTGTGCTGGCACTGCAGTATTACGAGAAACAAACAAAACATTACAAATATCTGTTTATTTTTCTGAAAGGATTCTTTTTATCACTTGCTGTGTGCTGTAATCCTTTTTTAAGTGTTTTTCTCGGACTAAAGATCATTTGGTGTTTGTGCAAAGGTATAAAAAGTGAACACATGAATGTGGTGCTTTTTCTGATGGGTATATTTTCAAGTATCCTATGGATTATAGTTGTTATTTTCTCACATGGTGGAACGATAAAACAGTTTTTTGCAGTTGTTCCGGAATTGCTGCATGATTCGAGCCATTCTGTGGATGGAAATACTTTAGCTACAAAAGTATATTTAGGACTGAATGAATATTTCTTTTTTCATGGTTATATAATCATTGGGGCAGCTATTCTTGTGATGATATACAGGGTATGGAAAAAAGAAATAGGACTAAAATGGAAACGTATATATTTTGCAATCCAGACATTCTATATGTGTATGGTTTTGGGGCGGAACATTATGTTATCAGATAATTTGGGAGATGCAATATTTATTATTTCATTTTATTTCGTTCTTCTTATACCGATTGCTGATATAACAAGCAATAGATTATGGATAGATGTTATAGGCGCAGGCATAATCTTGATGTTTAGTTTTTTTCTGGCTTCCAATCAGCCAAGGGCAGCAGGCAGTTCCGGAGCTATTATTGTAGTTATTGGTGGGGCATCTATGTTTCGCAGTGTTTTGCGCGAAATAAACATTGACAAGAAATATTTGGCATTGGGAGTAGCTATGGTAATGATGCCGGTATGTATTGTGACAGTTTATTGGAAAGTATATACAAATTGGAATGACAAGTTTTCTTTTCGGCTGCCGGAGAAAGTTGCATGTGGACCTGCTAGGGGGTTGTATACAACTGAAGAACACAAAAAAGAAGTGGAGTATATGTGTGAGTTAGCAGGGAAGATGGAAGATGAAGGATATTTAGTTACAAACAATATGCTTCTTTATCTTACTGCAAATCTGCGTTGTGGAATGTATTCGGCGTGGTACGACGGGATTGAGAATCAGGCTCAAAGAGTTGAACAGTATTATAGTTTATACCCGGAAAGAAAACCAAACTATATTGTTGCATATGGAGAGGGAAATAACTTTAAGGAATTTACTGAATGGCAGGAAATTGACGCGTATGAAAAACAAGGGGAAGATATGTATCAGATTTTTCAGAGAATGGATTTATAATGATATAATTTAGCTCCCTGTATACTATTAAGTAGAGCATGAGGTTGACTAAAAAAGACACTTTAGGTAAAGAGTATATATGATAAATATTGTGTCAAGGGATAAACAACTTTAAGAGTATATAGGAAAACTGTTAATTTTAGGAAGCCAGATACCGTTAGCAACCGTATTTGGTTGGTTACTGGGGTGGCATCCCGACGTAGTCAGATATTAAAAAAGTGCATTTAATAGGGGAGAAGATTATTAGAATGAGAGATGAAAAATCATTAAAGCAAATGATATTTTTTGTATGTGCAATCATAAGGTCATTAAATATAAGGAGTATTCCTTTTTTATGGAAAGGAACAAGTACTGATTCGTCTGTTTTTATTTACAAAGCGAAAAGTATGATTCAGGGGGGTATTTCCCTATAGGGATACATTCGACCATAAGGGATCACTCTTATATATTTTTAATTATTGGGGAGAGTTGCTCAGCCCTGAAATGGGTTTGTATTTGATAGAAATAGTACACTTTTTTGAGGCTTCTGGCATGATGGTGGGTGCCCAGCCAGCCCTC
>JAFUUX010000239.1 GCA_017471325.1 Lachnospiraceae bacterium | reverse complement strand
CTATTCACAGTCGAATCGCGCACTTGCTGCGCGATTACGACCCAAATATTCCGAGCGAGATGGGTTTTGCCCATCGCCGCAGGCGATTTTCATTGGCAAAACCCGTTACTATCACAGCACGAAGGGCTGTGAATAGTAACAGGATTGTAAGTGTTCATCTTCTGAATGCGGCAAAGGGGAGGGGAGCGGGATGAACGGAAAGTTTTACAGCCTGAAAAAAGAAAAACAGGATAAGATGATCAATGGTGCAATGCAGATCTTTGCGCAGTATGGTTATCGGTATGCCAGCACGGATGAAATGGTGCGGGTGTCCGGGGTGAGCAAGGGCCTGTGGTTTCACTATTTTGAGAGCAAGCAGGGGCTGTATGCATTTATGGCCAGTTATGGTCTGAAATATGCGATGCTGGAACTGACGATGCGTTCGGTGCGTCCGGGAGCGGATTATTTTGCGCTGCGCTATGAGGTGGAAGAGGGCAAGATGCGCATGCTGGATAAGTATCCCTATCTGCCGCTTTTTTTAAACAGCATTGCCAAAGAAGATGATGAAGATGTGGTGGAACTGATCCGGGAGCCGAGGGCAAAGTACGCAGAGCAGTTAAAGCAGATATTGCTGCAGGCGGATTACGGACGGCTGAAAGAGCATGAGGACTACCTTTTGCTGTTAGATATGCTGGACTATACCCTGGAGGCATTGCTGGCAAACGGATACCGTTCAGCGGTATTTTCCAGGGAACGTTATCTTACGGAGGCAGAAAAACATATCCGGGCACTAAAAAAACTGATTGCCTAGAGAAAATAAGTGTGATAAAATCTTATACTGTGTTTTATGGTTCCGGATTTTTCGGGATCTTATCAGAATCGTATTAGAAAGTGGGAAGTATTTATGACGGAGATCGCAATCTTAGGCTATGGTACGGTGGGCAGCGGTGTAGCGGAGGTGATCGGTACCAACGCGGAACTGATCGCGGCGCGGGGCTGCGCGCTGCATGTAAAATATATCCTGGACCTTCGGGATTTTCCGGGGGATCCCTACGGGGAGCGTGTGGTGCATGATTTCACGTGCATCTTGGACGATCCGGAGATCAAAGTGATCTGTGAGACCATGGGCGGTGTGGGTGCAGCGTATCAGTTTTCAAAGCAGGCTTTGGAAAAAGGGATCAGCGTGTGTACTTCCAATAAGGAACTGGTGGAACTGCACGGCGCGGAACTGAGCCGCATCGCAAAGGAAAACCATTGCAGTTATCTCTTTGAGGCCAGCGTGGGCGGCGGTATTCCGCTGATCCGCACGATCTGTCAGGGACTCACGGCAGAAAAGATAGAAAAGATCTACGGGATCTTAAATGGTACGACCAACTATATCCTGACCAAGATGGACCGTGAGGGCGCAGATTTTGATGCAGTCTTAAAAGAGGCGCAGGCAAACGGTTATGCGGAAAAAGATCCCACGGCGGATATCGAGGCACATGATCCCTGCCGTAAGATCGCGATATTGGCATCTTTGGTGACCGGGAAAAAAGTGGATTGGAAAAACATCCGCTGTGAGGGGATCACGAAACTGGAAAAGGCGGATTTTGCTTATGCGTGGGCATTGGATGCGCAGATCAAACTGGTCGCGATGAGCGAATTTACAGAAAAGGGCTGCTACGCCTGCGTATCACCGAGGCTGCTTCCGGCGGACAGTCCGCTGCTGTGCGCCCAGGATGTGTTTAATGCCGTGCTGATCCATTCCAATATGCTGGATGATTCCCTGTATTACGGCCGCGGTGCCGGCAAACTGGCGACGGCTTCGGCGGTGGTGGGAGATGCCATCGAAGCAGCGGCAAACCCGGGCAGAACCATGGGCGGCAGCTGGAGCGAAGAGGCTGCCCTGCTGGGGGATATCGATGAATATGAGCAGGGATACTTTGTACGGCTGAGCGGTGCGGCGGATGCGCGCAGGGAAGAAGTGCAAAAGGTCTTTGGCAACGGCTATACCGTAGAGGCCAAGGGTGTACCGGGCGAGTTTGGTTATGTGGTTCAAAAGATGCGCGAGGGAGCGTTTCTTGAGAAAATAGCGGCGATGGAAGGCGTGCTGGGCTATCTCCGGTACGATGCGCCGGCAGAGAAGTAGAGAGGGAAAAACTATGCTGATCGTAAAGAAATTTGGCGGCACGTCGGTCGCCAACAAAGAGAGGATCCTGAATGTGGCACGGCGCTGTGCCGATGAGTACCACAAAGGGAATGATGTGGTGGTGGTTTTGTCCGCCATGGGCAAAATGACGGACGAACTGATCGAGATGGCAAAAAACATCAATCCGGAACCATCCAAGCGGGAGATGGATATGCTGCTCACGACAGGGGAACAGACCAGTGTGGCGCTTGCAGCCATGGCGTTTGCGACACTGAACGTGCCGGCCATTTCATTAAACGCATTTCAGGTATCGATGCACACGACATCCAATTATTCAAATGCACGCCTGAAGAGGATCGATACAGAGCGGATCCGGCATGAACTGGATCAGAGAAAGATCGTGATCGTGACCGGTTTCCAGGGGATCAACAAATACGGTGATTATACGACGCTGGGGCGCGGCGGCTCGGATACTACGGCCGTGGCACTGGCTGCGGCGCTGAAAGCGGATGCATGTGAGATCTATACGGATGTGGACGGCGTTTACACGGCGGATCCGCGCGTTGTGAAAAAGGCACGCAAACTGGAAGAGATCACTTATGACGAAATGCTGGATCTGGCAACGCTGGGGGCGGGCGTGCTGCATAACCGTTCCGTAGAACTGGCAAAGAAATATGGCGTACAGCTGGTGGTTCGTTCCAGCTTAACAAATGAGGAAGGGACAGTAGTCAAGGAGGTAGTAAAAGTGGAAAGAATGTTGGTAAGCGGTGTAGCATCGGATAAGAACTGTGCAAAGATTTCTGTGATCGGTCTAAGCGACAAGCCGGGTTCGGCATTCCGCCTTTTTGATGCACTGGCACAGGCAAATATCAATGTAGATATGATCCTGCAGTCCGTAGGACGTGACAATTCCCAGGATATCGCATTTACCGTGGTGGGTGATTATGCGGATGATGCGCTGAAGGTGATTGAGGAGAACAAGACCAGACTGGGATATGAGAAAGTATCCTGTGAAAAGGGTGTAGCCAAGGTTTCCGTAGTCGGTGCCGGCATGATGAGTAACCCCGGTGTTGCGGCGAAGATGTTTGAGTGCCTGTATAATTCCAACATCAATATCAAGATGATATCTACTTCCGAGATCCGCGTGACCGTGCTGATCGATGAGAAAGAAGTGGAGCGTGCCATGAATGCGGCACACGAGATCTTCGGACTGGATGAATAAGCATTTCCGAAAAAAGCGCTGATGGGCCTTCCTGGATCAGGAAGGCTTTTTGCTTTATGGAAATTGCTTCGCGATCCCTGTAAAGTCAAAAGCCCTCCGGAGGATTGCATGCGGGCAGAGCTGAACAGAAATGATTTATCAACAGACATATGCACAAAATGTGTGTAAATATAAAGTTGAACGAAAGATTTTAAAAAATTTTCAAAAAAGTATTGACAATTACGAAATATATGGTATTATAAGTACATAACAACAACAACAGTTGTTGATCACATAAAAGGTTCCGGAGGTTAACAACAGGGAAGCGAAATGTGATGCACCTTACAACGGAAAGAGAGGTACAGTCCACCGGAAACGTAAGTAATGTATCCCAGGGGATCAACTAAAGCGCGGAGGCCGGAGCATAGGGTGGGAGCCTGGAGGACCGAAGCAGGACGGTTTGAACCGGACGGGTACACGGGATCGGAGGAGCAGTTTGTTTAGGTTTCATCGAAGTGGCAGCGAAGCACATACATCAACCGCTGCAGCATAAGTGCAAAGATGGAGGATGATAGACGGCGAATCTGAGCAGCAAGACAAGTGAATATGGGGTGTCCGCATGAAAACACATGGGAAACGGACAAAAAAGACTTTCAACAGGAGGTAAGGTCCATTGGACAATGAGTCGGTATGAAAGCCCTTGCAGATCAGGAACGGTTTGCAGGGGCTTTCATCATGTTTATATGGAGTGAGTTATAGTAAGCGCAATAAATAATTGCGCTTACTATAACGCTCCGCGAGGATGCGCACGGATTTTGTAAGGAAATATGCCGCTTTCAGCGGCCAAAATCCGGCGCAGTAAACGACAAAACGAAAATAGTTTTGTCGTTT
>JAFUUX010000238.1 GCA_017471325.1 Lachnospiraceae bacterium | reverse complement strand
ATCTACGCGGAAAACGGGAAACAGGCGCTGGCGCTGATCCGTGATAATAAACGGAAGTTATCTATGGTGATGCTGGATTTGCTGATGCCGGAGATGGATGGCTTTTCAGTGATGGAGATCATGCGGCAGGATGATGATCTGAAGAATATCCCGGTTATCGTGCTGACTTCGGAAAAGGACGCGGAACTGAAATCCCTGGAACTGGGGGCAGCGGATTTCATTACCAAGCCTTATGATATGCCGGAGATCATCCTGGCCAGGGCAAAGCGCATCATCGAACTTTCAGAGGACAAACTGATCATCATGGCAACAGAGCGTGATGATCTGACGAAATTATATACACGGAAGTTTTTCTTTGAATATGCGGCGCAGCTTGACCAGTATTATCCGGAATGGGATATGGATGCGGTGGTATTTGACATCGACCATTTCCATCTCGTGAACGAACTGTACGGGCGCAGTTTTGGGGATACGGTGCTGAAGAAGATCTCGGAAGTGCTGATGGATGTGCTGCTTTCGGCAGATGGTTATGCCTGCCGTTATGAATCGGATAAATTTTTCATGTACTGCACGCATATTGACGATTATGAGACGATCTATTACCAGATGCGGCAGGCGGTGGATGACCTGTCGGAAAGTTCCCGTGTTCATATCCGCATGGGCATCTATCCGAACGTGGATAAAGAACTCAATCTGGAGCAGCGTTTTGACAGGGCAAGGCTTACCTGTAATTCCATCCGGAATAATTATGCCCAGTCCATTGCGTACTATGATATGAAGGTACATGAGGGGGATCTGTTTGCGGAGCGCCTGATCCATGATTTCCCGGAGGCCTTAGAGCGCGGGGATCTGAAGGTGTTTTATCAGCCAAAGTACGGCATCACTGCGGAGCAGCCGGTACTTGCCAGTGCGGAGGCTTTGGTACGCTGGCAGCATCCGGAAATGGGGCTCATCGCACCGGGACGTTTTATCCCGATGTTTGAGCAGAATGGCCTGATCCAGAAGGTAGACCATTTTGTATGGAATGAAGTGGCACGGCAGATCCGTAAATGGAACGGGAAGTATGGGATCAAATTTCCGGTATCGGTAAATGTTTCGCGCATCGATATCTACGATCCGCATCTGGAAAGCACATTGCTGGGGATTCTGGCGGAAAACGGTCTGCAGCCGCAGGATCTGATGCTGGAGGTGACGGAGTCGGCATACGCTTCGGATACGGATCAGCTGATCGATGTGGTGCAGAGCCTGCGGGAGAAAGGTTTCCGTATCGAGATGGACGATTTCGGTTCGGGGTATTCATCACTGAATATGCTGACAATGCTGCCCATTGATGTGCTGAAACTGGATATGCAGTTCATCAAGAAGATGCACAAGGACGAAAAGAGCCAGCGCCTGGTACAGTTGGTGATGGATATCGCGGAGTTCTTAAGCGTGCCCGTGGTAGCAGAGGGCGCAGAAGAGGAAGCGCAGTATCAGTTACTGAAAAATATGGGCTGTTCCCTGATCCAGGGGTATTATTTTTCCAAGCCGCTGCCGGTGGAGGAGTTTGAGAAACTGCTGGAAACCATTCGGGAATAAGGGATCCGCTCAAATATAAACCGGCGAATACAGAGGAGATATGACAATGCTTACGATCGAAACACTGAAGGCTTATGGTGCCAATACCGGGGAGGGGGTGGCACGCTGCCTGAACAATGAAGGTTTTTATTTAAATCTGGTGAAAACGGTGCCAAATGACACCAGCATCGCGTCGATGCGGGATGCGATCGCGGCAAACGACCTGGATACGGCCTTTGAGTCGGCACATGCATTAAAAGGTGTGCTGGGAAACCTGTCTTTAACACCGCTGCTTCAGCCGGTCAGTGAGATCACGGAGTTTTTGCGCGCACGTAAGGAAATGGATTACACGCCATTGCTGGAAGAACTGCAGCAGCAGTTTGACGCTCTGGTGGAATTATGTAAAGAGTGAACAGATCAATTTATCATTTGGGAGGTAAGGAAACATGCAGATACAGAAAAGGGATATTGTGATCAGTATTGTACTGTCGTTCGTGACCTGCGGCATCTATAGCATCTATTGGTATTACAAACTGGTAGAGGAGTCGGATGTGTTCACGGGGCATCAGGACGGACAGTCGGCGGGGGTTGTGGTGCTGCTGCACTTTGTGACCTGCGGCATCTACACTTTTATCTGGATGTACCAGTGCGGGGAACGTATTGACAGGAGAAATGCGGCTATGGGTCTGCCGGCAAGCAACAATGCGATCATTTATCTGCTGCTGGCGCTGACCGGGTTTATGATCGTGGATCTGGCACTGTTGCAGAACGAGATCAACAAGAACGTTTAAAGCGTAAGATGCAGAAATGAAAGACAGGGAGAACGGGAAACGGCGCGTCCGGTGCCCGTTTTCTTTATAGTACAGAGCCGCCGGGAGGGATATGCCGGATAAAACTGTCCGGCGATCAGGGGGGATTTATCAAAGGTCTGTATTTACAGGCAGAGCAGGGGGAATGTACCATGTTTGAAAATATGATCGACCACGCGACGCTTGGGGTATTCGGGCTGCTGTCCGGAGGCCTGAAAAAAGAGACGGCGGAGGAGCAGTATCAGAAGAATAAGGAGGCCTGGGAGAAGCGGGAGGCAAAGGCGCGGCACCGCTATATCGAGCGGCAGCCGGAACTTACGGATCTGCACTACGGAACTGCCAGCCGTCTGGAGCAAAAACTGTTTTTCGGCGGGCGGAAGCTCAGCGCGGCAGAGAATGCCTGCGAGGTGATCGCGGTATACAACGCGCTGCTGGCACTGCGCAGGGGCGGGGAGCAGAAAGGGAGGCTGTGGAGTTTCCCGGCGCTGCTGCGGTACTTTTCCGCGAAGGGCATCTGCGCAAATGGTGTGTTCGGGACTTCCCCTAAGGCGCTGGAGCATTTTTTTGAGCAGCATGGCTACAGGACAGAAACGCTGCGGGGCAGCAGGATCACGGAGGAGGCGCTTTTGGGAATGCAGCAGAGCTGTGGTGCCTTTATCCTGACCGCGTTCAATGAGGGGCAGAATCCCTTTCATATGGTGCATACGATGTGCATCAGCAGGGAAAAAGACGGTTATCACCGCCATAATGATTACGAGGTGCCGAAGGCATACGAGAGCCTGTATGCCGCCGTGCAGGACTACCACGGCGGCCGGGGACATGCGCTTTGCGTGGTAGGGGTAGCGGGATGAGTACGAAACAGGAGCATATCATGATCCGGGATGCAGTGCCGGAAGATGCGGAACGTTTGGTGGAGATCTACGATCATTATGTGCGGCATACGGCGATCACATTTGAATATGATACGCCGTCCATTCGGGAATTCCGGGGACGCATGGAAAAGATCATGCAGCGCTGGCCGTATCTTGTGATCCTAAAGGATGGGCGGATCGAGGGCTATGCGTATGCAAATGCTTTTCATAGCAGGGCAGCATACGGCTGGTGCAGTGAAGTGACGATCTATCTGGATGCAGCCGTGAAAAAATGCGGTCTGGGACGCAGGCTGTATGAGGCGCTGGAGGGCAGGCTGGAGCGTATGGGGATACTGAACCTGTATGCCTGCATAGGATACCCGGAGCATGCGGATGAATACCTGAGCAGGAACAGCATCGACTTTCATGCGCATCTGGGATATCGGATCATCGGGGAATTTAAGCAGTGCGGATATAAATTCGGGCGGTGGTACCACATGGCCTGGATGGAAAAGATCATCGGGGAGCATACGCAGCCGCAGGCAGCGGTCGTGCCGTATCCGGAACTGGAAACCAAAGATTTGGACAGGTCATAGATCCGCGCTGATCGATCAGTATATGAAAAAAATGTAATGAAAACAGGGAGGACCGGAGTAAAATCCGGTCTTTTTTTATGTCTGTTTTATTATGCCTGTTTTATTATGCCTGCATCATTGCGATCGCGGCCAGCTGCATCCCGATGTATGCGAGGATCGTGGAAAACCATGGGGGCGGACCTCATGGTTTTTCCGCATTAGACGGTTGACGATAGTTTTTAGATAAGATAAAATGTGAAATTGTGGTATCTTATGAGCACTTATTGAGGGCGAGCGAAGCGAAGGGCGAAATTAGTGCGAATATATGCCTGGACACTTAATGAGGGTGAGCGAAAGCGAAGCGCGAATTTAGTGAACATGGTATCATATGAGCACTTATTGAGGGCGAGCGAAGCGAAGGGCGAAATTAGTGCGAATATATGCCTGGACACTTAATGAGGGCGAGCGAAAGCGAAGCGCGAATTTAGTGAACATGGTAAAATATCTGTTTTGCCATGGTTTTGAACATACTGTTTCCATAAAAGGGGGATGATCATGAAGGAAATCTCAAAACTGTTGGGGTATCGTGAGGATATCCGTGTGGTGGATGCCACGCTGCGTGACGGCGGTCTGGTCAATAATTTCTACTTTTCGGATGAATTTGTAAAAGCGCTGTATATGACAAACATCAGAGCCGGTGTGGATTATATGGAGATGGGCTACAAAGCATCCAGAGAAATGTTTGATGTGGAGAAGTTCGGCAAGTGGAAGTTTACGGATGATGATGATATCTATGCTGTGATCGGGGAGAATAAGGATACCGGTTTGAAACTGGCAGCCATGGCGGATGTGGGGCGCTGTGATTATAAAAATGATATCCGCATGCGCTCGGAGAGCCCGCTGGATCTGATCCGCGTGGCCTGCTATATCCACCAGATCCCCACGGCGGTCGACATGATCGAGGACGCCAAAAAGAAAGGCTATGAAGTGAGCTGCAATATCATGGCCATTTCCAATGCACAGGAGACGGATCTGCGCATCGCACTGGATATGCTCTGCCAGTCACCGGTGGATGTGATCTATATCGTGGACAGTTTTGGCTCGCTTTATCCGGAGCAGATCGCACGTATCGCGCATCTCTACTGCGAGTACAGTGAGAAATACAACAAAAAGCTGGGAATGCACGCGCATAACAATCAGCAGCTGGCCTTTGCCAATACCATAGAGGCTGTGGGGGACGGCGTGGACTGGCTGGATGCGACCTATGCGGGCATGGGCAGGGGCGCGGGTAACTGCTTTATGGAAAACCTGCTGGGTTTTCTGCACAACCCGAAATACAATCTGTACCCGGTGATCCAGTTTATCGAAAAGTATATGCCGCAGGTACGGGAACAGGGCGCAAAGTGGGGGTATGACATGCAGTATTTTTTTACCGGGCTGCTGAACCAGCACCCCAGGTCGGCCATCGCATTTACGGCTGATGCGCGCAGTGATTATGCGGCATTCTACACGGAAGTGCTGGGACAGGATTAACATATTATAGAGAAAGAGAAAAGGAACGATGGCAGAAGAACAGATTTTATTTCATGAGCCGAAAGCGCAGCAGTTCCGGGATGCGGATGCGGACGGTGCAGTCGGGATCCGGGGGTATCTGGGGTATTTTCAGGACGCGGTAGGAACCTATATGCACCGGCTGCGGCTGGGAAATGATACGGCACACGAGGATTACGGCCTGGCATGGATGTATACCAAGTACCGTATGCAGGCATTTGAAAAGGTACTGTATGATGAGCCCCTGGATGTGGAGTGCTGGGCAGAACCGGCCAAACATTCCGTAGCCGTGCATCATGCGGTGGAGATGCGTTACCAGGGGCGGCTGGTGGCGCAGGGGCGGCTGGAGAGTTGTCTTGTGGATATGGAAAGCAAACGCATTGCAAGGCTGGAGCGGATCCGGTTTCCCATGGAGGCAGCGCTGGTGAGGGAAAACGCCACGGCACCTTTCAGCCGCATCCCGCAGGATACGGAAGGCATGGAGGAGCGGTACCTGTATACAGTCCATTACACCGATCTGGACAACAACCGGCACATGAACAACCAGCGTTACATCCCGCTTCTGCTGGATGCGTTTACACCTGAGGAGCATGAGGGGCATATGGTAAAGGATCTGGAGATACATTATCGCAGCCAGTGTTTTTACGGGGAGAACCTGCGCATATTACGCTGCAGGGACGAAGACGGCTGGCGCGTGCTGGTGGTCAAAGAGGACGGGACTGCGGCGGTGTGCAGCAGGCTGTATTTTGCTTAAAAAGTTTTTTGCATGCACTTGAAAAGTGCATGGGCGCACCCCCAAAATGCTGGAAAAGGGGGCGTATTTATGATAAACTATAACACATATCGGAAAGAGAGGAAAAACAATGAGCATCAGAATCGGTATTTTAGGTTACGGCAATCTGTCAAAAGGCGTAGAGAGCGCGATCCGCCAGAACCCGGATATGGAACTGGCCGCAGTATTTACCAGGCGTGATCCGGCCGCTGTAAAACTGCGCACGGAGGGGGTGCCGGTGTGCCATGTGGACAGTATCGCGGAGTGGAAGGATAAGATCGATGTGCTGGTACTGGGCGGCGGCAGTGCGACGGATCTGCCGGAGCAGACGCCGAAGTACGCGGAACTCTTTAACGTGGTAGACAGTTTTGATACCCATGCACGTATCGGTGAGCATTTTGCAAATGTGGATGCGGCAGCAAAGAAGGGCGGCAAGGTAGGTATTATTTCCATCGGCTGGGATCCGGGCATGTTTTCCCTGGTGCGCATGGTATCGGATGCGGTACTGCCGGAAGGAAAGCATTATACCTTCTGGGGGCGCGGCGTGAGCCAGGGACATTCCGATGCGATCCGCCGGATCGAGGGTGTTAAGGATGCGCGCCAGTATACCGTGCCGGTAGAGGCTTCCGTAGAGCAGGTACGCAGCGGGGCAAATCCGGAACTGACCACCCGGCAGATGCATACGAGAGAGTGTTATGTGGTGGCAGAGGAAGGTGCTGACAAGGCGCGGATCGAAAAAGAGATCAAGGAAATGCCGAACTACTTTGCGGATTATGATACCACGGTGCACTTTATTTCGGAAGAAGAACTGAAGGCAGAGCACAGCGGGCTGCCGCATGGCGGCTTTGTGATCCGCAGCGGCGTGACCGGGCTGGAGAAGGAAAATAAGCATATCATTGAATATAATCTGAAACTGGATTCCAATCCGGAATTTACCGGATCGGTGATCACGGCGTATGCCAGGGCAGCGTACCGCCTGTCAGAGGAAGGGCAGAGCGGCTGCAAGACCATCTTTGATATCGCACCGGCTTATTTAAGCGCAAAGAGTGCGGATGAGTTGAGACACAGTCTGCTGTAAGCCGGCAGAGCATTACCGGTACCTGATCACAGGGAAGGATAAGATGTTTTGAGGGAATGCCCCCTGTATTTTCAGTACAGTCAGATGACGGATTGAAGATGCAGGGGGTTTTTGTAAAGCGTTTTCAGAATACAGGGAGAGGGGGCGGAAAAATGAATGCATGTCCGAATTGCAATGCGGAGATGAAGTTTGACATTGCATCCCAGATGCTGGCGTGCCCGTTTTGCGGAGCCAAAGTGGATCCGAAGACCTATACGGATTTTGGCGCGGCAGCAGAGGAGGAAAGGATCTCTGCCGTCTATGCGCAGAAGGAGGAAGGGATCGCACAGGATGTGGCGGCACCGGTGCAGATGCAGTATGGGCCGTCCGCGCAGCAGGCGGGCGGGAACAATGCCTTTTCGCAGGCGGGGGGTGGCATCGGCGGAGGGTTTGCAGGTCAGGGCAGCGGTGGTTATGGCAGCGTAAGCGGCAGTTTCGCTTCCGGCACACAGGGGATGGCCGGCCCGCAGCAGGGCGGCGTGTCACAGCCGGCTTTTGCGCAGCAGGGCAGCGGTGGCGGCAGTTTTGCATCGGTAGGCGCGATCCCGGTAGCGGCGCCGATGAGTGCGATGGGAGCAGCGCCGCAGGCGGGGACGTCCGGTGCATTCCCGGTGGCGGCAGCAGTAGCGGCGCCGATGGGTGCGATGGGAGCAGCGCCGCAGGCGGGGGCGTCCGGCGCGATCCCGGTAGCGGCGTCGATGGGTGCAATGGGAGCAGCGCCGCAGGCGGGGACGTCCGGCGCATTCCCGGTAGCGGCAGCAGTAGCGGCGCCGATGGGTGCAATGGGAGCAACGTCGCATGTGGGGACGTCCGGCGCGATCCCGGCAGCGGCACCGATGGGTGCAATGGGAACAGCGCCGCAGGCGGGGGCAATGTCCGGATACGGAGCCATACCGGCCGGCACGGTGACACTCGGAACCATGCAGCAGAGCGCAGGCATGACGGGCATGGCACAGGATATGCAGCAGGATCTGTTTTCCGGCGGCATGCAGCAGGCGTTTCAGGACTATGATCCGACGGCAAATGCGGAAGAACTGGAAGTGATCGCATACAACTGTCCGCAATGCGGCGGCAGCATCTATTCCACAGATGAGTCGGTGAACGGCTTCTGCAGTTTCTGTGGTTCCAATGTCATGCTGCAGTCCCGCGTGGCAAAGATGAAGTACCCAAAGTATGTGATCCCCTTTCGTGTAAATAAAAACGCGTGCAAGCAGTACTATCTGAATAATGTGAAAAAAGCATTTTTTGCACCGAAGGAATTGAAGGATCCGGAATTCCTGGATCATTTCCGCGGGATCTACATGCCTTACTGGGGGTATGATGTGATGTACTATTCCGGGCTGATGATGGTCGGTACGCACAGTTACCGCAGGGGAGATTATGTTTTTACGGAGCATTATAACTGCTCGGGGCGCGTGGATGCTTTTTACAAGGGGCTTTCCTATGATGCGTCATCATCTTTTGACGATCATTTCAGTGAACAGATCGCACCCTATGACGCACACGCCATGGTGGATTTCTCACCGGCGTATTTAAGCGGGTTTTACGCGGACCTGCAGGATGTGTCATATCATGTATATGAAGAAGACGCGCTGCATTTCGGGCGGGACCGGATCTTTGAGTCGATCAAAAAACAGAACGCGTTTCCGGGGGTGACTTTTTCGGAAAACCAGAAGAATCTCATCCATCCGGCGGTAGATACCCGGCATGACGGCGTTTATACTGCCTTTTTCCCGGTGTGGTTCTTGTCTTACCGGAAGAATGACCGTGTGGCGTATGCCGTGGTGAACGGACAGACCGGGCGGCTGGTGAGTGACCTGCCGGTGGATAAGAAGAAGTTCCTGCTCTCGGCGTTGGTGATGGCGGTCCCGATCTTTGCGCTGCTGCTGTTGCTGCCGACCATGATGCCTTCGGCGCTGGTATTGCTGGCAGAGGTTTTTTCCATCATTTCCGTGCTGCTGCTGATGGGGACGATCAAAAAGGTCGGTATCCGGGATATGCACATAAATGACAAAGGCTATCTGAGCAAGTATGACAGGATCACTTTCCAGCAGCACAAAAAGGAAGCGGACAGGAAAAAGAAAGAGAAGGAAAAGGCAGGCAGCCTGATCCTGATCGTATTTGCGATCGCCGTGTTTATGGGACCGATGGGTTCCATGATAGCCTCTGCCCTGTTCAGTACGGGAAATACGGGCAGGGGATTCCTGGCACTGCTCATCTCTATCGTGCTGGTTGTGATCAATGCATCCAATACGGCAAAGATCAAGATGATCGTGAAGGAAAAGACAGAACCGCTTCTACTGGGGATATGGCTGATCTTTGCAGCCACGCTGTATGGTGCCCTAGTGATCTTTGCGGATCCGGTAAACAATTTCTGGTATTATCTGGGTGTGATCGCGCTTTTTGCGGGCACACTGCTGGGACAGTTGATGGCTCTGGAGCAGTACAATCTGCTTACCACGCGGCCGCTGCCGCAGCTCAACCGTAAGGGAGGTGATGACAGTGCGCAGGATTGATCGGATAGTAAGGAAAGGCTGGATCGCTGCTTTGGGGCTGCTGATCCTGCTGCAGTGTTCCATGTTTGTGCGGGCAGAGGGTGAGGAAATCTCGGAGGATGGATTCCTGCTATACGAGAATCCCGATACCGGTTATACGGCGATCCTGCTGGATGGCGCCGATGTGCTGGAAACTGAAAATGAGCGTTCTGTTATGGATTCGGCCATCGAGGTCACGCAGTACGGAAATGCATTTTTCTATTCCGATATCTGTTCCGGCTATGCGGATGACAGCAGATCCCGGCACATGGCTGTGAAGGCGTATACTTCGTTTTTTTCGGAATACTCGGATGGTGTCATTGTAGCCATTATCCTGGATGACGATAAGCAGGGCGGCTGTACGCTCTGGATCGAGGCATTCAATAAAATGCACAGCAGTCCGATCACGTCATCTTACGCGTCTACCATAGCGGATAATGCGATATCGGTCACCAGAAAGGCGGCCAGCGGGAGCAATTATTACGGCTATGACGGTACCAGGAATTACTACGGTTATGCAAATGAGGCGTTTGTGCAGATCCTGAAGCTGCTGAACGGTGAAAAGATCGCCAAACCCATGAAATATGTGACCAGCGCCCTGCTGGCACTGATCCTGGCGCTTTTGATCAATTTCATCATCGTATCGGCATTTAATAAGAAAAAGAAGGCGACGGATCAGGAAGTGCTGAGCGGATTGCGCAGCCAGTTTTTGCTGACAGACACCAAGATGGTGCTGACGCACACCGACAGGAAGTACAGCCCCAGGTCTTCCGGCAGCAGCGGCGGCGGCGGTGGTGGCGGTGGCGGCGGCAGTCATGGCGGCGGCGGTCACAGAGGATAAATTGCAAACTGTGCGATCATGTGCAAATACATGACCGGGCAGAAAAAAGCCCCTGGATCCGGTGCTCCGGTTCAGGGGCTTTTTATAGTAAGCGCAATAAATAATTGCGCTTACTATAACGCTCCGCGAGGATGCGCACGGATTTTGTAAGGAAATATGCCGCTTTCAGCGGCCAAAATCCGGCGCAGTAAACGACAAAACGAAAATAGTTTTGTCGTT
>JAFUUX010000237.1 GCA_017471325.1 Lachnospiraceae bacterium | reverse complement strand
TAAGAAAAGAATATAGCGATTAAAACGGGTTTTTCTACAAGCGATAAGAAGAAAAACCTGGAGCGAATTGAAAAGGGTATTGGAAGTGAGCATAAGGCAGAGCGGACAGCCACAGAAATAAATGTACAAATACCCAAAGAAAAAAATATTGCCACCCCGCCGGATATATATGAAATAGCGAATGGAGTTGCGATTTATGGTTGTCAGCCTAATGCACAAGATGTTCATGAGCTGAAGGTATATTCAAGATATAATGTTATTGAATATCGAGGTTATATTTATTACATTGACAGCAATGAGATTAAAAAATATGGTGTTACAATAAATCTTTGCCGCTACAAGCTGGGTGTAGGCACGATAGAGGTAATGGATTCGTTTCGCTATGTGCAAGAATGGGGTAATTCTTGTATCGATTTAATGGCATATGGAGGGTGTTTGCTTAGTATTTCAAGAGGGAGAGTCTTTTATACAACGGGCAGAGAGATTCGTTGGATAAATCTGGAGAACGGGAAAAGGTACTGCTTTAAACCACAAATAGATGTAGACCGTCGAATTGTTTGCTGTATCGCATTTCGGGACAGAGTTATTTTTCATGATCAGTTTTGTACCGCATATAAAGTGTTTGATATTAATAGTGGACAAGTGTATACTCTGACAAAGATATCCAGAAAGATAACTTCATTTACAGATACAGAGATTGTATTTGATAATGAGGTTATTTTTAATGTTATTACGGGAGAAAGCGAAAAATTATCTAAACGTTTTCCGGGGATAAGAGGAAAGAATGTAGTTTTTGTTTCACTGGAAAGAGATATAGTTTATTATCTGGATAAAAATGAACCGTTGTCTGAGCATTCTATGATAATCGGCATAAACAGCAGCGGTGAAAAGGTGGATTTGTGGAAATGGCCTGAACTTCCGGATCATTTTGGAAAAGGCGGTTATGATTCGTTATGTTTTGACGGAAGACGTATATCTGTTAAGATGAGTAAAAATGATACTACAATATATGCAGATATATGCATGTTTGAAAGAAGCGGAAAATGTACGGCAAGATATCCCCTCGATTTAGGGAGGATTGAGGGATTTGGAGCTTCCCATTATATGACAGAGAATGGAATATTGTTTTTAGCTCGAAATGTAGATCGTTCTGTTTATGCAAGTACATGGTTATACGATGAATTATTGGGGGATTGCCTGAAGATCGGAGATTATTGCTGAATGATAGGGATGTCGCTATTGATACAGGCCAATCAGTGTATATACAGATGGCACGGCCGGACGCTAATTTTGCAAAGGGGGGGTAACATGACTAAATCACGCAAGGTGGAGCTGTTATACAATAAGGCGAGGGGGCAGGGGATGAATGCCACGCCGCAGGAGTTAAAGGAACTGGCACGCTACATGGTGGGAAACGGCGAAGGAAATTACGCTACAAAGAGAAATATCAGTGCCTATGTAACGGCTGTGGATCAGGGGAGTCACAGGTCTTTTTATGACTGGTGCATTGATAATGGCAGGGGAGATCGCAGGCGTAAGGGCGGCAGTGCAAAAGAAATACGTGAAGATGAGAAAACGATGAGTTTTGCGGCAATCTTTATGGGTTGGCTCGCATGGGGGATCGCAATATACTGGATCCTGCATGGGAGCGTACCGGCCGGAGAATGTGCTGTAGCAGGCGCGGTGGTTTCTCTGGTCATTTATAAGTTGAAACGGGAATGGGCGGGGATCACTCTGTTTATATTGCCGATCGTTTTGGCTGTTATCTTCGGAAGGTAGCATGTAAGGAAACAAATGTTTAAGGTATTTTTGTATCGTGGATGGATATTTTCGATTATTGTGAGTTTTTTAGCTGTCGGTGCGTTAGCGGCAGTTTTTAGCAGAAAATAGCAATTATCGTGAATCGGAACTGTACAGATCATCCCCCGCCTTGTCGCGGGGGGTGTTTTATGTTATGATGAAACAGAACTGTGACCGGGGAGTTGTATCGTAGGAAAAGAGGAAAAGTTTATGAATTTTCCTGGCGGTAAAGCCGGATATGTCCTGTTTGAATGGGAAGCATTGAAATAACCATGCGGACAAAAGGATGCTGACCGATGCTGTATTACGGTATGCAAAGGAGATCATAGAGCGACATAAAGGAAAGACCTGGCATCGTTCAAAGGAACTGTGCTGAAAATGGAAGGGGAAGACTTGGCATCGATCAAAGGAACCGTGCCGGAAACGGAAACAAAACAGATCGCGCGTCTGGCGGCACAGGCGGTATCCCTGGCAAGGGACGGCCTGCTGATCCATCTGCGCTTTTTGGACAGGGCACTGGCACAGCTGCAGCCGGAGGAACGCTGGGGGCTGGATGGCCTGGCCACCGATGGAGCAAGACTCTATTACGATCCGCTGTATGTGCTGCGGCTGTATAAGGCTTCGCCGAAAGCTCTATCCCGCGTCTGCCTGCACAGCCTGCTGCACTGCGTCTTCGGGCATATCTACGGCTATGACAGGCTGGATCAGGAGGTCTGGGATCTGGCCGTGGATATCGCGGTGGAGGCGGTGATCGTGGAACTGGAACTGGACGCTGTGCGCCTGGATACGGATCCGGAACTGCCCGGAAAACTCAAAGTGCTCAGGCAGGATGCGGGAGGACTGACGGCAGATAAACTTTACCGTTATTTCCGGCAGAACCGGCTGCCGGAGCGCACGCTCGCGGATTACCGGCGCAGTTTTACGCGGGATGTGCATTTTTACTGGAAGACAGCCGAGCGGCTGGAGATGACGGAGGAGGACTGGCAGCAGATCTCACGCAGGATCCGTGCGGAACTGAAATCCTTTACGGATGCCAGAGGGGTGGGGGCGGCTTTGAAAGAAAGCCTTGAGGATTCCACAAAAGAGCGCTATGATTATCACGCGATCCTCAGGCGGTTTATGGTCATGGGAGAGCAGATGGGTGTCAATGAGGACGAATACGATTATATTTATTATACCTATGGTCTTTCAAACTATGGCAACCTGCCGCTGGTAGAGCCGTTAGAGTACCGGGAGGAGAAGCGTGTCAAAGAGTTTGTGATCGCGATCGACACTTCGGCGTCCTGCAGCGGCGCCATTGTAAAAGCGTTCCTGCGCAGGACCTTTGAGATGCTTATGGAGGCGGAAAATTTCTTTCAGAAGATCAATATCCATATCCTGCAGTGTGACAGCGCGATCCGGAGCGATGTGAAGATCAGCGCGAAAGGAGAACTGGATGCCTATCTGGATGACCTGCATATCAGAGGTTTTGGCGGCACGGATTTCCGCCCGGTCTTTGCTTATGTGGAGGAATTGCAGGAGCAGGGCGAATTTGAAAACTTAAAGGGGCTGATCTACTTTACGGACGGTTTTGGCATCTATCCTGCCGCAAAACCGCCGTATGATGTGATCTTTGCCTTTTTAAATGAAGATGATACCAGAGGACCGGTGCCATCCTGGAGCATGAAGGTGGTGCTGGAGGAAGAGACGCTGGAAGAAGAGGCATTAGAGGAAGAGGCATTGGAAGAAAAGGCGTCAGAAATCAAGAGAGTGCTTCCGGCGGAAACATAGGGAAAGGTTTTGGAGGAAATGGCATGAATATCAGCCAGGCAAAACAGACGATCAAAAATACGGTACAATTATATCTGAAAAAGGACGCATATGGTACCTACCGTATCCCGGTGGTGCGGCAGCGGCCGGTATTTCTGCTGGGGGCACCCGGCATCGGCAAGACCGCCATTATGGAGCAGGTGGCGCAGGAACTGGGCATCGCGCTGGTCAGTTATTCCATGACGCACCATACCAGGCAATCGGCGCTGGGACTGCCTTTTATCACGCAGAAGCAGTATGGCGGGGCAGACTATTCTGTTTCGGAATATACCATGAGTGAGATCATCGCGTCGGTCTATGAGACGATGGAAGAGAGCGGCATAAAAGAAGGCATCCTGTTTCTGGACGAGATCAACTGCGTATCCGAGACCTTATTCCCGTCCATGCTGCAGTTTTTACAGTACAAGATCTTTGGGCGGCATGCGGTTCCGGAGGGATGGGTGATCGTCACCGCAGGCAATCCGCCGGAGTATAACCGCATGGTGAGGGAGTTTGACGTGGTGACCATGGACCGCATGAAACTGGTGGAAGTGGAACCGGATCTGAAGGCCTGGCAGCAGTATGCAGCGGAAAAACGCCTGCACGCGGCAGTGCTGAACTATCTGGAGATCCACAGGGAGCATTTCTATGTGATGGAACTGACGGCAAAGGGGCGCAGTTATGTGACGGCACGCGGCTGGGAGGATCTCTCGGAGATACTGCAGCTTTACGAGGAGGAGGGGCTGGCTGTGGACGAGGCACTGATCGGCCAATACCTGCATCATGAAAAAGTAGTCAAGGAATTTGCGGCGTATTATGAACTGTTTAATAAGTATAAGCGGGATTACCGTATCACGGAGATCTTAAAGGGCGGTGCGGATGCCACAGCGGTCAGGCGGGCGCAGGGGGCACGCTTTGATGAGCGGATCTCGCTGCTGGGGATGCTCACGGACCGCGTGGAGGCGGATATGCAGGAGGTATTGGCGCAGGCAGATGTGCTGACGCAGGCGCAGCCATTACTAAAAGGGATGAAAGTACAGGCGGCGCAGGGAGTGCCGGCGGAATCCCTGGTACAGATCCTGCATAAAGGCCTGGACAGCCGGAGGCAGCAGCGCAGGAAACTGTCTGCCGGCGGGGCTTTATCGGATGCGCAGCGCAGGCAGGAGATCCGCACGGATGCTTTTTTGGAAGAGATCCTGCATGCGATGAACGCGTCCGGTGCCGTGGACGGGGCAGGGAGTTTTGCGGCTGCCGCGGCGCGCTATCAGAAAGCGTTGGAAGAGCTGCAGCGCAGCACCGGAGAGTGTTCGGCAGAGTTAAAGGCACTCTTTGCGTTTTCAGAGAGGGCGTTTGCGGAAGGGAACGAACTGCTGATCCTGCTGACCAGGCTGACGGCCAGCAGCACGGCCTCACGCTTTATCGCAAACTTCGGGAGTGCGGAGTATCAGCGCCTCAGCAGCAGCATGATGGTTTCGGAGCGCAGCGAGAGCCTGCGTGCCGAGATATTGAAACTATAGTAAACGACAAAACTATTTTCGTTTTGTCGTTTACTGCGCCGGATTTTGGCCGCTGAAAGCGGCATATTTCCTTACAAAATCCGTGCGCATCCTCGCGGAGCGTTATAGTAAGCGCAATTATTTATTGCGCTT
>JAFUUX010000236.1 GCA_017471325.1 Lachnospiraceae bacterium | reverse complement strand
GGAGTCGGTGAATGAGAATGATACCGCGGCAAAAGGGGAGGGAGAGGGATGAAATACATACTGGCTTCCGGCTCGCCCAGAAGGAAAGAGATCCTGACGCGTATGGGGCTGGAATATGAGATTCTGGTTTCGGAAGTATCGGAAGCGCATGGAGAACTGCCGCCGCCGCAGATCGTGCTGGAACTTTCCCGCAGGAAGGCAGAAGCTGCGGCAGCGCTTGTAAAGCAGCAGGGCAGGGAGGAGGAATACTGCATCATCGCGGCGGATACTTTAGTGGCAGTTGACGGTGAGGTGCTGGGCAAGCCGGCAGACCGCAATGCGTCCAGAGCGATGATCAGGCGTATCAGCGGCCGGGCGCACCAGGTATATACCGGCGTGACGCTGATCACACTGCCGAGGGAAAAGAGCGAGTCCTTTTATGTGGGGACGGATGTCTATGTAAAGCCGATGAGCGAAGAGGAGATACAGGCATATGCGGACACCGGGGAAGGGGATGATAAGGCCGGCGCTTATGCGATTCAGGGGATGTTCGGGCGTTACATCGAACGTTATGACGGGGACTATGACAATGTGGTAGGCCTGCCGGCAGCAGCGCTGGCGGAACACCTGGGGAAGTTTGCAGTGAAAAATTGAGAGTGCTAAAGGAGAAAAAGAAAATGAAAAATGTGTATGATGAAAAAGTTCTGGAAGCATTTCTGAAGCAGCAGGGAAAACTCTTTCCGGAGCCGGTCGCAGAGACGGCGGAAGAGGCGGAGGAATTTCTTAAAGAAGCCCTGGCAGTGGTGGTAAACAGCATCGAGGAAGTGATGGACTATCTGGACGATACCGGCATGGATATCACGGAGATGAGCAAAGAGGAGATCGAGCAGGCGGAAGAAGTATTTGCGGTAGGGGACGGAAGATATCTGGTCGTGGATGCATAAGCAGCAGGGACAGGGCTTGGAGATCATCAGGGAAAAAAGCGTTCTGCTTGCAGAACGCTCGCGCCGAGCGCGGTTGCGATAGCAACATTTTCCTCACGCGCGAGTGCGCATCCCGCCCGGAGGGCTTTTTGCTTTATGGAAATTCCAGAGGAATTTCCTATAAAGTAAAAAAAGCGGCTCTTTTACAGAACCGCTTTTTATATCATGAGCAACGGATCACATGTACTTCAGCATATGGATCAGATAAGAGGTGGAATATCCTTCCTCGCCGGCAAAGGAGATCGGATCGATGATCCACTTGCCGTTGACTTTGATCACGTTCAAGGTCAGTTTGGCGGTATCCTTATCGTCCTTGCCCTGGATGGTCAGTTTGATTTCCACTTCGTAACCCGCAGTGATCTTTGCATTCTCGATCTGGTCGACCAGTTTGCCTGCGAGTTTTGCAAACTGTTTTGTATCGAGCGTCGTTTCATATTCGTCATCCAGCAGATCCGCCAGCGATTCCCAGGTATCTTCATCGTCCAGGTCCAGATCGGCCAGAGCATCGGCCAGTTCTTCCCAGTTTTCCTGGATATCTTTCAGTTTCTTGGAAGAGAGTTTGTCGGCATCACGCCACTCGATCGAGATCTTCCAGTTTTTGCCGTAATCATCCTCAAAGTCATCAAAGGTATCTTCAAATATGTCGCCCAGTCCTTTGTCGAGTTCCTTTTTGGCATCCCCGCCTTTTAAGCATCCCAGAAAACTTTTGTAACTGCTGCCGACAAAGGCAGGTGTCACACAGTCCAGATAGTCGGTGACATTCTGGCTTCTTTTATTTGCCAGTCCGACCAGATTCCGGATGGGTTTTTTATATGAGCCGCCGGCGAGCACCAGGATCAGGATGAGTGCGATCACGACCACGGCTGCAACAGCAGCGATCCCGATGATCATTGTTTTTTTCGGTTTTTTGGAAACTGCTGCATCAGGAGCCGTAGATGCGCCGGCAGGAATGCTGTCATTCTGCGGTGCGCTGTAGGCGTCGGCAGCAGGAGCAGCATTAAAAGCAGCACCTGCATTGTTTGCGGCAGGCTGCGGCGTCTCTGCGGGTGCGTTATTTTCGGGAATGACGGGTGCGGGTGTGGCTGCGGCAGCCGTATCCATTTTTGTGCCGCACTCATTACAAAATGCAGCGTCATCCGGAACCTGATGGTTACATTTCGGACAGATTTTCATTGTTTATCTCCTCTCTTTTTTGGTATTGCATATAATGAAACACATGAACCAGTATACCCTTTTTTGGAAATTATGTCAAATTTGCACGTAAGACAGGCGCCAGGCCGTCATGGTCATTGTCCGCGGCGGTGACCACATCTGCCGCAGCAATGGTCTGTGCATGGCCGCTGCACATCGCCACACCGCAGCCTGCGGCCTCAAGCATGGAGATATCATTCGGCGCATCACCGGCAGCAAACGTATCGTTTCGGGAAATCCGCAGATGCTCTGCCAGTGCGGTTACGGCGGCGCCTTTTCCGGCATCCGATGGGAAGATCTCTAAATAATTGTCATTGGAGCGCATGGCGGTGATATTGCCGCCCAGCGCATCGGAGACGCGGATCTGTCCGGCGAGACGGTCCAGTACATCCGGCCCCCGCAGGTCGATGCAGAGCATCTTGCAGGGGCGCTCTGTTACACCATCCGGAAAATCAGGCAACAGCCGGAACGGGATGCGCACCACACGGGTATAGTAATGCAGTTCCTCACCGTCCTTTGGCGTAAGGATATCCTGATCGTCATAGGTGTGACAGTACAGGCCGGCTTCGCGAACCATCCGGCTTATGACTAAGACCTGCGCCAGTGTGAGCGTTTTTTTACAGATATCCCTTCCGTCAGCCAGCGCATGGATCTGTGCGCCGTTAAAGGCGATCGCGTAAGGCGAAAAGACATCCAGATGCTGTTCATATATCGTATCCACAATGCTGCGCAGCGGCCGGCCGGAGGAGATGGCGATGCGGTGTCCGTGGGCATGCCATTCCCGCAGGGCAGCATAGGTGTCCGGCGTGATCTGTTTTTCGGTATTCAGTAAAGTACCGTCCAGATCAAAAAAGAAGAGTTTCGTACTCAATTCTCGTCTTCCTCCACCTGCGCCTGATAGATGGTGCGCTTTCTGGCCATTTCATCATTTGCCAGATATTCGTCATACGTTGTTACCTTATCGATGATGGTGCCGTCCGGCAGGATCTCGATGATGCGGTTTGCGGAAGTCTGTACAAACTGATGGTCATGGCAGGAGAAGAGCACGACACCCGGGAATTTTAATACGCCGTTGTTCAGCGCGGTGATGGATTCCATATCCAGGTGGTTGGTCGGCTCGTCAAAGATCAGGCAGTTTGCGCCGCTGATCATCATCTTGGAGAGCAGGCAGCGTACCTTTTCACCACCGGAGAGGACTTTGACTTTTTTTACACCGTCTTCCCCGGGGAAAAGCATGCGTCCCAGGAAACCGCGTACATAAGTCACATCCTTGACGGGAGAGTAGCCCATGAGCCAATCGGTGATGGTATAGTCATTGTCAAATTCTTTTGTGTTATCCTTGGGAAAATAGGCCTGAGAGGTGGTCACGCCCCATTTGTAGGAACCGGAATCCGGCTCAAGTTCCCCGGCCAGGATCCGGAAGAGTGCAGTGATGGCCTGCTCGTTGCCGCCCACAAAAGCAATCTTGTCATCATGTCCCATGGTAAAGGAAACATGGTTGAGCAGCAGGGTACCGTCTTCTGCCTTGTAGCATAAATCTTCCACAAAGAGTACTTCATTGCCGATCTCGCGGTCGGGACGGAAATCGATATAAGGATACTTACGGCTGGAGGGTTTGATCTCATCCAGCTGGATCTTTTCCAGCGCGCGCTTACGGGAGGTCGCCTGTTTTGATTTGGAAGCATTCGCAGAGAAACGGGAGATGAACTCCTGCAGTTCCTTAATCTTTTCTTCCTTTTTCTTGTTGGCTTCCTTCATCTGCTTGATCAGCAGCTGGCTGGATTCATACCAGAAGTCATAGTTGCCGGCATAGAGCTGGATCTTGCCGTAATCGATATCTGCCGTGGCAGTACATACTTTATTTAAGAAGTAACGGTCATGGGAGACCACGATGACAGTGTTCTCAAAATTGATCAGGAATTCCTCCAGCCAGGCGATGGCATCGAGATCCAGGTGGTTGGTCGGCTCGTCCAGCAGCAGGATGTCCGGGTTGCCAAAGAGCGCCTTGGCCAGCAGGATCTTCACCTTTTCGCTGCCGTTTAAGTCTTTCATCATGCTGTAATGCAGGGAAGTGTCGATCCCCAGACCGTTTAAGAGCGTGGCGGCATCCGCCTCCGCCTCATAGCCGTTCATTTCCGCAAACTCGCTTTCCAGTTCGCCGGCACGGATGCCGTCTTCATCGGTAAAATCCTCTTTCATATAGATGGCATCTTTTTCCTTCATGATCTCGTAGAGGCGCTGATTGCCCAGGATCACGGTATCCATGACAGAATACTCATCATATTTGAAATGATCCTGTTCCAATACGGAAAGGCGCTGTCCGGGTGTGATGGTGATCTCACCGTTGGTGGTATCCAGTTCGCCGGAGAGGATCTTTAAAAAAGTGGACTTGCCGGCACCGTTGGCACCGATCAGGCCATAGCAGTTGCCTTCGGTAAACTTGATGTTGACATCTTCAAAAAGCGCCTTTTTGCCGACGCGGTAAGTGACATTGTTTGCTGCGATCATGGTAATACACTCCTTCTTTTACAATGATTGGATACAATCGTTCCTGATGGTTTGTTATGAAAACATGCGTCTTTTCAATTATACAGATTAGAAAAAGAATTGCAAGAAAAAAGTAGTTCTTCAAAACATTAAGATAAAAAAGAATTTCAGGAAAGGCGGTTCTTTAAGAGAAAAGGGCGGCAGAAGCGTGGGGCGGAAGCAATGCGGTCAGCCTGCGTTTTCTTCAGGCAGATTTGCGACAAGCTGGTTTTTGCCGTGTTTTTTGCCGTAATACAGTTTATCGTCCGCCTGCTGTACCAGATGTTCGATACGGTAGCCGGGGATGGATTCCGCGATGCCAAAGGTCATGGTAATGCTGATCTTCTTATCCTCAAAAGGAACTTCAATCTTTTCAACATTCTGGCGGATGCGCTCAGCGGCAATGGAAGCGGTTTCCAGAGGATCGTGTACAAGGATCAGGATCTCTTCACCGCCCCAGCGGCATACCGCATCGTCACTGCGCACGGTGTGCATGATGGTGTCCGCCACTGCGACCAGTACCATATCACCGGCATCATGTCCGTATGTGTCATTTACTTTCTTGAAGTCATCGATATCCCCCAGGATCATCGTGAAGCGCTTGCCGGAAGTTTTCAGCTGCTCCATGCGCTGTACGATCATCTGGTCCATGCTGCGCCGGTTCAAAAGATGCGTCAGCGGATCTTTATGTGCCAGTTCATCCAGCCGCTCGTTCTGGGTAGCCAGTACGCGCTGGCGGTTCTCCAGTTCCCAGACGAAGAGATAGGAAAAGGTCAGTATGATCGCGGACACAACGATCATGTTGAAAGTGTAAAATATGGTATTCCAGACGGGATTCGTTACAGGATAAAACGCCGGAAGGAATTTGGATATGCCGTAATTGACAAGAAAACTGATGATGGAAATACTTGTCAGCACCAGCGGCAGAAAAACCTTTTTGGAAGTTTTGGCTTTTTTGCCGCGGCCGTTGTTCTCGCAGATCTCTTTGGAAGACTGCTTATCCTGGTTCATGAATGTATAGTAAAAAGAAGCGGTAATGGAACCAAACAGGTAGATATTGAAACCGCACTCATATCCGATCATGACATTCGTTACAAAGACCAGGATCAGGATCTCGATATGGGTTGTGATATAAGTTTCCAGCAGTTTTTTCTTCTCTATTAAAGGGAAGGCAATGGAAGTATAAGCCAGGGGAAAGAGTATGTATAAAAACATCAATATATAGGATCTGGAAAATAAAAACAAAAAAGCAAGAATAAACTGTAAAATGGAAAAAATATAAACAGAAAAACGATGGATCAGCTGCTCAGAGAAAAAAGCATTACCATTCATAATTTCTTTGACATAATGCTTAATATTGTTCAAAGCCGGATTCTCCTTTGGTGTATTATACAGGTTCAGTATAGCATTTTTTTGTGAAATTGTGAAGTAAAAAATGAATTTTCGGGTGATTTGTTTACATAAATTTTATACAACATTTTGTGATGTTTTGTGATATCGACCTGCAGAAAGAAGACCGATGGACAGAAAGAAAAATATAAAAAATAGAGAAAAACGGAAAATCTAAAAGAAATATCGAGAAAAAAAGAGAAAATGTGAAAAATAGAAAAAAATATCATATTGCGAAGAAAAACAAAAATTACTATTATATCAATCAGAATTTAGCACTCAATCAAAATGAGTGCTAACAGACCAGAAAAAGTATCTTATTCAAAAGGAGGCAATAAGTCATGAAGTTAGTACCATTGGGCGACAGGGTTGTATTAAAGCAGCTGGTTGCAGAGGAAACCACAAAATCCGGCATCGTACTGCCGGGTCAGAACAAAGAGAAGCCGCAGCAGGCACAGGTCATTGCTGTAGGTCCCGGCACAGAGGAAGTAAAGATGGAGGTCAAGAAGGGTGACGAGGTCATCTACTCCAAGTATTCGGGGACGGAAGTAAAGATCGAAGATGAGGAATACATCATCGTAAAGCAGAATGACATTTTAGCGGTTATCAAATAAGGGAGGCAAATAAAATGGCAAAAGAGATCAAATACGGCGCAGAAGCGCGTGCGGCTTTGGAAAATGGCGTAAATAAACTGGCAGATACGGTTCGCGTAACATTAGGACCTAAGGGCAGGAACGTAGTACTGGACAAGACTTATGGCACACCGCTGATCACCAACGATGGCGTGACGATCGCAAAAGAGATCGAGTTGGAAGATGCATTTGAGAACATGGGCGCACAGCTGGTAAAAGAAGTGGCTACCAAGACAAATGATGCAGCAGGTGACGGTACTACCACAGCAACCGTTCTGGCACAGGCGATGGTAAACGAGGGTATGAAGAACCTGGCAGCAGGCGCAAACCCGATCATCATGAGAAAAGGCATGAAGCAGGCTACGGATTGCGCTGTGGAAGCCATCAAGAAGATGAGCACTAAGGTAAAAGGCAAAGAGCAGATCGCGCGTGTAGCGGCAATCTCCGCAGGGGATGATGAAGTAGGCAACATGGTAGCGGATGCTATGGAGAAAGTTTCCAACAACGGTGTCATCACCATTGAGGAATCCAAGACCATGAAGACAGAACTGGATCTGGTAGAAGGCATGCAGTTTGACCGTGGTTATATCTCCGCATACATGGCTACAGATATGGACAAGATGGAAGCAGTACTGGATGATCCTTACATCCTGATCACAGATAAGAAGATCAGCAATATCCAGGATATCCTGCCGCTGCTGGAGCAGATCGTACAGTCCGGTAAGAGACTGCTGATCATTGCGGAGGATGTGGAAGGCGAAGCACTGACCACCCTGATCGTCAACAAACTGCGCGGTACCTTTAACGTAGTAGCAGTAAAGGCACCGGGCTATGGTGACAGAAGAAAAGAAATGCTGAAAGATATCGCTGTCCTGACCGGCGGCGAAGTGATCAGCGAGGAACTGGGCCTGGATCTGAAAGAGACCACACTGGAGCAGTTGGGTCGTGCAAAGAGTGTTAAAGTACAGAAAGAAAACACCATCATCGTAGACGGCGCAGGTAAGGCAAAAGATATCAAAGCCCGTACAGCACAGATCCAGCATCAGATCGAAGAGACCACTTCCGATTTTGATAAAGAGAAACTGCAGGAAAGACTTGCAAAACTCTCCGGCGGCGTAGCAGTCATCCGTGTAGGTGCTGCAACGGAAACCGAGATGAAAGAAGCAAAACTGCGTATGGAAGATGCTCTGGCAGCTACCCGTGCAGCAGTAGAGGAAGGCGTTATCGCAGGCGGCGGATCCGCATACATCCACGCTTCCAAGCAGGTAGCAAAACTGGCTGAAACCCTGGAAGGCGATATCAAGACCGGTGCAAACATCGTATTGAAGGCACTGGAAGCACCGCTGGCACATATCGCAAGCAACGCAGGTCTGGAAGGCAGCGTTATCATCAACAAGGTGAAAGAGTCCAAGGCCGGTGTAGGCTTTGATGCTCTGAAAGAAGAGTATGTGGACATGGTGGCAGCAGGCATCCTGGATCCGGCAAAGGTGACCAGAAGCGCTCTGCAGAACGCTACCAGCGTAGCAAGCACACTGCTGACCACGGAATCCGTAGTAGCAAATATCAAGGAAGACGCTCCGGCTATGCCGGCAGGCGCAGGCGCACCGGGTATGTATTGATCACCATCCCGGAACGCACAGAAGAGGATCATCTTAAGGCAGCCGCCGGAAAATCTCCGGCGGCTGTTTTTTTGCGATTAGAATTTGAAATCCGGCGGACAATATGGTAAACTATACTGTATCTTTTATTTTCATAGGAGGCAGGAGATGAAAAAGATCGAAGATTATATCAGAACAATACCGGATTTTCCGCAGCCGGGGGTACAGTTCCGTGATATCACCACACTCATCCAGGATGCGGACGGCCTGCAGCTGGCGGTAGATTCCATGCTGGATCTGGTGAAAGATCTGGATTATGATGTAGTATGCGGTGCGGAATCCCGCGGATTTATCTTTGGCGCACCTATGGCTTATAAGGAACACAAACCTTTTGTGCTGATCCGGAAAAAAGGAAAACTGCCCGGGAAAACAGCTTCACAGGCATATGACCTGGAATATGGCAGCACGGAGATCGAGATCCATTTAGACAGTTTTGCACCGGGATCAAAGATCCTGATCGTCGATGATCTGATCGCTACCGGCGGTACTACCGAAGCAATGATCAAACTGGTGGAAAAACTGGGTGGTGAAGTGGTAGGCATATGTGTACTGATCGAATTGCCGGATCTGAAGGGAAGGGAAAAGATCGCCGGCTATCGCTTGGACAGTGTGGTTTCTTACGAGGGAGAATAAGACAGGAGAGATTTGTATTTATATTCAGCAGAGCAGGAGACCGTTTCTGACAGAAGCCGTTTGTTCGGGGCATCTGTAAAGAGCGGGAATGTGGAGCGGAGAGCGTATGGCAGAGGTATATGCAAAAGTCGGACAAAGAGAGAATATAGATATTGCGGAAACGGCATCCATGAATGCCCGTGCCTCCCGTTCGGATGAACGTGTGACGTCGGGGATCGTGCAGCAGATGCCGCTTTTGAACAAGTCGGAACTGCAGAACGCGGAGGCGGCAGAGCCGGTGGTGGAGGATCTGTTGGATAAGATCACCGTGACGGCACCGCTGGGCAGTTCCACGTTGGGGGCGCCCAGAGCGCCTAAAGCGAATGAATTTACGCCGGATGTAACGGATGAGCATGTGGCTGTCGTGATCGATGACGGCCGTATTGAGGATATC